>DATKRH010000011.1:0-64257 GCA_035532295.1 Streptosporangiaceae bacterium
CGGCCGGCGGGGAACGGGGTGGCGTTACGATCCGGCCCTTATCATCCCTGATGCCAGCAGCCCTGATCGGTGCCCCCGGCTCGATCGCGCCGAGGACGACGAGTTCCTGGTCCTGGCGGCCGGTGACCTGCTGGTGTTCGAACACAGTTCCGCGAGCCGGCGTGCCTGCCGCTCGCGGCCGGGAGCCGGGTCTTCCTCGCGGGCCCTGACTTCGTCCGCCATTCCCGGTGGCTGGACCGGCCCGAACAGCAGGCGCTGGACTCCATCAGCCCGGCCGCCGGCTACGGGCAGAAGAAGAACGCATGCCTGCTCTTCGCGATCCGGCACGGATACGACATCGTGCTCTTCTGGGACGACGACGAGTACGCGCTGCACGTCGAGCGCGCGGGCGGAACCGAGCGCTGGGGATCAACAGACGTGATCGGCGCCCACGCTAGCGCCCCGGCAGATGTCAGCTTCGGATTCTGTGCCGGCTCGGCCGGCAGCTGGCAGCGTCGAAGCTGACCATAAGGTCGATCCGGGCCGCGTCCGGCTTCCAGCGCTCGATGTTGAGGCGCAGCGAGCTGGCTGCCTGGCGGTAGGAGGTCCGGCCGGTGGTCAGGACCACTAGCACGGAGGGGGGCGCTGCGCGCTGGCCGGGGGCGGCCGCCGGATGGTCAGCCACAGATCATCCTGAGCAGTCGCCGGCCGCCTGTCGCGCCGTTCCCGTCCCGGGCATGCGCGAGCGTCACCTGGCTGCGATAGAAATCTCCGAGCAGGCCGAACGTGACCTCACGCTGCAGCTCCTGACATTCGGCAGCACAATCGCCGCAGTCAGCGAAACCCTCGACTTCCACACCCTCGCCCACTACCTCTTCGCCCTGGCCACCGCGTTCAGCGGCTTCTACGAGCAGTGCCCAGCGCTCCGCGCAGAGGGCAGTGTCCGCGACAGCCGCCTGCTGCTGTGCGATCTCACAGCGCGCACCCTGGCCACTGGCCTGGACCTGCTGGGCATCGACGCGCCTGACCAGATGTAGGCGGCCCCGGGGAAGATGACGCGTGTCGGTGCCGATGCCGAACCTGCACTCCGCGCTGGTGGTCGCGTCCCAAGCGAACGTGATAGCAGTATCGCTATCAGTATTGCTGGGGTATTGTGCGGGCATGGCTGATACGAAGAAGTCGTTCCTGCTGCACCTCGATAGCAGCGCGCACGAGCGCCTGGCCGTGGCAGCGGCCCGCGCCGGGGTCTCTATGCAGGTATACGTCCAGGACGCTATTGATTCCGCTGCCCAGGAAGATGAGGCGCTGGGCCTGGCCGCTCAGGCCCTGGCGGGCTATGGGGAGGCTTTCGGGCTCGACCCGGCCGGCAACGCGCGCAAGGTCGCGGAGCTGCGCTCGCGGACTCGCGCGGTGGCCTGAGTGCGGTACCTGGCGATCCGGACCTTGCTGCGGCTGGCCGAGGGGATCGAGGGCGATCCGGCCGTGCGGGACTACTCGGCGCTGGTCGCCGCCCATGAGCGGCACCGGGCCGAGCTGCTCGGCCAGCCCGTGCACACCGACCCGGTAGACGCCGCGGCCGCGCTGCTGCATGCCATCGCCCGCCTGCACCCGCTGGAGGCACGCAACGACATCTTCGCCTGGCTCGCCGCCTACACGCTGCTCGGCCTGAACGACATCAGCGTCAAGGCCACCCCCGGACAGGCCATCGAGCTCGTTCGGGCGGCCGAGAGCGGCGAGCTGGACGAGCCCGCCATCGCCGCCCGGCTTGCCGATTTCAGCGACGGGGCGGCCAGCTGACCAAGGCAGCTGCGGCAGGACGGCGGCCACGCGCTGACGAGAACAGGGTGTCGCAGCCGCGGGCAGTCGCCGGCCAGCTGGAGGTCTTCACGACTCGGGCCTGCTAACGACACCAAGGACCATGCGGCGGCTGAGCAGGCCGCTGAAGCTGGCCCGAGGACCGCGGCGCCCCTGGCGGCCAAGCTGCGCGCCGACGTCGGCCGCCTGGAGCGGGCCTCGCGCCCAGCTTCCGCGCAGCCGCCGTCACGAAACCGGCGGGGCTGGCCGCGCCGGGTACGGGAGCCGACCTCAAGGAGCTGCTCGCCGGGCCGCCGAGCCCGGAACGCGAGGAGATGCGCGCATGGGCCGGCGAAGAATACGACCCCGCGCACTTCGACCTCGCCGCTGCCAACGCGGCAGCAGGATCAGGCTGAGGAAACTGGCCCGGCCTGATACGCCTGCGCGGGCTAGCCTGCGGTCGCGGTCAGCCTTCAGAGCTAACGTAGAGCGAACCTAGAAGAGTCGCTGCACCCGGCCGGGCATCCTCAGATGACCGGGTGGGGAACGTTGGCCAGCCTCATTACGGTCACTCGTCCCGCCGCCAGGCGGGCGCAGACCTGATAGGGCGGGGAGAACGTGAACGGGATCATCTCCGGCACGGCGCTATGGTTCGCCAGCCGGGCCACCGGAGTTGTCGCGCTGGTGCTGCTGACCCTGGTGCTGGTCCTGGGCATCGCGGTGAACCGGCACGGCCTGCTGCCCGGGCTCCCCCGGTTCGCCGTGACCAGCCTGCACCGCGCCGTGTCGCTGCTGGCGGTGGCGTTCGTGGCGGTGCACGTGACCACCGCGCTCGCCGATCCGTTCGTCTCGATCGGCATCGCCGCGTCAGTGATCCCGTTCGCGTCGCACTATCAGCCGTTCTGGCTGGGCCTGGGCGCCGTGTCGATCGACCTGATGATCGCGTTGACGATCACCAGCCTGCTGCGGGCCAGGATCGGCCGCCGGACCTGGCGTGCCGTGCACTGGCTCGGTTACGCCAGCTGGCCGGTAGCGTTCGCGCACGGCATCGGCTCCGGCCCCGACCTGCGGCGCGGCGGGCTGCTCGACCTGGCCATCGGCTGCGCCATCGCGGTCGCCGGCGCGGTGGCCTGGCGGGTCATCGGAACGCGCCGCGAGATCCCGCTGGCGCAGCGCGCCGCCCAGGTCATGGCCACCTGGCCCGGCGGCGGACCCGGCCGGCGCCGCGACGGTCCGGCCGCCCTGCGCAACCTCCGCGATGACCAATTCCGCGATGGCGATCTCCGCCCGAAGGCCGGTGCCCGATGACTGTCGATCGCCTGACCGGACAGCACCCCACCGGACAGCACCCCACCGGACAGCACCCCACCAGGCCGCACCCGGCCAGGCCGCACCCGGCCAGGCAGCGACCCTCCGGGCAGCGTTCCGCCCGGCCGGCCCGGCCGCCTGCCCCCGCCGGCCTGCCGCGGCTGATCCCGGCCGGCGTCGGCCCGGACGCCAGCCTCGGCGCGCACCTGGCCCGGCTGGGCCCGCTGGCGTACCCGCCCAGCGCCGGCGCCCTGATCGGCGTGGCCGAGGCCGCCGGCCTGACCGGCCGCGGCGGGGCCGCGTTCCCGGTGCACCGCAAGCTGAGCGCGGTCATCCAGTCGGGCCGCCCGCCCGTGGTGGTCGGCAACGGGGCCGAGGGCGAGCCGGCCAGCAGCAAGGACGGCTCCCTGCTGTGGCTGGCACCCCACCTGGTCCTGGACGGACTGCAGCTGGTCGCGTCCGCCGCCGGCGCTACGCGGACCGTGCTGTACGTGCACCGCGACGCGGCGCTGATCGCCTACCTCTCGCAGGCCCTGGCGCACCGGTTCGCCGCCGGAACCGACCGCGCCCCGGTGGAGCTGATCGAGGCGCCGCACCGGTTCCTGGCCGGGGAGGAATCCGCGCTGGTGAACGTCATCAACGGCGAGACGGCGCGACCCCAGTTCAAGCGGCCGCCGGTCTACGAGCGCGGCGTCGGCGGCCGGCCCACCCTGGTGCAGAACGTCGAAACGCTCGCGCACCTGGCGCTGATCGCCCGCTTCGGCGCGGACTGGTTCCGGGCGGCCGGCACCCCCGCCGAGCCGGGCTCGATGCTGTGCACGGTGCACCGCGCCGACGGCGGCAGCCATGTGGTCGAGGCCGGGCTCGGCGCACCGGTCCGCTCGCTGCTCCGGCTCGGCGGGGGCGGCGGCGGCCGAGTCCAGGCGGTGCTGTGCGGCGGCTATCACGGCGCCTGGCTGGACCCGGAGCACGCGGCCCGGCTGTCGCTGGACAACGCCTCGCTGCGGCCGGCGGGCTCGTTCGCAGGCGCGGGGGTACTGGCTGAGCTGCCGGCCAGCCGATGCGGCCTGGCCGAGACCGCCCGGGTGGCGCGCTACCTCGCGCTGGAGTCCGCCGGGCAGTGCGGCCCGTGCTTCAACGGCCTCCCGCACATCGCGGGCGCGCTGGCCGAGCTGGCCGGCCTGCGGCCTGGCGGGCAGGTCCTCGCCGACGTGCGGCGCTGGGCCGGGCTGGCGCAGGGCCGCGGAGCCTGCCACCATCCAGACGGCTTCGTCCGGTTCGTCCGCAGCGCCTTCACCGTGTTCGAGGCCGAGATCGGCCGCCACGCCCGGGGCCAGTGCTCCGCAACGGATCGCCGGCCCTTCCTGCCGGTGCCCGCCACGGCCGCCAGCGAAGCTGACTGGAGCTAAGATGCCGCCTGCCACGCGAGTCATGGTCAACCCGGTCGCCTGCTCGGGCCACGGCGTGTGCGCCGAGCTGCTGCCCGAGCTGATCTCGCTCGACGAGTGGGGCTATCCGCTCGTGGACGATGCCCCCGTGCCCCCGGCTCTGGACGGCCAGGCCCGGCGTGCGGTCCGGGACTGCCCCGCGCTGGCGCTCTTGCTGACCGGCGTCCGGGACCGCCGGTGAAGGGGAAAACTGACGGTGCGGGCCGGCCGTTATCTCAGAAGAAACCTAGAAGCGCCGCAGAAGGCCGGCATAAGCGAGCAGGTCATGCTGGCGGCATGATGAGCGTCATGGAGAGGTTCCCCGTGGATCAGCCTGAGTCTGGCCGGGGCTTCCAGCACCCGGACGGCAGTCCGGTCCGGGTCCTGGTCGTCGACGATGAGCCGAGCCTGGCCGAGCTGCTCGGCAGCGTGCTGCGGTACGAGGGCTGGGAGATCCGGACGGCCGCGGACGGGGCGAGCGCGGTCCGGGCGGCGCGCGAGTTCGAGCCGGACGCCGTCGTCCTCGACGTGATGCTGCCCGACTTCGACGGCCTGGAGGTGCTGCGCCGGCTGCGGGCCATCCAGCCGAACGTCTGCGTGCTGTTCCTCACCGCCAGGGACTCGGTGGAGGACCGGATCAGCGGGATCACCGCGGGCGGCGATGACTACGTCACCAAGCCGTTCAGCCTGGAGGAGGTCCTGGCCCGGCTGCGCGGGCTGCTGCGCCGGGCCGGCATCTCCCAGGCCCGCAGCGGCATCGAGCTGACGGTGGGCGACCTGGCCATGGACGAGGACGCCCGGGAGGTCCGGCGCGGCGGTGACCTGATTGAGCTGACCGCCACGGAGTTCGAGCTGCTCCGCTTCCTGATGCGCAACCCGCGCCGGGTGCTGTCCAAGGCGCAGATACTCGACCGGGTGTGGAACTACGACTTCGGCGGCCAGGCGCACGTCGTCGAGCTGTACATCAGCTACCTGCGCAAGAAGATCGACACCGGCCGCGAGCCGCTCATCCACACTGTCCGCGGCGTCGGGTACGTGCTCAAGCCGTCAGCGTAACGATGCCTGCCAGCGGTCAGCCCTCCGGTACCGGGCCGGGTAACGGCGCCGGGCCGGGGAACGGGGCCGGCCTGCTGAGCTGGCCCGGCCGGTGGCTGGCGGGGCGGACGCTGCGCGGCAGGCTGGTCGCCGGCCTGCTGGCGCTGCTGGCCATGGCCTGCGCGACGGTCGGCGTCGTCATCTACGCGCACCTGAACTCCGTCCTGGTGAACCAGCTTGATCAGCAGCTCATGCTGTCCAGCCAGCGCTATGCCGAGTGCATCAACCCCGCGCTGAATACCGACCCCGATGACCCCAACCGCATCGGCCGCGCCGTCACCAAGCCCGGCGACGGGGACGGCGCCAGCCCGGCACTGCCGCCGAGCGGAACGCCGGCCGGGTGCGCGCAGCAGCAGGCCGACCACACCATCACGGCCGCGCTGACGACCAGCGGAGTCAGGGACCCGCACCTGGCGGGCGCCAGTTCCGGTGCGTGCCGCCTGACCGCCGCCGAGCAGCACGAGCTCTCCGAGCTGCCCGCCCCCGGCAGCGCGCGGACGATCGAGCTGGCGTCCTACGGCTCCTACCGGGTGCTGGCGACCAGGGCCGGCAACGACGTCTACGTCAGCGGGCTCCCGCTTGAGCCCATCGACAACACGCTGCAGCAGGTCGCCATCGCCGAGATCGCGGTGTTCTCCGTGGCCCTCCTGCTCACCGGGGTCATCGGCACTGGCTGGGTGCGGCTGTCGCTGCGTCCGCTGCGCCGGGTGGCGGCGACGGCCACCCGGGTCAGCCAGCTACCCCTGGGCAGCGGCGAGGTCGCCGCGCTCGAGCGGGTCCCGGACGCCAACCCCGGCACGGAGGTCGGCCAGGTCGGCGCGGCGTTTAACCACATGCTCGGCCATGTCGAGTCCGCGCTGGCCCGCCGGGCGGCCAGCGAGACCCGGCTGCGGCGCTTCGCGGCCGATGCCAGCCACGAGCTCCGCACGCCGCTGGCGGCGATCCGCGGCTATGCCGAGCTGGCCCGGCGGCACCGCGGCCCCGTTCCCGAAGACGTCGCGCACGCGCTGAGCCGGGTCGAGTCGGAATCGGCCCGGATGAGCGTGCTCGTCGACGAGCTGCTGCTGCTGGCTCAGCTGGATGCGGGCCGCCCGCTGGCCAGCGAGCCCGTCGACCTGACCCGCCTGGCCATCGACGTCACCAGCGACGCCCGGGCCGCCGGGCCGGGCCACCGGTGGCGGCTTGAGCTGCCCGACGAGCCGCTGCTGGTCCGCGGCGACGAGCATCGCCTGCACCAGGTCCTGGCGAACCTGCTGAGCAATGCCGCGCGGCATACTCCCGCCGGCACGACCGTGACGGTGGCGCTGGCCGCGAGCGACGCGCCCGGCCGGGGCGTGCCGGGTACGGTTCAGGTCACCGTGACGGACGACGGCCCCGGCATCCCGGCCGACCTGCAGCCCGCCTTGTTCGAGCGATTCGTCCGCGGCGACACTTCCCGGTCGCGCGGCGCGGGAAGTACCGGCCTCGGCCTGGCGATCGTCGATGCCGTGACGGCCGCTCACCACGGGCAGGTGGCGGTGACGAGCCGGCCGGGCCAGACCCGGTTCACGATCACGCTCCCCCGGCTGCTGGAGCAGGTCGACTGGGGCTAGACGAGTCGCATCTCTAGTGTGACGCAGGATCACGCTTCCCCGCCGCTACCCGCGAGGATGTCGATGCTCAGCGCCAGGATCCAGGCCGGGAACAGGAGCTCCACCCATGAGGAGAAGCTGACGGCGACGAGCAGCACCAGCGCGGTCACCAGCCCGGCGCCCCACAGCCACCGGGAGATGATCTCCGTCCGGCGCGCGATGGTCACGGTGGTAATCGTGAAGACCGCCGCCATCCGCATCGAGTACACGTTGAGCAGGATCGTGGTCGCGCCGCGGCCCAGGGCCAGGATGTCGGAGCCGGGCAGGGCCTTCGGATGGGCAGCCGCCGTGGAGATGAGACCGCCAGCCAGAGCAGCCGCGCAGAAGAACATTCCGACGAATAACAGACCGCTCCCGAGGAACACCGTCGCGAAGAAGCGGTCCTCACGCTGACCTATCCGGTCCCGGAGCACGCCGATGAACCACAGGAACGCGATGCCGGCGAACGGGATCAGGTTCAGTGCCACGGACACGGCCTTGCGCCGGCCCGAGTCGCTAAGCCACTGGCCCGCGTTGGCCGGATTGGCCGGTGTCGACAGCCTGAGCAGGATCAGCGACGTGGCCGTGAGCAGCGCGAAGGCGATCCCCGCCGCCGCGGCCGCCCGGGGCGTGCGCAGCGGGCTCCCCGCCTCGAGCTGATCCTGGCGTGCCGGAATGCTTCCCCCGTGGATCATGGCGACCACCCTATCCAGCAGCCTCGTCCCGGCACCGTCACTGACGCCCCGACGTGCCGAGAGCTTCACCGAGACCGGCACTGGCAGTCCCTGGCAGTCCTGGCAGTCCCTGGCGGGGCATACTTGCAGGCATGGTTAACGACGCCAGCCGGGATCTCGCCGTTTATCACGCGCTCAAGGCCGCCGACGAGGTCGCCGCGGCCCTCCAGGCGCACCTGATCGAGGAGCACGGGGCTGACCCAGAGCGCTCCTCCGCCAGCAGCAAGGCCGGTAACTCGCTCAAGTTGCTCCGCCAGGCCCGCGAGCGGCTCGGCGAGGGGCTGCGCGCCATCGAGGCGGACAGCATCGCCGAGTCCGATGTGATCTCCCTGCGCAACCATTAACTCCGCGCACTGTCGGCGCCGGACGCCGGACTCGCGCTGGGCGACCGGCTGTCCAGGGCGATGAGCCGGTAACAGAGTTCCACCAGGACCAGGCCGATCGCCGCCTCCAGCGCCCCCTCGAGGATCCCCCGGACGGCGAGCACCTCTAGGATCTCGCCGGCGCCGGACGGTTCCGGGGCGATGGACTCGACCTCGCTGGCCACCATCACCGGCACCGTGGCCAGCAGCACCACCGGCCAGAAATGGTGCCGGACGAGGTGGGCGGACCGGCGCAGCGCCGCGAGCACCTTCCGGTTCTCGATCTCGATCGCCGGACCCGTCACGGCCAGCAGCGTGAAGGCCACCAGGCCGGGAATCACCAGCGCGAGCGTCCCCAGGATGATGATCAGGACCACCAGCAGGTCGGCCCGGATCAGCCGGAACCACGGCAGGTCCCGCGCCACCTGCCCGATGGTGACCCGCTCCGCCCCGTGGTTGGCTGCCTCGTGGTTGGCTGCTCCGTGGTTGGCTGCTCCGTGGTTGGCTGCCCTGACGAGCCGGGCGAGGAAGCCCGACAGGAACACCGTCCCGAGGATGCTCACGGCCGCCGCGCTGATCCCGGCCAGGAGCGACAGCGTCAGGTCGTTCGGGTTGATCAGGTGATCCACGGCGATCTCCGCCAGCGCCGTGACGACGGAAACGGTGACCGCGACCGCGAGGATCCGCCATCCGTCGCGCAGGGCCGACCGGGCGGCCGCCTCGACGATCTCGCGGATGGGCACGCCTCCGCGAGGCCCCTCTGTCGCCTCCCGCTCGGCGTCTCGCTCCGCCCGATCAGCGCCACTCTCCGTTACTTGGTGATCACCATTAGGCATAGCATTACGCTACGCGTACATGCCGTCGCGGATCGGCGTGGGCTCCGGCCGACGGGAGCCGTCCCACATCCACGGTCGTGTCGTCCGCGCTGTGCCCCGCCTCAGGGCGCAGGAGCCTCGGGGATGGCCTGGGCAAACCGGAATACCTCGTCGGGGTCATACCGGCGCTTGATCCGCATCAGGCGGGGCAAGTTTTCCCCGTAGTAGGCGCTCTGCCAGTCCCTCAGCGCGGGATCGATGAAGTTCTGGTACGCCTGCCTGGTGCCGAACGGGGCGAGCGCGTCGTAGATGCCCGCCACCCAGCCGAGGTTGGCGTGCACCACGCGCGGGCTGTCCCGGGCCGTCCAGGTGGTCTCGTTGTCCATCAGGAAAGCGGCGTCCCGGTGCACGAAGGCGGTGGCGGCCGGAGCCACCCGGCTGATCGCGCCGCCCCACGCGAAGATGGTCACCCCGCCGCCTCCCGGGTTGGAGCTTCCCGGCCAGCGCTCGATCCAGCGGACGGCGGTCTCCAGGCCGGCGGCCGACAGCGGGCCGTCGAGGAACCGGGATTTCGAGGCGAACCTGTCGAAGGGCACGCTGTGCGCCAGCATGGCCTGCGCCCCGAGGTAGCCGCGGTCCTCGATGAGCTGCTCCGACGGCCACGCGGCGGCGAGCACCGGGGCCAGCAGCCCCGCCAGTTCCCGGCTGGGCCCGAAGTACAGGCCCAGGGCCGAGACCCCGCGCCGCGGGGTGCCCCCGGTGGCCGGCCCGCCGCCGCTCACGTCGAGACCCACCCGGCACGACAGCGTGTCTGGAGCGCTCGCCATCAGGCCGAGCATGGCGCTCAGCGCCGTGGTCGCCTGCCGCCAGGACCACTCGAGCCGGTACACCGAGACGTCACCCACTCGGGTCGCCCGGAACGTGTAGCCGGTGTTGATCCCGAAGTTGCCTCCGCCGCCGCCCTGGCACGCCCAGAACAAGTCGGGGTGCGACTGCGGGCTGACCCGCAGCATCGCTCCCGACGCGGTCACCACCTCGGTCTCCAGCAGCTGATCACAGGTGAGGCCCAGATGCCTGCTGCTGAACCCGAATCCGCCGCCGAGCAGCAGCCCGCTCACCCCTACCGTCGGGCAGCGGCCGCTCGGAACGGCGACCCCGGTGCCGGCTAACCCCGCGTACAGGTCCCGGTTGCGGGCGCCAGGCCCGACAGTGACCGTCATCGACTTGCCGTTCACCCGCACCGAGTTCATCCGGGCCAGGGAAATCACCAGCCCGTGGCTGGTGGAGTACCCGCCGTAGCTGTGCCCGCCGGACCTGATCGCGAAGGGCACGTCGTAATGGCGCGCCCAGCGCAGGGCAGTGCGGACGTCCGTGACGTCCGCGCACAGCGCGACCCCGGCAGGCCGGATGTCGGCGTAGCGCCTGTTGTAGGGGACGCTCGCGACCACATAGCCGGTATCGCCGGGGCGCAGCAGCCGGCCATGCAGGTGCCGGCCGAGCGCCGCCCAGTCCGGCCTGCTCTGGGGCAGCGGCCGGGTCCGCTGATGGGTCCGCCGATTGGGCGATGCCGATGGCAACAGCCAGCCGGCCTGCGTGCCCAGTCCGGCGGCGATCGCCAGCCTGCCCGTCCCGCCGAGCACCTCGCGGCGGCTGATATCCCCCATGCGCTCCCCGCCCCACCCCGTGGGCTCCCCCGCCCGGGCCGTGGGCAGGCGGCTTGTCCCCGGCCGCGCTGCCCCGTGACTGCAGCACGACCATATGCCCAGCCACGGCGCGGCTCCGCGCATGCCGCGCCGTGTCTCGCGCCAGCAGCCCGCAGGCCCCAGACTCCCCTAACCTGCCTGGCTAACTGGTGCCCGCGATGCTCAGCAGGTCGTCCAGGATCGAGCCGAACCCGGCCACGCCGAGGCTGAGATGCCCCGCGCCCGGAACTAGATGCACGCGGGCCCCGGGCACGTGCGCGGCCAGCCACTGACCGTGCGCGAACGGCACCATCATGTCCTGATCACCCTGCCAGACCGTCACCGGCGCGCCCTGATCCACGACGAACCCCCAGTCCCGGACAAACGCCAGGTCATCATCACGCCACCCCGCGGTCCCGGTACTCACCGCCGCGCTGAGCGCCGCCGCCAGGTAGCCCGCGAACTCACCGGTGATGACGGACTTGTCGACCTCCGACACCAGGCCGCCCAGGCCATCAGCG
This sequence comes from Streptosporangiaceae bacterium, assembly GCA_035532295.1. GTDB lineage: Bacteria > Actinomycetota > Actinomycetes > Streptosporangiales > Streptosporangiaceae > DASUBV01. Next base: position 11,328 of record DATKRH010000011.1, read on the forward strand.
ACCTGATCAGCCGTGATGCCGCGCAGCCCGGCCGCGGCCGCCGTGAGGAACGCGCCCAGCTCCGCCTCCCCGGCCAGCGCCGCCCCGAACTCCGCCACGTTCTCCGCCGCCATGCCCGCCAGCCAGTCCAGGCCGGCCGCCCCGTACGGCGCCACCCCGGCTATCGACGCCGCGCCCCGGCACCGGCCCGGCAGGAGGACGGCGCAGGCCAGTGCGTGCGGTCCCCCGCCTGACCACCCGGCGGTCACGAATTGCTCGGCGCCGAGCGCGTCCAGCACCGCGGCGACGTCCATCGCCGCGTCGGCGACCTGCCTGCCCCGGTCGGGTGTTGACGCGCCATAGCCGGGCCGGGCGTACATCACCATGCGCAGGCCCCGCGCAGCGGCCGCCGCGACCATCGGCCCGAAGGCAACTAGCCCGGACGGCGTGCCGTTGTGGAATACCAGCGGCAGGCCGCCTTCGGGCCCGCTGACCAGGACCTGGAGCCGGCGGCCGGCGGCCGCGGGAACACTGAGCTCGGCTGGTGCTACTTCCGGCTGCATGGGCTGCTCCTCCGCCTGGTCCTGTCGCTCGGGCCCGGTCTCTACCCGCCGGGCCAACGCCATACTCGCTCGCCGTCGACCGACGCGGTCGTCGGCCGGAGCCCGGCCCGTTCCGCGACGCGCTCAGACGCCCGGTGGCCAGGGCCGATGCACGCGGTCACCTCGGCGACGCCGACGCCCGACAGCCAGGCCACCAGGGCGGCGGCCGACTCCGCGGCGAACCCGCTGCCCTGCCAGGGCAGGCCGATGACCCAGGCGACCCCGGCCGTCAGGCCGCCGCCGGCCCCGCGAGTCACCGTCGCCTGCAGCGTGCCAACCGCCTCGCCCGTCGCGCGCCGCCGCACCACCCAGTTCAGCCACAGCTCGCCCGGGCTGGCCGGGCCAGCCAGCCACCGGCGGTACTGGGCGCGCAGCTCAGCCACGCCCAGCGGGCTGCCGCCGATGAACTCATGCAGCCGCGGGTCGCCGAGCACGACGGCCATCTCCCCGGCGTCGGCCTCGCGGACCGCGGTCAGCCGGAGCCGGGCCGTCTCCAGCTCGGCGGCCGTTATCTCCGCATCCATACTGCATCCTCGCGCACGGCCCGATCTTCGCGCACGGCCCGATCTTCGCGCACGGCCCGATCTTCGCGCACGGCCCGGCACGGCAGTTGCCCCGGATGCCATCGGCCTCCGGGGCAACTGCTGTCACAGCTGGCAGGGACCGGAGCTAGTTACTCCTGATCCAGGTGTTACTGAACGCGCCCGAGCCGCTCATCGAGCTCGTCGAGTCCTTCGCGGCGCCGCTGTTGTTGACCATGACGATCTCGGTCGGGCTCTGGCCGCCCATCGAGGATCCGTTGTCGGACGAGGAGCTGTAGCTGACGGTGCCGAAGTCGGCGAGCGGCAGAACGCCGGACGACGACGACGGCGCCTCGGTGATGACCTCGGCGGAGGACCGGGCCAGGCCGCTCTGGTTCTTGGTGATGGTCTGGGTCCAGCCCTTGGTGGTGTCCTTCAGGACCAGCGTGTAGGTGTTCGTGCCGCTGAAGGTGACCGACGCGGTGATGTTGTCACCGGGCGAGACCGGGTTGCTGAAGTTCACCGGGTAGGCCGGGTACATCTCGTACCAGCCGTAGTACGCGGGCCTCGAGCCAGAGCAGTCCGAGTCCGTGCCCGTCTGCTCGACGGAGTTGCTGCTGTAGCCGTCCAGGCCAACCCAGAACGCGGCGTACTTGGCACCGTGGCCGCTGCAGGTGGCCGTGGGCTCGTTCCAGCTCGACGAGACGCTGCTGAACTGGCCGCTGGAACCGTTCACCGCGTAACCGGACCAGTTCGTGCTCTGCGCCACGTTCCGGATGCCGTGAGCTCTGGCCGTCGCACCCGAGGGCCGCTGCATCAGGCCACCCGGCCTGAATCCGTGCGCAAAGCTGGCCGGGCGGACGTGCTGGATTGCGGGATGCGCGCTCACTGAGGCGCTGGCAGTGCCGGCGGCCATGAGCGAGCCGAGCACCAGGGCAATGGTCGTGAGGGGTAAGCACCAGCGACGGGTCATGCGGGCTCCTTAGCCGTCGTTAGGGCAGAGAACGGCGCTTTGTCATCGTTTGGCGACTGGGGCCGTTACTGCGGGGCGTCGCGGCGAACGTATAGTGACCATTGGTAATGATTAAACAAGTAAATGGTAAAGGATTGGTATATACCACCCTTGCTGGACTGATATCCCAGGTCAGACGGTATGCGACAGAAGGAGCCGGTCCGCCCGGCCAGCCCTGCCAGGCGTTTCCCGCGAGCCCCGGGCGCCGGCGGTCGCGCAGTCCGGCGCTCCGGGGCGTACCGTGAACAGGGAGCCCAGAGGAGCCTGCCGTGCCTCTTCCTGCTGACGAGCGCAATCGCTTCGCCCAGCACCTGTTCGCGCCGCTCCCCGCCCGATATGACCGGCTAGCGGAAGTTCTGTCCATGGGGCAGAACGGTCGGTGGCGCCGGGCCATGGTCGACCACGTCACGCCCAGCACGCCCAGCACCGCGCGGGACGCCCCGGTCATTCTGGATGTCGCGTCCGGGACGGCCGGAGTCGCCATCCAGCTCGCGAGGCGCACGACCGCCAGGGTCATCGGCGTCGACCTGACCGAGCAGATGCTCCGTCAGGGTCAACGCAACGTGGCCGCCGCCGGCCAGTCCGGCCGGATCTGCCTGGTCGCCGGCCGGGCCGAGCGGCTTCCCTTCGCCGATGCGAGCTTCGACGCGCTGACCTTCACCTACCTGCTGCGCTACGTCGACGATCCGCAGGCCACCCTGACCGAGCTCGCGCGCGTGGTCCGGCCCGGCGGGCTGGTCGCGAGCCTGGAGTTCCTGGCCCCGCCGTCGCCGTTCTGGCGGTTCTGGTGGCACCTCTACACCCGGCTCGTCCTGCCCGTCGGCGGCCTGCTGACCGGCGGCAGGACCTGGTATGAGGTCGGCAGGTTCCTCGGGCCCAGCATCTGCGGGCATTATCGCCGTTATCCGGTGGCCTGGACAGCGGACGCCTGGCGCCAGGCCGGCCTGCGCGAGGTCGGCCTGCGGGTCATGAGCCTGGGGGGCGGGCTGGTGATGTGGGGAACCAGGGCAGGTGACTGACCGGCAGGCGGCCAGCGCGGCGCGCCCGGCCTACTACGCCGCCCGGCCGGGGCCCTGGCGGGACTGGTGGACCCTGCTGCACCCGCCGTATACGGCCTGGCACCTTTCTTATGTCGTCCTCGGCGCCTGCCTGGCGCCGCACGTCCTGCTGGCCCCGCTACTGGCCACGCTGGCCGCCTTCTTCCTCGCCGTCGGCGTGGCCGCCCATGCCCTCGACGAACTGCACGGGCGTCCGCTGCACACGGACATCCCGGCTGCCGCCCTGGTCGCCGCGGCCACGATCTGCCTGGCCGGGGCGGTCACGATCGGCGCGGCCGGCCTGGCCAGGGTCGGCTGGCCGCTGGCACCGTTCCTCGTGACCGGCCCCCTGCTGGTGATCGCGTACAACGCCGAGTTGCTGCACGGAGTCGTTCATAACGATCTCGGGTTCGCGGCGGCCTGGGGCGCCTTCCCGGTGCTGACCGCTTATGTCGGCCAGACGGGCAGGCTGGGCCTCGCCCCCGTGCTGGCGGCCGGGGCGGCGATGGGCCTGTCGGCCGCGCAGCGCAGCCTGAGCACGCCCGCCAGGACGCTGCGGCGCCAGACGGTGTCGGTGGCCGGCAGCGTGACGCTGGCCGGCGGCCGGGTCGTGAGCCTGGACCGCGGGCAGCTCCTGGCCCCGCTGGAGCAGGCGCTGCGGGTCATGTCCTGGAGCGTCGTGCTGCTCGCCGCCGCCCTGGCGCTCGCCCGCCTCCGCTGACCGACGCAGCGCATCCAGAAGCTGGTCACCTTCACCGCGCCGAGCTGACGGCCCCGCCAGTGCTCACGGCTACAGGGCGTCGCGGCGGAGCAGGTAGTTCATCGAGACCCAGCCGATCGGCACCGGGAGCCAGAAGGTCAGGGTGCGAAACAGCAGCACCGCGCTGACGGCGGTCGTGCCGGGCAGGCCGGCGGCCGTCAGGCCGGCCGACAGCGCCGCCTCCACGGCGCCCAGGCCGCCGGGCGTCGGGACCACCGAGCCGATCGCGTTACCGGTCAGGTAGACGACAGCGATGCTGGCCAGCGGCAGGGAGCCGCCCAGCGCCCGGATCGAGGCGTCCAGGCACAGGATGTAGGCGGAGGTGATCAGGAACGCGCCGCCGATGCCCTCCGCCAGCTTGGCGGGCCGCTGGGCCACGTCCAGCAGTCGCGGGATCACCTGGCCGAGGGCGGGCGCCAGGCGCGACCGGACCAGCCGGCGGCCGGCCGGGAAGGCCAGCACGGTCAGCGCGCTGATGACCAGCACCGCCAGCGCGATGTAGACCCAGCCGTGCGGACGCAGCGAGTTCTGCTGGGAGGCGCCGGTCAGCGCGGCGAAGATGATCAGCAGCGTCAGGTGCAGCGCGAAGGCGAAGACCTGGGAGACGCCGACGCTCGCGGCGGCATCGGCCGGGGCGACCCCGGATTTCCGCAGAAAGCGGATGTTCAGCGCGACCCCGCCCACCGCCGCCGGCGTCACCAGGGTGACGAACGATCCGGCCACCTGCGTCAGGAAGGTCCGGACCAGGTTGAGCCGTTCCAGCACGAACCCCGACAGGGACCAGGTGGCACCGAAGTAGGTCGCCACGGACAGGCCCAGCGCGACGACCGACCAGCCCCAGTGCACGTTCCCGAGCAGCTGGCCGAACTTCTCCTTGGAGAGCTGCCCCACCAGGATGTCGGCCGCCACCACGCCCACCACCAGCGTGACGATGGTGCGCAGCCGGAACCGCTCCAGCCGCACCGGGGGCGCCTCGCCGTCGGGGGAGCCCGCGCTCAGCCGCTTGCGGAGCGCGGGCAGGATGTCCTTGCGCCGCCGCAGCGCGGCCCGGGTGGACCGGCTCAGCGCCACCGGCTGCAGCAGCGGAACGAGGCCGGCCAGCTCGCCGCCGATCTGGTCCACCGCGAGATCGGCGGCCCGGTCCGGGCCTACCAGCAGGGCCAGCTCGGCCAGCAGCTGAGCGAGGTCCAGGCGTCGCTGCACCTCGCTGGCGGCCACGTCGCCGTTACCGGGATCCAGCAGGATGACGTCCGTGCGATCCGGCCCGGTCAGCAGGATGCGGTCGGCGGTGAGGTTCCGGTGCGTGACGGAGTGCTCGTGCAGCCGGAGCACGGCGCCCCAGACGTTCCTCAGCTGCTCGTCCGAGGGGGCGGGCAGGTCCGCCAGCGCCATCCCGGTGAGCCGCGAGCAGGACAGCACCGCAGCCTCGGAACCGACCCGGACCAGCGCGCGCAGCTCCGGCGTAACCACCCCGGCGTCCTCCACGGCGTAGATCAGCAGCGCCTGCCGCTCCAGCGCGCGCTCCATCGTGAGCGGCGCGCTGCGCGACACCTGGGCCTTGAGCCGCACGCGGCGGTAGATGCGGTACAGCACGTCGACCGCCTGCTGGTCCCGGTCGAATACCGTCACGTCCCGCTCCTGGCCGTCGACCGTGACCGCCAGGTAACGGCGGTTCTCCGACCCGGTGTCCCAGATCCTGCAAATCCGCGCGATCGGCAGTTCGGCCGCGCTGAGGGCGGTCGCGATGGCCAGGGCCGACGGGCGCTCGGACACCGTGCCGACGGCGAACCGCAGGCCCGATCCGATGCAGGACCCGAGCAGCAGCGTGATCAGCAGGGCCAGCACGGTCGTCTGGGCATCGGCGAGGCTGGTCAGCGCGTAGAAGCCGATGGCCAGCCAGAAGGCGGCGCGCCACTGCGGCCGCCCGGCCAGGCCGATCACGGTGATATAGGCGACCAGCCCGGCCAGGTAGCCGTCGAACAGGGCGGGACGCACGCCATTGCGGAGAGCGGCCGCGAGACCGTCATACAGCAGCGAGAACGGCGCCAGGCGCAGCACGACGTTGGCCAGCGCGACGAAGATCATGACGATCGCGGCGGTCAGCACGGCCTCCGCGATCCGTCGCCACTGACGGCGGAAAGCCAGCCGCACGGCCAGCGCGAGCGGCAGCATGAACACCGCGAAATGGGCCAGGAACCCGAAGATCCCGAGCGCCGGGCCCGGCAGCCGGTGCGTGGCCCCGGACGCGCTCACCTGCACGCCGACTAGGCCGACCGTCGCCACGAGGACGATCTCCATGCCGGTCAGGATGCAGCGCAGCAGGTCGGCCGGCATGCGCACCCGGGGCTGCAGGTCGTCGTCCACCTGCACCACCGGGCCATCCGCTCCGGCGGCTACCGCCTCTGGCGCGCCGGTCAGCGGCGGCTCACGTCGGGACGAACTCACAGGCCGATCGTTTCACCTGGCCGCCTTGCTGCCGAACTGCACCCGCAAATTAGGTTAACGGATGCTTAGCTCCCGGTCATAAGATGGTCAGCCGCCGGCCCAGGCGGGCCGTGCGGAGCCGTCCCCCAGCAGGTCCCGGTAGAGGGCCGCGGTACCGGGGTGGGGCTCGCCGTCGGGCGCGATCTCGCTGATGGCGTCCAGGCAGCGGGTCCATGCTTCCCGGACCCCGGTCAGGTTGCCGGCCGCGTGTTCGGCCCGCATCAGCGCCCGCCAGAGCTGCTCGGCGCCGGCGTCCCCGGCCAGCCCGATCCGCGCCGCCCTGGCCGCGGCGGCCGGATCGCCCGCGGCCAACTCCAGGGCGGCCAGCACGTCGGCGGCGTCCACGATCTGCGCCCGGACGGTCTCGGTCACGGCCAGGTCGAGCCACCAGTAGTAGCAGCCGGTGAACGGGCGCCCGCGGATCAGGCTGAGCGCGCGGCGCAGCCGCCCGGCGTCCCGCGAGCGCATGCCCTCGGTGGTGAGCGCGTCGAACTCGTGCCAGTCGAAGCGGGCGGCCGGGTGCAGGGCGTACTGGCCGCCGCCCAGATGCTGGATCCATTCCCTGCGATCGGGTGCCCGGCCGAGCTGGCGCCTGGTGCGGACGATGAGCTGCCGGAGCGAGTCGCTCGGCTTGGGGCGATCCGGGTCGGCTCCGAGCAGGTAGCACAGCTGCTGATTGGACAGGCCGCTGGTGCCGTTCAGGGCGAGCGCGAGGACCAGCTGACTCTGGGCGGGCAGCAGCGCTCCCGGCTGGCCGTTGATGGTGAAGGTGCCGAGCACGCCGATCCGCAGGCTCTGCTGGTCGGTGTCGGGCGGCTTCGGCGCGGCGGCACCGGACGACACCGGCGACGCAGCGGAGTCGGCCGGCGAGGCAGGGACAGCCGGCGAGGCAGGGACAGCCGGCTCGTGCAGCCAGGCCGCCGGCTGGCCGGGCAGTCCCGTCGCGGCCGGGTCATCATCGTCGTCGGCGTTACTCGCTTCATCGCTCCCGCCTGGGTCGGCTGGCCATCCTGGATCATCCGCGGGCCAGGCCGGGTCGGTCGTCCAGGCCGGGTCGGCGAGCTGGTCGATGTCCCCGGCCCGGTCCAGGTCGGCGGCCCCGTCCAGGCCGCCGTCGCGATCCGGCTCGGCCGCCCAGCTAGGCGCGACCGCCTGGTCCGGCTCGGCCGCCCACCCCGGGGCGGCGGCCCAGTGCGTCGCGTCGACCTGAATAGGCTCCTGTGCCCAGCCCGCCTCGTCGGCCCAGCCCGCCTCCTCGTCGAGGCCAGTGCCACCATCCAGGCCCGTCCCGTCATCCAGGCCCGCCTCGTCATCCAGGCCCGCCTCGTCATCCAGGCCGATGTCGTCGGCTGGCCCGAGTCCGCCGGTCAGCTCGTCGTCGCCGCTGACTATGTCCGGCGGCCAGATCCAGCTGTCGTAGGGCAGATCAGCCGGGCCGACGTCATGTCCTTCCAGCGCCGTCGCGAACAGGCTGGTCAGGGCCTCATAGTCGGCGTCGTCGAGCGCCTGGGCCTGCGCCTCCAGCTGCAGAGGCCAGATCCGGGCGACCATGGTGCCGCTGCCGACCGGCCCGGCCGCCAGGTCGATGGTGGCCGGCGCCCGGTGACCGTCCTGCGGCTCGACCCCGCCGGGCACCAGCGCGGCGATCCCGCCGGGATCGCTGGCCAGGTCGCTGAGCAGGGCGAGCTGGCCGGGGGCGGGCGCTACGGAGCTGACCAGGAGCGTCAGCGCCCAGTCCTCGTCCGCGGGATCGGCTAGCCGGTGGTGGCGAACCTCGGCGAGCGGCGCGTCGCCCAGCCGGCGGCGCAGCGCGACCGCCTTGGCGGCCAGCAGGTCCAGGCCGGCATCGAGGCTGTCGCAGCAGGTGCCCCGGCCGCCGAGCACGGCCAGCTCCGGGAAGCCGACCAGGATCAGGTCAAACCAGCCGGCGAGCTGGCCGGTGGCCAGCTCGGCGGCGGCGCTGCGCAGGACGGCCGCGCTCATGGCGGGCGGCCCGTTCACCATCGTGACCTGCAGGTGCTCCAGATCGACCAGCAGGTAACCGCCGTCGGAGCTGCCGATGGTCAGCAGCCCGGGCAGGAGGTCCCCCACCTCGGCGGCGGGCTCCTCCAGCTCATCGGCCAGCCGCAGCCGCCACGCCATCCCCTGACGGCCGCCGGGCACGGTGAACGGCGCGGGCGGCGGCTCGCCCGCCGGGCTGGCGACCAGTACCTCCAGGAACTCCGGCTGCAGCCGGAGGGCAGTGATATCGGGAATCTGCTGACCCGTCGCGAGCAGCCCGGCTCCGAGATAGTGCAGGACGCCGCGCAGGCCCGTGACCGGCTCCCGCGCGGCGGCGAGGTGCAGGCGCTGCTCCGCTTCGGCGACCGGCGCGCTGACCGGCAGCGGTATGCGGCGGCCGCGCCGCCTCGTCTGGCGCTGCCGGTGCCGCAGCAGGGCGAGGCTGACCGCCGCCCCGCCGGCCAGCACCCCGGTGCCGAACGCCTCGAACAGCGTCAGCTCGGTGTCCCGGGCGGTCGCCAGCGTGATATCGGAGCTGGCCTGCTGAGCCGGCCCGGCCGGGGTGGCCGGGGTGGCCGGGCTGGCCGGGGTGGCCGGGCTGGCCGGGGTGGCCGGGGTGGCCGGGGTGGCCGGGCTGGCGGGCTGGCCGGCCGACGCGGACGACGCCGCGGGGTGAGACGCCGCGGGGTGCGGGTGGCGGTAGCGCGGATGGCTGGCCGGGTGGCCGTCGTGCGCGCCGGGCGACTGCGGCTGGGCCGGGCCGGGCACGTGGCCGTTGGCGTGGGCCGGCAGGTGCAGCACCCAGCCCGGCCAGATCACCGACGGGTCGCTGAACACGTGTCCCCGCCCCATGTCGTGGCCGAGATTGAGCGCCACGATCTCCTGGTAGCGGTCACCGTTGCCCAGATAGCGCTGGGCGATCGTCCACAGGCAGTCGCCGGGCTTGACCGTTACAAGCTGGAAGAAGCCCATGCTCATCCCCTGGGCGCCTGGCCGGGCACCTGTCGCGTCCTCCTGCCCGGCGCCCGCCAGGCCGACGTGCGGCGCGGCCGGGGTGATCTCTGCCATCGTCTCCAGCTGCGGCGGGGCGGGGATGTCGACCCGCGGCAGGGCCGTCAGCTCGGCCCGCGGGATGAACGTCACGGAGGCCGCGGCGACCGGCTGCGGCATCGCCAGCAGCGTGCCGACCGGCGCACTGCTGAAGGTCAGCGCGGCCAGCGCCACCAGCCGTCCCGCGGCATTCTGCATCCCGCCCAGCCACAGCCGCGGCGCCCTGCGCCGGCGCAGCATGGCCTGCACCTCGGCGAGCACGGCCAGGGTGAACGCCACCCAGGCGATCCAGCTGACGTCCCGGACCGCGGCCAGGACGACGGCGCTGCTGTCCCGGTGCAGCAAGTCGCGGCCGAGCTGCGCCAGGCTCGGCAGGTGAGCCGGCAGCGGCGACCCGCCGAGCTTGTAGAGCAGCACCGGGAGCCCGCCGACGAGGGCGAGGAGGGTCACCAGCGCGGCCAGCCCGGCCGCGACCGCGGGACCGCGCCTGCGGGTCACTGCCCCGGTCCTGTCACGCCGCTGAACAGCTGGGCGGTCGCCGTGCCGGTTGCGTGGATGGTATCGATGCCGATGAGCGAGAGGATCTTGGTCGGCTCGGTGACGGTCACGACGACCTGAATGGTATTGGGCTGGGCGCCAGTGCTGACCTTGCCGTCATATCCGGCGATGGCCAGGTACCGGGTGGCGGCCGCTTTCGCCTGACTCACGTCGACGACGAAGTTCCCGCTCGCATAGGCGGTCTGCTGGCTGACCATGCCCGCGCCCGCCCGGGCCGCCTCCTGGGCGATGGACGTCGCGTTCTGCGCCGCGGCCAGCTTCGCGCTGCCATCGACGACCAGGCCAACCAGCGCGAGCAGCATGACGAACATGGCGGCCAGCATCAGCGTCAGCGAGCCGCGTTCCGCCTCGGCCGGCTTCGGGCCGACCAGGCGCCGCGGGAGCATGCGCCCCTGGCTCCGCGATCTGCTCATCGCATGCTCCCGGCTCCCGAGTTCGTACCTATTATCAAGTGCTTCAGCCTGGACACCTGGTGTGACGATCGCTGTGACACGGCAGGCAGTGACACGACAGGCAGTGACACGGCGCGGCGGTCTCATCAGGCACCTCCTGACGCCGGGCCCGCTGCCGGGGAGGCGGCGCCCAGCCCGAGGCTTCTCCCCCGGTACGGATCGAGCGGCGAGGTAAATGTGGCGGACAGCGCCAGGCTGCCCGGCAGCCCCCGCAGCACCAGGTCGGACAGGCTGACCGTGCACGAGACGGTGAACGTGACGCTCGCCGGCTCGCCCACCGGTGTCCCGAAGGCCGCGTCGAGATTGCTGGGAACGATGGACGACGGCCGACAGTTCAGTCCGTCTCCGGCCAGCTCGGCGCTGGCGCTGGCCTGGGCGGCGGTCAGGGCGTCCGACGGCGTTCGGGCGACCGACGCCTGCCGGGCCGCGTCGCGCGCGGCGGCGTCGACCGAGCCCTGGGCGATCGCGATGCGCCCGGCCGCGATCACCATGCTGATCAGCAGGATGATGACGGGCGCGAGAATGACCAGCTCCAGCGCCGCGTTACCAGCCTCGGGCACTGGCCCGACGACCCGGCGGGACCGGGGTGGCCGGTGCGCCGGCCAGCCACACCTCGGTGCGGGAGTTAACCCGCGCCAGCTGGTCATGGGGTGGTGAACCTTTCGACCGGCGCCTGCGCGACCTGCGTGACGTCGATGGGTATCCCCGGCACGATGCTGGGCGCCTGGCCGCGAACCGTGATCGTGATGGTCGTGGCGGTGCTGCCAGCCGCGCTCGCGCCGGGGCTCAGCAAGAACCCGGACGCTGAGCGCTGGGCGAACTGCAGAGCCGCGGCCTGCCCGGCCGCCGTTGACGAGCCAGGGATCCGCGCGGCGTCGACGCCTTGCCGCGCCGCCGCGAGAGCCGCCGACCGGGCCAGGAACCACAGGGATGCCTGGGCGATGAACATCAGCGCGGTCAGGAAGACCGGCATGACGATCACGTAGCTCAGGATCAGCGCCCCGGAGTCCCGGCGAGAAGGCCGTTCGCTGGCTGACCCTCGTCTCACTCAGGCACCGCTATCCATTGAGCTTGCTCTCAAAGCCCGTGATGGCCTTCTTGAAGACGATCGCGGCTGCCACCGCGGCGGTCACCAGGATGCCGGCGATGACAATCCACTCCAGGGTCAGCGCCCCCGACTCGGGATGGCCCGCTCGCGCAGCCAGGGCTCGCTGGCGCGCTCGCCCGGTGAGGTAGGTGACGCAGAACCACAGCGGATTTGAATACATGACGGGCCTCCTTGTCGCGAAAGCAATTAGGTGCTAGTGCGTAAAGAACGTGCGGTAAAGGATCGGGAAGATCAGCAGGAGCAGGAAGCCGACGGCGAGCAGCGCGATGGGCACGACCATGGTGGTCCCGCGCGAGCCGGCCTTGGCGCGGTCGGCCGACATGGCCTGGGCCCGCATCGAGGCCGCGCGGGCGGCGAGCGTATCGAGGATTCGCGCGCCTTCCTGCCCGGCGACGGCGGCGATGTCGGCGAGGTCCGCGAGTTCCGGAACACCGGTTTCGGCGGCCAGGTTAGCCAGCGCCGTCCAGGGCGCGGCACCGACCCGGCGAGCGCCCTCTAGCGCCGCCCCGATGCGCTGGAATGCCCAGCCGCCACCGATCTCGGCCGCGGCCTCCAGCGCCTCGGTCGGTCCGGCGCCTGCCCCGCGTTCCAGCGAGACCAGGTCGAGGTAGCTGCCGAGCGCGTGCCGGAAGTCATATCGCTTCTCGGCCGCGTTACTCCTCGTTACCAGGTCGGGCGCGAAGAACAGCCCGATACCCAGGGCCAGCGCCACCACCAGCGGCACCGGCCAGCTGGAAGCGTTGCCGCCGAGGGCCAGGAGCACCGCGAAGATCGCCGGGGCGGCCAGGCCGATGAGACCACAGGTGACTTTGCTCGCGAGCCAGGCCGCGCGGTCCTGGCCCAGCAGGGCCAGGTCGGCCGACGGAACCGGCAGCCACGGCACCACGTCCGCGAGGCGCTGGCCGAGGCCGTAGGTCAGGGACACCTGCGGGGCCGAGGTGCCCGGCGGCCCGCCGGGCTGGCTCAGCCGCTCCAGCGCGGCGTCCACCCGGGCACCGGCCGGGATCAGTTCACTCACCGCGACAAAGACGCCCAGCCCGACCAGCGCGCCGATGACGACAACCCAGGCATTCACCTCGGCTGCCCCGATCCCGCGGTGGTTCCTGGCGTCAGCTGGGCCGGGGCAGGCGGCGGAGCGGATGTCGCCGCGGCCGCGGCGTCCAGGAAACGGCCGGCGGTCGGCAGCGAGCCCAGCCGGTGCAGCCAGATCAGTCCGCCGGCGTACAGGAGGGTCACCAGGGCCAGCACGACCTGGCCGGTCATCGTTCCGAACGGAGCCGAGTAAGAGCGATTTACGACGGCGAAGACGCTGAACCCGGCAATGAATACCGTGATCCACCGCACCGTGGTCCGGTGCTCCGCTCGGGCCGCGTCGATCTCGCGACGTCCCGCCACGTCTCTGCCCAGCAGCTCGGCGAGGGTGACGAGCACGTCGCGGGCCGCTCCGCCGCGGCGACCCGTGGCGATAATCAGCGCAGCCGCGATCCGGTCGCCGGCCGGATCGTCGATCTCGGCCGCGAATGCCCGCAGCGCGGCCTCGGTATCAATGCGCAAGGCCAGCCGGGCCGCGAGCGCGCGTACCGGCCCGGCCACCGCGGGTGGCGCGGAGGTCGCGCTGGCCCCGAGCGCGTCCTCCAGGCCGCGGCTGGCCATCACCATGTCAGCCAGCCGGCGGATCCACTGCTCGAGGCCTTCGAGCATCGCGGTGCGCTTATGCTGCCCGTCGTTCATGCTCAGCTTCGGCAGGAAGACGACCGCCGCGGCGGCGGCGAGGGCCGCTACCGGCCAGCGGGTCAGGAGGTAGACGACCAGGGCCGCGAGCACCGCGAGCAGCGCCCGGCGGCGCCCGGCGCTCGACAGCGACAGGCCCCCCCGCGCAGGGGGCTTCCCCGGGTCGGCGACCCGGCCGATGAGGCCCCAGACGCCGAGCACCATGCCGCCCGTCAGCGCCGCCCCCGCCAGCGCCGCCAGCAGGATCATCGCCAGCCTCCCGTCCTGGCGGTGGCCCGCTGCCGGTCCAGCAGGCCCGGATCGAAACCGCCGCCGACCAGCCGTTCCATGAGTTGGGGAGAGGGCGTATGCGCAGGGACCGCCCGCCCGCCTGGTCCTTCGGGCAGGAAGAGCCGGTTCACGGCCGGACGCTCGGTGTCGGCCGGCGGCAGGACCTCCAGCACTTCCGACACATAACGGAGGGTGCGCGTGCCGTCGTAGCGCTTGCGGACGTGCACGATCAGGTCGACCGCCATGCCGACGAGGATGTGGATGGCCCGCTCGGCCAGGGCCAGGCCGCCGCGCAGGCCAAGGATCAGGATCCGGTCGAAGGCCTCGGACGGGGAGTTGGCGTGCAGCGTGCACATCGAGCCGTCCTGACCCGAGTTCATCGCCTCGAGCATCGGCATGATCTCGCCGCGCCGGACCTCGCCGACGAGAATCCGCTGCGGATTGTGCCGCAGGGCGTGCGCGATCAGGTCGTGCAGGCTGATGCCGCCGGCACCCTCGGAGTTCGCCTCCCGCGACTCGAAGGCGATCACGTCCGGGTGCTGCGCGGTGCCGTGCAGGTAGAGCTCGTACTCCGACTCCAGCGTGGCGAGCCGCTCGCCCGGCGGGATCTCGCTGGCCAGGGCGCGCAGCATCGTCGTCTTCCCGGCGTTCACGCCGCCGGTGACGATGATGTTGCACCGGGCCTTGACCGCGGCGGCCAGGAACGCGGCCAGCGTCGAGTCGACGGTGCCGAGCTTGACCAGCCGGCCCAGGCTCGCGTCCAGATGCCCGTGGCGGCGCAGCGACAGGCACGGGCGGGGCGTGACCGACATGGTGGCGGTCAGCCGCGCGCCGCCCGTCAGCGCCACGTTCACCAGCGGGGCGGCCGCGGAGAAGTCGCGCGCGGTCTGGCCGCCGCGCGCGGCCCAGGTGCGGATCATCGCCAGGAACGCCTCGTCATTGGGCGCGACCGGGGGCCCGCTGACCCGCTCCCCGGTCGCGTAGGTGATCCACACCTGATCGCAGCCGTTGACATCGACGTTCTCAACGTTCGGGTCCCGCAGGTAGCCCGCCAGCGGCCCGAGGCCGTAGCGCTGGTCATAGACGGCCTGGGCGAGCGCCTCGCGCTCCGGCGGGGACGGCACCAGGGCGCCGGCCCTGACCTGACGTTCGGCCCACGCCCGCACGGCGTCACGAATGATCGCCGCCGCCTCCGGCTCGCCCGCGCCGTCCTGCAGCCGGTTCGCCACGAACCCGAGGATCTCGGCGACGGCGCCCCGGAACCGCGCGTCGGCCAGTACCGACTGGGCGGCGAACTGCGGCACGGGACCGCCCCGGGCCGGTGGCTGGCCGACGGCCGCGGGACCGGTCACGGGCGAGGGGTGAACCTCGGTCATGGGCGACTGCCATTCTGGTCGAGGCCGTACTGGTCCAGGCCGTACTGGTCCAGGCCGTACTGGTCCAGGCCGGGCTGGCTAGAACCGTACGGGGTGAAGACGGTCTGCTCCCCGTATCCGGGCAGCGGGCCGGCCGCGGCGGCCGCTTCTCGCATCCCGCGTCCCGCGGCGGCCGCGGCCCGGATCAGCGGCCGGGAGTCCAGGCCACGCCGGCTCCCCTGCCCGTCCGAGAGCACCGCCGCCGTCTTGCCGTCATCGGGCAGCTGCCCGGCTACCGGGACGCCGAGCGTCTTGGCGATCTCGCGGCCGGACGCCGCGCCCTCGCCCACGAGCAGGATCACCACCCGGTCCTTGCCGACCAGGTTCGTCAGCATCTCGATGCGCGAGACCGCCCTGCTCACCTGGCGCAGCGTCGGCCGCAGCACCAGGACCGCCAGGCTGGCCGCCGACAGCACCGGCCGCACGGCGGCGACGGCGTCCAGCCGCCCGCAGTCCGCGAGGACGTCGGCCTGCATGGCCTGCAGCGCGTCCGCTATCCAGGGCAGCGAGGACTGCAGGGCCGCCGACTGCCGCGGATCGGAGATCCCGGCCAGCAGCAGGCGGTTATGTTCCTCGTCCAGCTCGACCAGCTGACGCCAGAGCGTGTCGGCGGGGATCTCTGATCCGGCGCCGGCCTCCAGCGCGAGCGGCAGCAGGCCGGCGCCGGCCGGCAGATGGCCGGCCAGCAGCCCGGCGAGGACATCCCCGCCGCTCGGATCGCACTCGGCGAGGACTACCTGAGCCGGCCAGCCCAGGGTCAGCGCCAGCGCGGCTGTCGTCACGCCCGGCGCTCCGCCGGGGGACAGCAGCGCGAAAACGGCCATTACGACCGCCTGCTGGTGACGACCAGGGCGAAGTCGCCGGTGGCCGCTTCCCTGGCCAGGGTCGGACCGGTGCTCGCCGGGACGAGCAAGTCCACGACCTCCAGGCCGTCCTGGCCCGGGCCCCGGCTCACCGCCAGGACCGTGCCGGCGATCGGCCGGCTCGTGGCCGGCAGCGCGGCCGAGTTGCTGCTCGACCCTTGCGCGCCGGACGCCGGCACCACCAGCAGGTGGTCGCCGGCGGCCAGGCCGCTGGCCGGCAGCTCGGAGGGCTTGACGGCGATCGGCACGAGTTCCTGGCCGCTGACCGGCGGCAGCGACGTCGTCAGGTCAGCGGCGGACAGCAGCGAGCCCGGCTGCAGGTCCGTCGTGGCCACCAGGCCCACGACCTGGCGTTCCTGCCCGGCCGGGATGACCTGGACGCCGGCGCCGACCGTCACGGACGCGGTGCTCAGGTCGGCCGCCGTCACGGCCGATCCGGCCGGCACGGCCGCGCTGACCAGCAGCACCGGCACCTGGTGGTTGATGTTCTGATACAGGGCCGCCCCGCCGAGGATGC
Organism: Streptosporangiaceae bacterium; assembly: GCA_035532295.1. Taxonomy (GTDB): domain Bacteria; phylum Actinomycetota; class Actinomycetes; order Streptosporangiales; family Streptosporangiaceae; genus DASUBV01. The sequence continues at coordinate 27,688 of DATKRH010000011.1, forward strand.
CGGCGCCGATCAGCGCGACCGCGAGCGCGATCATGCCCGGCCGGCGCTTGCGGGGCAGGGGCTGCAGCTGTCCCATCCGGATTGGCCCGCCGTTGGCCGCGGGCATCGGGTCGGGCTCGGGGTGGAAGACGGTGCCGAAACCGCCGCCCGGCTGTCCCCCGCTCACTGCCCGGTCCCGTTCTGGGTCACCAGGGCCTGGCCTTCGGCCACCCTGATGGCGAACTGATAGGGCACCGCCAGATCAGCGTTGAGCGTCCCGTTATGGCCATCGGAGCCGTTCCAGGTCACGTCCCAGTGCACCGTGACCGCCGCCTGGTAGGCGCCGCCCTGCTGGGTGGCCGAGGACTGGGCGTAGGTATACGTGCAGGCGCCGCTCAGGCTGGCCCCGGCGGAGTACCGGATGCCCGGCCCTGCGCAGCTGGAGCCAGACAGGCCGCCGCCCGGATCGAAGCTGACGAGGCCGGGCCGGGCCGTGATGGCCGCCCACACCGGCCCGGCTGACACATAGACGTGGATGGCCTGGTAGCCGGCCGGGATCCAGTACCACTCGGGCAGGCCGACCAGGCCGTCGCGGCCCTGCGGCGGCGCCGTGTCGGCCGGCAGCGCCGGGACCTGGAGCTCGCTCTCGGCCACCTGCAGCAGGTCCTCCGGGGTCACCGCCGGCGTGCCGTTCCGCGACACGAGGGTGATGCCGCCGAACGGGGCGGTCCCCGGGCAGGTGATGGCCGCCCACTGCTCGCCCGCGGGGGGCTTGCCCAGGCCGAAGTAGGCAATGTTCGCGGGAGACAAGATCGACAGCGTGCAGGTGTACTGGCCGCCGCCGCCTCCGCCGCCGCCCGAGCCGGGCCCGCCGCCCGAGCCGCTGCCGCTGCCGCAGACCACCACCCAGCTGTCGGGCGGCTGGAAGGTCGTCACGCAGCCATTGCCGCCACCCGCCGCCGCGCTCGCGGCGGCGGTCCCCGCGGCCAGGGTCAGCGTCGGGGCGGTCACGACGGCCAGCGCCGCGGCCGCCAGGAACCTTACGGCGTGCATGGCACCTCCACCGGTTGCATGTTGCTCACGAGCCACCGGCCGCCGGACAGCAGGAGGGTGACGTAATAGTCCTGGTTGGGCCGGCCGAAGCTGTCGGGCATGACCCGGCCGGTGAGCTGGTCGGTCACGCCGAAGTGGCTCAGGTCCAGGCAGTCGTGCAGGATGGCGCGCCGCCCCGTTATCTCGACGCCCTTGACGTGGGTAACGGCGCCGCCGTAGGCCGTGTCATGCGCCGCCCAGACCAGCTTGAGCGTCCCGATGAGCCGCGCGACGCCGGCGGGCACTGTGTAAGGCGCGAGGATGACCCGCGCCTGGGTGGCGTTCGCCGACGTCATCGCGGCCGCGTACGCCTGCCAGTAAGCCTGGTAGGCCCCGGCGACAGCCTGCGCCGGAGTCTGCGCCGGGCCAGACAGCGCGGCTGGAGCGGCGGGGGCGGCCGTGGCCGTGGCCGCCTTGGGCGGCAGCGCGACGCTCGGCGCCTGGCTGCCGCAGGCGGCTGCCGCCAGTGCGACGGCCGTCAGTCCTGCCGCGCCCGCCAATTTCCGGCGGGCTCTCCAGCGCCTAGAGCCTGGAGATAATGTGAGTCTCCCGGCGTTAAGCAAATACATGAACTAGCTCGCTCCCGCTGCCCCGCACCTGCGCCTGTGACCGTGTGACAGCATTGCGCAACCGCCGCGTGCCGCACAAGACCGTTTACGGGTAATTTTCAGTGATCATCCTGGTTGGGCCGGTCTCTTTGGCCCCTGGGATGTACGTACCGGCCCTGGCCGGCCTAGCATTCGCTCGTGTCCGTGCTCTTCGGGATCGGCAAGCGCCTGCTGGTCGGCAGGCCTGTGCAAAGCGACCGCCTCGGTCATACGCTGCTGCCCAAGAAGATCGCGCTGCCGGTGTTCGCCAGCGACGCGCTGTCCTCCGTGGCCTACGCCACCGAGGAAATCCTCATCGTGCTGTCGGTCGGCGGCCTGGCGCTCATCGGCGCCACGCCGTGGATCGCGCTGGCCGTCGGGCTGCTGATGCTCGTGGTCGTGGCGTCCTACCGGCAGAACGTGCACGCCTACCCGTCGGGCGGCGGGGACTACGAGGTCGCCACCACCAACCTCGGCTCCCGGGTCGGGATGACGGTGGCCAGCGCGCTGATGGTCGACTACACGCTGACGGTCGCGGTGTCGGTCTCCTCGGGCGTGGCGAACCTCGCCTCGGCCTTTCCGGCACTGGACAAGCACGTGACGCTCATCGCCGTGCTGGTCGTCGCGGCGATCGCGGTCCTGAACCTCCGCGGCGTGCGGGAGTCCGGAACCGCCTTCGCCATCCCCACGTACTGCTTCGTCGCCACCGTCACGCTGCTGATCATCTGGGGCATGACCAAGCTGGCCCTGGGTGATCACTTGCAAGCGCAGAGTGCGCACTACCACGTCAAGAACGTGCAGGACTTCACCGGCTTCGCGCTCGTTTTCCTGCTGCTGCGCGCGTTCTCCTCCGGCTGCACGGCGCTGACCGGGGTGGAGGCGATCAGCAACGGGGTCCCGGCGTTCCGCAAGCCCAAGAGCAAGAACGCGGCCACGACGCTGGCCCTGCTGGGCGGCATCGCGGTGACGATGTTCGCCGGGATCACGGCGCTGGCGCTGGTCGCGCACGTGCACACGGCGGCGCAGCCGAGCGACCTGGCGGGCATCCCCGCCGGGCACGTGCCGCCCACCGTGATCGCCCAGGTCGGCCAGGCGGTGTTCGGCGCGTCGTCGCCGTTGTTCTACATCCTGCAGCTGTTCACCGCGCTGATCCTGGTGCTGGCCGCGAACACGGCCTTCAACGGGTTCCCGGTGCTGGCCTCGATCCTGGCCAGGGACGGGTACCTCCCCCGCCAGCTGCGCACCCGCGGCGACCGGCTGGCCTACAGCAACGGCATCCTGCTGCTGTCCGGGTTCGCCGTCGTGCTGATCATCGCCTTCAACGCGTCCCCGACCCGGCTCATCCAGCTCTACATCGTGGGCGTCTTCGTGTCGTTCGTGTGCAGCCAGACCGGGATGATCCGGCACTGGAACCGCAACCTGCGCGGCGTCACCGACACCAAGGTGCGGCGGCGGATGATCAAGTCGCGGACCATCAACACGGTCGGCGCCTGCGTCACGGCGGTTGTCCTGGTCATTGTGGTGGTGTCCAAGTTCGCCAGCGGCGCGTGGATCGCCGTGGCCGCGATGCTCGTGATCTGGATGACCATGCGCGGCATCCAGCGGCACTACCAGAACGTGGCGCTGGAGCTCACGCCCGGCCTGGACGGGCCGATGACGCTGCCGTCCAGCAACGTCTCGATCGTGCTGGTGTCCAAGCTGCACCTGCCCACGCTCCGGGCCCTGGCCTACGCCCGGGCCACCAAGCCCGCCCGGCTCGAGGCCATCACCGTGGACGTGGACGAGGGCGAGACGCTGCGGCTGAAGGAAGAGTGGGAACGCAGCGCCATGCCGCTGCCGCTGACGGTCGTCTCGTCCCCGTACCGGGATATCACCCAGCCGGTCGTGGCGTACGTCAAGCGGCTGCGGCTGGAGAGCCCGCGCGACATTGTCACGGTCTACATCCCCGAGTACGTGCTCGGCCACTGGTGGGAGCAGGTCCTGCACAACCAGAGCGCGTTGCGGCTCAAGGCGCGGCTGCTGAACCTGCGCGGCGTGGTGGTGGCCAGCGTGCCCTACCAGCTCAAGTCGGCGACCGGGGGTATTGCGGAGAGGGTTGATCCGCTGGCCAGGTCCGCGCCGGCGGCGAGCACGGCCGGAGCGGGCCGCGGGCCCGGCCGGCCGTCGCTCCGGCAGCGGCTGACCGCGGGCCGGGATGCCCTGCAGGCCGCCGAGGTTCAGGCGGAGATGACCGAGATCATCCAGGTCGGCGGGACGCCGGCCCTGCCGATCGCGGACAGCCGGCACGGCAAGGTCGTGGACGTCGCCGGCACCCTGCGGGCTGTCACGCTGCGGCCGCGTGGCAACAGCCTGACGATGGAGGCCGACCTGTGGGACGGCACCGGCAGCATCAACCTGGTCTGGCTGGGCCGCCGAAACATCCCCGGCATCCAGCCGGGCCGCCGCATCGTCGTGCACGGGCGGCTGGCGACCATCAAGGGCGAGGCGACCATGTACAACCCGTCCTATGAGCTGCGCCCGACCGGCGGCGAGCGGGCCTGACCCGCAGCCGCGCGTTAGCGACGTTCTGGTCAGCCATCTTCCGCAAGGCCGCGAGGGCATAATCGCCTGTTCGGCAAAGGCGCCGCAAAGACGCCGCAAAGACTGCCGCAGCATTTATCCACTTTGACGAGGCTTTAATCCGCTAGCTGTTACCTTGCCGCGCTAGGACAGATTAATCCTGGTCCGGGGCGGTCGGCGGGAACCGGTCAGGGCTGCGCCCAGGAGGTCGGATTGATGGCTGATGACCGGCAGTCCACCCCGCTGACGGCGAGCCGTCCCGCTGGCGGGGCTGAACTGCGGGGTCCGGCGGTCGCGGCCCGCGACCGGCGGGTACCGGCCTGGGTCCTCGGTGCCGGGGGCGTACTGTTCGCCGTCTCGGTGGCGGTGCTGATCATTGTCTTCCGGTCTTTTCCGAGACAACTGCTGTCCATGCTCGACCTGCACGTTTATCTGTGGGGCGGAAGGCTCGTCCGCCGTTCGGGTGATCCGTACGGCCCGAAGTTCGGGAAAACCAACCTGTACTTCACCTACACCCCGATGGCGGCCGGGTTCTTCGCGCTGGCGGCGGGCATCAAGCTGCACACGGCGAAGTTGCTCATGACCGCGGCGAGCCTCGCATCGCTGGTCGCTGCGGTCTGGCTGACCTGGGGCGCGCTGAGGTACCGGCGCTCGGCCGGCCGCCTCGGCGCCACGCTGGCCGTGGCAGCGCTGGCGCTCTGGATCGAGCCGGTTCAGCAGACGCTGGCCTTTGGCCAGGTCAACCTGGGGCTGATGTTCATCATCGTGGCTGACCTGTGCCTGCCGGAAAGCTGCTGGCTCAAGGGCGCCGGCGTGGGCGTGGCGGCAGGTTTCAAGCTGACGCCCCTGATCTTCATCCCTTATCTGATGCTGACGCGCCGATTCCGGGCGGCCGGGGTAGCGACGGCGACGTTCGCGCTGACCATCGCCGGCTCGTTCCTGCTGATGCCGAAGGCCGCGCATCAGTACTGGTCCGGCAATCTGTTCTCGAACGCGCAGCGCCTCGGGAACATCGCCTACGTGGGAAATCAGTCGTTGAATGGCGCCCTCCTGCGGCTCCTGGGCGGCGCCGCGGCAGCGCGGCCCTACTGGCTTGCCGCGGCCGCGGTGGTCGGGGCGGCCGGGCTGGTGCTCGCGGCCTGGGCATCCCGCCGCGGCCACGAGATGATCGGCATCCTGACGTGCGCGCTGACGGGTCTTCTCGTCTCGCCCGTCTCGTGGTCGCATCACTGGGTGTGGATCGCGCCGATACTCGTCGTGCTGGCGGACCTGGCCCTGCGCCCCGGATCGCTGCCGGCCTCGCGCCTGCGCAGACGGGCCGGCTGGCTGGGCGGGCTGGCGGTCGGAGCGCTGTATTTCGCCTACCCGCTCCACCGGGCTCCGGGTACGGCGCGCCTGCCGGCGGGCCTGATCTGGACGGTGTCCGGACCTGCCGTCCAGGGCACGGACATGGACGGACTCCAGCAGCTGATAGGCGACCTGTACCCGCTGGCCGCGCTGGCCGCGCTGGCCGTCATCGCCGCCATGCTCGCGCTGCCGGCCACCGGTCGCGGGCGCGCGCTACGGGCGGAACCGGTAGCCCATGCCGGCCTCGGTCAGCAGGTACCTCGGCCGTGACGGGCTGGGCTCGAGCTTGCGACGCAGGTTGGCCACGTACACCCGCAGGTAGCTGGCCTCGGTGAGATAACCGGGACCCCACACCTCCGCCAGCAGCTGGCGCTGGCTGACGAGCCGGTCGGGATTGCGGACCAGGACCTCCAGCAGCTGCCACTCGGTCGGGGTCAGCCGCACGTCCGTGCCGTCCCTGGTGACTCTCTTGGCAGACAGGTCGACCGTGAAGTGCTCGGTCGAGACGACCGGCTCGGCCGGCCCGGGAGCGGCCCGCCGGACGGCGGCGCGCAGGCGGGCGAGCAGCTCGTCCATCCCGAAGGGCTTGGTGACGTAGTCATCGGCGCCGGCGTCCAGCGCGGCCACCTTCTGGCTCTCCTGGCCCCACGCGGACAGCACGATGATCGGCGTCGATGTCCAGCCACGCACGCCCCGGATCACGTCGGTGCCGTCCATGTCGGGCAGCCCCAGGTCGAGGATGAGCACATCGGGCCGGTCACGGGCCATCGCCGCCAGCCCGGCGGCGCCGTCGGCCGCCGTGCTCACCTCGTACTGGCGCGCGACCAGATTGATCCGCAGCGCGTGCAGGATGGGCACCTCATCGTCGATAACGAGAACCCGTGTCACTGGTGCCCGCTCACTGGCGCACCGCCACGCTGGCCGCGTCGGCCGACTCGGCGGCGGCCGGGAGCCGGACGCGCATCGTCAGCCCGCCGCCCGGGGTGTCGGCCGCCTCCACCGAGCCGCCCATGATGTCCAGGAAGCCCCGGACGACGGCCAGGCCGAGCCCGATCCCGCCCGCCGTCCCCGGCCCGCGACCGCGGCCGTCGAGACGCTGGAACGGCTCGAACATCAGCGCCTTGAGGTCATCGGGCACGCCATGGCCGTGATCGACGATCTCCAGCAGCACGCTGGCCCCGTCCTGGCGCGCGTGCAGCCCGGGATCGCGGCCCGCCGGCGAGTAGGCCAGCGCGTTGGCGAACAGGTTGGCGAGCACCCGTTCCAGCAGGCCCGGATCGGTCCGGACCAGCGGCAGGTCGTCGGGCACCATCAGCTGCATCCGGGCCCCGGCGTCCAGGCCGCGCAGCGCGACCGGCGCGACCTCGTCGATCGCGGTGGGCCGCAGGAACGGCTGCAGCGAGCCCGCCGTCAGGCGGCTCATGTCCAGCAGGTTGCCGATGAGCGCGTCGAGCCGGTCCGACGACCGCTCGATCGTGGCCAGCAGCGCCGCCTCATCGGCGGGGGTCCAGGCGACATCGGTCTGGCGCAGCGTGCTCACGCTCGCCTTGATCGACGCCAGCGGCGTCCGCAGGTCATGACTGACCGCGGCTAGCAGCGCCGTGCGCATCCGGTTGCCCTCGGCCAGCGCCTCGGCCTGCGCGGCCTGGGTCCGCAGCCGGTCCCGGTCGAGCGCCGCGGCGGCCTGCGCCGCGAAGCCGTGCAGCAGCCGGTTCGTCAGCGGCCGGCGCTGCCCGGTGGCCACGAGCACCAGGTCCGTCCGGGCCGCCGCGCGCAGCTCCGGCCCGGCGGCGGCGGAGGCCGCGAACTCGCCGCTGGCCGCGACCCTGATCCACTGCCCCCCGGTCTGCTCCGCCAGCTCGGCCCGGCCACCGTAACCGCTGGTCAGGTGGGCGAGGACGGCCGCCGGGGCGTCGGCGCCGCCGAGCACCGTCTGGGCCAGGGCCAGCAGTTCCTGGGCCTCCCCCGCGGCGCGAGCCGCCTGCCGGGCCCGGTGCGCGGCCAGGTGCACGACGCTGCTGACGGTCACCGCGACGGTGATGAACAGCAGCAACGCGAGCAGGCTCTGCCCGTCGCCGATCGTCAGGGTGTGCAGGGGGGGCGTGAAGTACCAGTTGACCAGCAGGCTGGCCGTGATGGCGGCCAGGACCGCAGGCCAGAAGCCGCCGACGACGGCGACGGCGACCACGGCCACCAGGTAGACGAGCAGGTCGTCGCCCTGCCGGCGCAGGCCGCCCAGCGACAGGGCCAGGGTCAGCAACGGCAGCCCGCCGACCAGCAGCACGCCGGACAGCAGCCTGCGACGGCCGATGCCGCCCGTGAGGTCGGGCAGCCGGCGCAGGCTGGCTAGCCAGCCCCGCCCGGACAGCCAGCCCCGCCCGGACAGCCAGCCCCGCCCGGCCATCTGCCCGGACGAGGGCCAGCCGGGCTCAGGACAGCCGGTCACCAGGCCGGCGATCTCGTCCTCACCTGGCTGCGGCTCGCCAGATACATTCACAATCCACAGCGTGAACGACGAGGCCAGGCGGCGCAACACCAGCCCCCCGGTCAGGCCAGCGAGCGTGCACGCGCCAACGACCAGCGCCGCGGTGACGGCCTGCGCGCCAGCAGGCCGCAGCTCAGCGTAGGGGGCGCGGGAGAAGCCGATGACGGTCAGCCAGCCGATGACCGCCAGGACCGGCGCCACCGGCGGCTCCGATACCGCCGCGGCGGCCAGCACGATCGCCGCGGCCAGTGCCAGGACCCAGCCGGCCGACAGGCGGCCGTGGGTGCCCGCCGCGACGGCACCCACCACCAGCAGCGCCGCGAAGCCCCCCGGCAGGGCCAGCGGAGCCGCCAGTCCGCGCGGCCGCCGCCGCGGCGCCGGGCCGGTCCCGGCTGCCCCGGTCACGGCAGCCCCGGTCACGGCCGGCCCAGTTTCGTTCACCCTGCCAGTCCACCGCCGATCACCGGCCATGCCGCTGATCTATACGATTTCCTAACGCCGGACGGACCGGTCTTGATGGATCCTTAACACCGGCCCGCCCAGCGCGGCCCCTCACCAGCGCGATCTTCGCCGGGGGTGATCTTCACCTGGCTCCGGGCCGGGCCGCATAATCAGCTATGGCCACCACCGCCGAGCCAGCGCGTCCCGCCGGAGCGACCGGCCGGGACCGCCGCGCCGTCACGCGTCCCGGAGTCTTCGCCGATACCCGAGCGCTGCGGGCCTGCTGGCATCCGGTCGGGTTCAGCGCCGACCTCGCCGACCGCCCCGCGCACGGCGATCTGCTGGGCGAGCCGCTCGTCCTGTGGCGCGGCCCCGACGGCAGCCCGCGCGTTATGTCCGACCTGTGCGTGCACCGCGGCACCGCGCTGTCGCTGGGCTGGGTCAGCGGCGAGGAACTGGTCTGCGCCTATCACGGCTGGCGGTACGCCGCCGACGGGCGGTGCGTCGCCATCCCGCAACTGGAGGATCCTGGCCAGGTGCCGGCCAAGGCGCGGGTGCCCGCCTACGCGGCCCAGGAGCGTTACGGCCTGATCTGGGTCGCGCTGGAGGAGCCTCGCTGGCCGTTGCCCGAAGTGCCGGAACTGGAAAATGGCGACTGGACCGTCGTGTCGGCCGGGCCCTACCGCTGGCAGTGCGACGCGGCCAGGCAGGTGGAGAATTTCACCGACTTCGGCCATTTTCCGTGGGTCCACCCCGGCCTGCTCGGCGACCCGTCCCGCCCGGTCGTCCCCCGGTACGAGGTGCGAACGGCGGGACCCGTGCTGCACTACTCGGTCGTGCGGCCGGAGGCGGAGAATACCGACGACTTTCCGGTGTTCGGCAACGAGCAGTCCGGGCCTCCGCAGCGGCACAGCCGCTATGAGCTGCACCTGCCGTACACCATCGCGCTGCGGCTCGGCTGGGGCGGCGAGCGCGGCATGGTGTACTTCTTCGCTTCGCAGCCCATCGCCGCCGACCGCTGCGCCGGGTACGTCGTGATCGGGCGTAACTACAACCTCGACCAGCCTGACCAGGTCATTCAGGAGTTCGAGGACACGATCTTCGGCCAGGACCAGGTGGTGGTCGAATCGCAGCGGCCCGAGCGCGTGCCGTTCGACCTGGCCGCCGAGCTGCACCTCAAGTTCGACGCCGTCGCGGTCGCCTACCGCAAGGCCATGCGCTCGGCCGGCCTGGCCGCTGACGCCCCGGCCGGTGCGGTTCAGCCACCTGGACAGTGAGTATGCGTTTGCCTAGTCGGCGGGGGGCAGGTGACCGACCGGCAGTCGGCGCGTGACCGCCAGTCCCGCCACCGCCGCGGCGGCGGCCACGGCGAAGGCGATCGCCACGCCCGCGGCCACGGGCCGGCCGCCGCGGACGGCGGCGGCGACGGCCGCGCCGCCGATCCCGATTCCGATCGCCGTGCCGAGCACGTCGGCCAGGTTGAGCGACGCCGACGCCCATCCCTCACGTCCGGCGGGCGCCTCCCGCAGCATCATCAGCGAGATCGGGGCGTAGGACAGTCCCATGCCCGCGCCGGCGACGGTCCAGGCGGCCAGGCCGACGGCTACCGGCACGCTGGGCGAGAGCACCAGCGCCATCGCCGCCAGGCCCGCGAGCACGACGGCCAGGCCCGTCCTGACCAGTCGCCGGCCCTCCCAGCGCTCACTCAGCCGGGCCTGCACCCAGGACCCCGCGGTCCAGCCCAGCGTCGCGCCGGTCACCGCGACGCCCGCCAGGCCGGGGCTGTGGTGGCGAACCGTGGTGATCGTCAGCGTCACGTAGGCGTCGGCGCCGAAGAACGCGAACGTCAGTACGCCCCGGCTGAGGATCGTGGCGGGCAGGCCGGGGCGGGCGCGCAGAGTTCCCGCGGGAAGGAGCCTGCGCAGGACGGGAATGCCAATACCGCAGCCGGCCACCACCAGGACAGCGCCGATCACCGGCCCGGCCCCGGAGCCGGACAGCTCCGTGAGCCCGCCGAGAAAAATGGCGGCGCCAGCGGCGACGCCGAGCCCGTCGACGGCCCGGTGCTCGACGGCCCGGTGCTCGACGGCCCGGTGCTCGACGGCCCGGCCCCGGCTCAGCCGCAGCAGGGCCGGAATGGCCAGCGATCCGGCGACGGCCACGATGGGCACCAGGCCCAGGAACACCCAGCGCCAGCCGAACAGGTGGGCGACCGCGGCGCTCGCGGCCGGGCCGGCCAGGCCGGGGGCGACCCAGGCGGTCGACATCACGGCCATCATCCGCGGCCGGAGCCGGTCCGGCAGGCTGCGTCCGATGGCGACGTAGGCCACCGCGGGTACCGCCCCGGCGCCCAGGCCTTGCAGCGCCCGGCCCGCCACGAGGACAGGCATGGACGGCGCCAGGCCGGCCACCGCCAGGCCCGCGGCAAAGAGCAGCACCCCGGCGATGTAGGGCAGCGCCGGCCCGCGCCGGTCGGCCTCCCGTCCGGCCACCACGATGCCGACCACGCTGCCGAGCATGAAGGCGCTGAACACCCAGCCGTACAAGTCCAGCCCGCCAAGGTCATGCGCCACGACCGGCATCACGGTGACCACCGCGAGCGCCTCGGAGGCGATGAAGGTGATCGTCAGGACGAGGCCGGTGGTCAGCGTCCGCCGGTTGGCTGCCCAGAGCCCGTCGCGGTGAGGCGCCCGGTCACCCTGCGGTGCCTCACCGTCCTGACGCGCCTCACCGTCCTGAGGTGCCTTGCCGTCCTCAGGTGCCTTGTCCTCTCGGGGAGAGGGATCGCTAGCTGTGGACGGGCGCATATTCCCGCAGCCTACGAGGTCAAGCGCAGCCGGCCCGCGAACCGGGCGCTTCCAGGCCCACCACGCCCGCCACGGCACGCGGGCCAGCCAGGTGTCCCTCGAATGCCCACGGCAGCCTGCCCTCCACGAGATCCGAGTGAGCACGCAACAGTAGAGCTAGGATCGCGTCCGTGATCACATCTGTACGTTCATCGTGGACGGCTTGCCTCCCTGGAGCTAGCTGATTCATGTTTGCTACTGACGTCTAAGCTGGAAGCTGGGCCCGTTGAACCTGATGCCTAAGCCCTGAGAGTTGCCATGCGTACACCTCATCGACATCGACCCCGGAAGCTAGACCGACTCGTGCCAGGACCGGACGTTGACCTGGCAGCCATGGCCGAGAAGGTGACATACATCATCAGTCCCGAACACAAGGACTATCTGACTAGCGCCGGTCCTGGCCGGCTTCGGAGCGATGCGTCCGCGTGCCCAAGAGGCCTAGATTTCGACGATGTTCTTAAGTGGCTTCGAGACGCGGTTCGCGAATGCTGTCTGACTGCCGACATGGACGGTGGATTCCCTCGCTACGTATGGAGACGAGTTGATGGGCAAGTCTATGAGGCTCGGCTAAGCAACGTCGGCCTAGGGCAGTACAAGGGATACCCGATCCAAGACTGTGAAGCTCCGGATTGGCTGCTATGAGCGACGCACTCGACGTTCGGATTGAATGGCTCGACGCTCCGGGAGTCACGACACCTGAACTTGCTGCGACTTGGGCGAGATATGAAGTGTGGGTTAACAACAGGTGCGCAACCCAGGTGGAATCCGCTGACGGCACATTGAGGCGCTCAGTCTATGGGTCCATCTACCCACTGGCAGAGTGGATCGCCTCCAATTGGTGGATACTCATGTCGCACATTCGGCCATCGGCGGTCGAAGCACGTTACTGGACATGGCCGAATATTCGCGCTTATCCATGGCTTTCCCAACACAATTTTCGCGGCGCCGGCGACGGTATGGCGTGGCCCAATCTAACCTTTGTAGCGGAAGGCGCCGTCACTCATGTGTCTTGGGTCCCAGACAACAATTTTGCCTCTAAGCCCATCCGGTTTGCATCAAATGGCTCCGCGTTCATTCAGACGGACGCGGCGTCAGAGGGACTCGCACGAATTGTCAACCTCGCGCTTGAGCGACTCTCCGAAGAAGGATTGCCGAAGACCCGGCTAGCGGAGGAGTGGGATGCGATCGCCAAGATGGACAGCGAGGAGCGGGAGTTCTGTCAGACTGTTGCCCGGCTTGGCTTGGACCCCTACGCCGTAAGCGACCAGACGGCCGACGACGTCGTGCGGATAGCGTCAATACTCCCGGCTGAACTGCTTGCCGACTTCTTTGATAGCGCGAACCCCGCCGCACTAACCAGGGCTTCTGACTGGACCCAGCGTGCGATAGTCGCAGCCGATAGAGCGTCAGATAGGGCGAGATCGAGCCTGGAACTCCTCTACGAGGCTGTTTCTTCTCGTTTGGACGCCGCTGACGACCTGATCAAATCTACGGCCGACGTAGATACGCCATGGACGATAGGATACGCCATGGCCCGTCGGATCAGAAGTCGGCTCGACATCGAAGATCTGGCCCAATTCGACACCTCCCCTTGGGTCGGACTGAGCGATCTGAGCGCTCCGTCAAATGGAATTCAAGGCGTCGTAACTGTTAATCGGAGTCGCTGCGGATTGGCGCTTGGCCCTCCGCGGACCGGTGCGTCTATGAGTAGGTTCGGTCAGGCCAGAGCCCTCGGGCGCGCGCTTTCACATCCACAACAGAGGCGCTTCGTCCTTTCTTTGGCGCGCGGGCATGATGAGAAAGTCGCCGGAGCGTTCGCTGCAGAACTGCTCGCTCCGGCGGCGGGCATAAGCCAATCACTGAGATTGATCGGCAAGAGTGACGATGCCGCAATGGAGGCCGTGGCACGGCATTATCGAGTCTCTCCACTTCTTGTTAGGCATCAGTTTGATAATCAGATTGCCGGAACGGTAGGCCGAGCAGGTGGGAATGACCTATAGCTCGTGGCTCGCGGCGACCGCCCGCAAGGAATTCACCATCAGAGCAGGCCTGGCCGCCGTTACCCAGTTCGAGGACGAGCACGGCGCCTTCACCCCCGACGAACTCGCTGACGCTGACCAGTGGGCCGGCCAGACCATCGAGCGCGCCAGCCGCACCGGGACCAGCCAGCGGCGCAGCGCCTGATGGGCGTCACCTGGAAATCGACCACCCCTGATCACGCCTCCCCCGCCGCGCCTGGAACCCCCGGGCCCGCGGGCGCCCTCACACCCGGGCACACCCGGGCACACCCCCGAGCGAACCGAGGAGCTGGCCCGCTCGCCCGCGCCGGGGGTCAGGAGGCCGGGACCGTGCAGACCGCGCCGGTGTCGGCACCGGAGACCAGCGCCGCGTACTTGGCGATCGCGCCGCTGGTGTAGTTCGGGGCCGGTCGCCTCCACTGCGCCCGGCGCCGGTCCAGCTCCGCGTCGTCCACCTGCAGCTCCAGCCGTCGCCCTGGCACGTCCAGCAGGATGCCGTCGCCGTCCCGGACCAGCGCGATCGGGCCGCCGTCCCAGGCCTCCGGCGCCGCGTGCGCCACGCAGGCCCCGAACGTGGCCCCCGAGAACCGCCCGTCGGTCACCAGCACGACGTCCCGGCCGAGCCCGGCGCCCTTGATCGCCGCGGTCACGGCGAGCATCTCGCGCATGCCCGGCCCGCCCTTGGGGCCCTCGTTGCGGATCACCAGGACATCGCCGCGGCTGACCCGGCCCGCCGTGACCGCCGCGAAGCAGTCCTCCTCACGGTCGAAGACCCGGGCCCGGCCGTCGAACCGGAGCGTCTCGATCGTCGGCGTCTTCACCACCGCGCCGTTCGGGACGAGGCTGCCGCGCAGCACCGCCAGTCCCCCGTCTGGCTGGAACGGGTCCTTGACCGACCGCACGACCTTGCCGTCCGGACCCGTGGTATCCAGTGCAGTCGCGTCGGACACGTTCTCCGCCAGCGTGCGCCCGTTCACCGTCAGCGCGTCACCGTCGATCAGCCCCGCCGACAGCAGCTCGCGCGCGATGACGGGCACCCCGCCGGCCTGGTCGAGCTCGCTCATGATGTACCTGCCCGACGGCCGCATGGAGGCGATGACCGGCGTCCGGCGGCTGACCGCGTCGAAGTCATCGAGGGTGAGCGGCACGCCCGCCTCGTGGGCGATGGCCAGCAGGTGCAGGACCGCGTTCGTCGACCCGGCCGTGGCCATCACCATGGTGGCCGCGTTCAGGAAGGCCGCCTTGGTCAGGATCTGGCGCGGCAGCAGCCCGGCCGCCAGCGCCTGCACCACCACCGCGCCGGTCCGCCGCGACAGCTCGGTGCGCTCGGCCGACACCGCCGGGGCCGATGCCTCGCCCGGCAGGGTCATGCCGAGCGCCTCGGCGCACATCGACATCGTGTTGGCCGTGTACATGCCAGCGCAGGAGCCCGCGCCGGGGCAGGCGGCCCGCTCGATGGCCAGCAGGTCGGCATCCGAGACCTCGCCCGCCGCGTTGCCGCCCACGGCCTCGAACACGTCCTGGATCGTCAGCGACCGGCCGAGCGCGTGCCCCGGCAGGATGGTTCCGCCGTACAGGAACGCCGACGGCACGTTGACCCGCGCGCAGGCCATCAGCATGCCGGGCAGCGACTTGTCGCAGCCGGCGATCGCGACCAGCGCGTCGAACTGCTCGGCCAGCATCATCAGCTCGACGGAGTCGGCGATGACCTCCCGGCTGACCAGCGAGGCCTTCATGCCCTCGGTGCCCATCGAGATCCCGTCGGATACCGCGATCGTGCCGAATTCCAGCGGCACGCCGCCGGCCTGGCGCACGCCTTCCTTCACGGCGGCGGCGAGTCCGCCTAGGTGCAGGTTGCACGGGGTGACCTCGTTATGCGAAGAAGCCACGGCCACCTGGGGGCGGCTGAGGTCTTCCTCGCTGAGGCCGACGGCGCGCAGCATGGCGCGGGCCGGGGCGCGGGACGGCCCGGTGGTGAGCGGCCCGGACCGCGGCCGGGGCAGCGGGCCGGAGCCGGAACCGGAGCCGGAACCGGAGCCGGGCGGGGCGGTGCTCACACTGCCTCCGAGAGCCGGGCCAGCTGGTCGTCGGGGATGGCCGTGGCGCCCGCGCGGAGCAGGCCGTAGGCCATGCCGTCCGCCAGCGCCTCCCAGGAGGCGGTGACGATGTCGTCGGACACGCCCACCGTCGTCCACTCACCGTCGGCGTCGGCGGTGGTCAGCATCACCCGGGTAACGGCGCTGGTCGCCGCGCGGCCGTCGAGGATGCGCACCTTGTAGTCGACCAGGTGGATGCCGGCCAGCGCCGGGTAGACCTCGGCCAGGCCGCGCCGCAGGGCCTGGTCCAGCGCGTGCACCGGCCCGACCCCCTCGCCGACCGCCACGACCCGGCCGGTGCCCAGCCGCAGCCGGACGATCGCCTCGCTGCGGTCCTGGGCCTGCCGGAGGTCCCCGGCCGACGCCCGCTCGATGACCACGCGATAGCCCTCGAGCTCGAACCAGGTGGCCAGCACCCCGGCGCTGCGCCGGACCAGCAGCTCGAACGACGCGTCGGCGGCCTCGAACGCGTAACCCCGGTGCTCGGCCTCCTTGACCTGGTCCAGCACCCGCCCGGCCAGCGTGGGATCGCTGCTCAGGTCGAGCCCCAGCTCGGCGGCCTTGGCCATCACGTTACTGCGCCCGGCCAGCTCGCTGACCAGCACCTGCGCGCTGTTACCGACCGCGGCCGGGTCAATGTGAGAGTAGGCGTCCGGCCGCCGGGCGATGGCCGACGCGTGCAGCCCCGCCTTGGTCGCGAACGCCGACGGCCCGACATAGGGCTGCCGGGCATCGAACGGCAGGTTAGCCACGTCGGCGATGGTCCGCGCGGTCGAGGCCAGCGCCGCGAGCCGGCCCGGCGGCAGCAGGTCATGGCCGCGCTTGAGCTCCAGGTCGGCGATGACCGAGAAGAGGTCGGCGTTGCCGCAGCGCTCCCCGTAGCCGTTCGCCGCGCCCTGCACGTGCAGGCCGCCCGCCGCCACGGCGACGACCGAGTTGGCCACCGCGCAGGCGGAGTCGTTGTGGAAGTGCACGCCGATCCTGGCCCGCGACCGGCCGGCGCCCGCGGCGACCTCCGCGACCTCCGCCACGATCCTGGCCACGTCGTCGGGCAGGGTGCCGCCGTTGGTGTCGCACAGTGCCAGGGTGTCGGCCCCGGCGTCGGCGGCCGCGGCCAGCACCGCCAGGGCGTAACCGCGGTCCGCCCGGTAGCCGTCGAAGAAGTGCTCGGCGTCGAACACCACGCGCCGGCCGGCCGCCGCCATGTAGGCGACCGACTCGGCGACCATCGCCAGGTTCTCCTCGCGGGTGGTCCGCAGCGCCTCGTCCACGTGCAGCGTCCAGGCCTTGCCGACCAAGGTCACGATCGGCGTCTCCGCCGCCAGCAGCGCGGCCAGGCTGGCGTCATCGTCGACGCCGCGCCGCGGCAGGCGGGTCGCGCCGAACGCCGCGAGCTGCGCGTGCTTGAACTCCATGGACTTGACCCGGGCGAAGAACTCGGCGTCCTTGGGGTTGGAGCCCGGCCAGCCGCCCTCGATCACGTCCACGCCGAGGTTGTCCAGCGCGGTCGCGACGCGCAGCTTGTCGGCCACCGTCAGGTCGAGCCCGACCTGCTGCGAGCCGTCGCGCAGCGTGGTGTCGTAGATCTCTACCTTGGGCTGCCCCTCGGCGGTCATGAGCGCGCCCCCGCGATGCTCGCCTGGAGCGCCTTGTCCCACTCCCCCGTGCTCGCCGGGGCGCCCGCCGCCAGCACCGCGCTGACGGCGGCATCGAGGTCGCCGCCGGCCTCGGGCTGGCCGAGGTGGGCCAGCATCAGCCCGGCCGACAGCACCGCGCCGGCCGGATTGGCCCGCCCGGTGCCGGCGATGTCCGGCGCCGACCCGTGCACGGGCTCGAACACCGACGGGCCGGTGCGGTCCGGGTTCAGGTTCCCGCTCGGGGCCAGGCCCAGGCCGCCGGTCAGCGCCGCGCCCAGGTCGGACAGGATGTCGCCGAACAGGTTGTCGGTGACGATCACGTCGAACCGGGCCGGGTCGTCCACCAGGTACAGGCAGGCCGCGTCGACGTGCGCGTAGCTCAGCTCCACGCCGTGCTCGGCGGCGACCTCGTCGGTGACCCGCTGCCACAGGTCGCCGGCGTGGGTGAGCACGTTCGTCTTGTGCACGAGGGTCAGCCGCCCGGTGCGCCCGGCCGCGAGCTCGGCCGCGTAACGGACGCACCGGCGGACCCCCGCCCAGGTGTTGAGCGACTCCTCGGTGGCGGTCTCGAACTCGGTGCCGCGGTGCACGGTGCCGCCGGCCCCCGCGTACAGGCCCTCGGTGTTCTCCCGCACGATCACCAGGTCCAGGTCGCCCAGGCTCTGCCGGCTGACCGCGTTGGCGACCCCGGCCCGCAGCTTGGACGGCCGCAGGTTGATGTAGAGGTCGAGCTCGGCCCGCAGCCGCAGCAGCAGGCCGCGCTCCAGCACGCCTGGCGGCACCTCCGGGCTGCCGACCGCGCCGAGCAGGACCGCGTCGGTCTTGCGCAGCTCGTTCAGCGCGGAGTCCGGCAGCACCTCCCCCGTCTGCAGGTAGTGCTTCGCGCCGAGTGAGTACGGCCGCCACTCGACTCCGAAGCCGCGGCGCGCGGCGACGGCGTCCACGCAGTTCCGGGCCACCTCGGTGACCTCGGGCCCGACGCCGTCGCCGGGTACGTGGGCGATGACATAACTGCTGCCCGTGGTTCGGCCAGCACCAGCACCGTCGGGCATGCTCAGGCGTCCATCTCATCGGTCGCGGCGTTGAGCCAGCTCATCATCTTCCGCAGCGGCTTGCCGACCTGCTCGATCCGGGCCTTCGACGCCTCGGCGCGCAGCCGCTCGAAGTTCGGCCGGCCGTTGTCGTCCTCGGCCACCCACTCGCGGGCGAACTCGCCGGACTGGATGTCGGCGAGCACCTGGGCCATGGCCTCGCGGGTCGCCGCGCCGACTACCCGCGGGCCGCGGGTCAGGTCGCCGTACTCCGCGGTGTCGCTGACCGAGTAGCGCATCCAGTTCTCGCCGCCCTCATACATCAGGTCGACGATGAGCTTGAGCTCGTGCAGGCACTCGAAGTAGGCGACCTCGGGCTGGTAGCCCGCGTTGACGAGGGTCTCGAACCCGGCGTTGACCAGCGAGGTCACGCCGCCGCACAGGACGGCCTGCTCGCCGAACAGGTCGCTCTCGGTCTCTTCCTTGAACGTGGTCACCAGGGCGCCGGCCTTGGTCCCGCCGATCCCCTTGGCGTAGGAGCGGGCCAGTTCCCAGGCCTTGCCCGTGGCGTCCTGCTCGACCGCGACGAGCACCGGGGTGCCCTGGCCGGCCTCGAACTGACGGCGCACGATGTGGCCGGGCGCCTTGGGCGCCACCATCGCGACGTCCACATCCTGCGGGGCCTTGATGTAGCCGTAATGGATGTTGAACCCGTGCGCGAAGAACAGCGCGTCGCCGGCCTTCAGGTTCGGGGCGATGACGTCGGCGTACAGGTGCCGCTGCACGGTGTCAGGCGTCAGCACCATGATCACGTCCGCCCAGGCGGCCGCCTCCGCGGGCGTGACCACGGTCAGCCCCTCGGCCTCGGCGCGCTTGCGCGACCGGGACCCCTCCGGCAGGCCCACCTGGACCTCGCAGCCCGAGTCCCGCAGGCTGAGCGCGTGCGCGTGGCCCTGCGAGCCGTAGCCCAGAACCGCGACCTTGCGGCCCTGGATGAGGCTGAGATCGGCCTCGTCGTCGTAGTACACGGTGGCCATGTCGGCGTTATCCTCTCGTCGGTACTTGTCGGTCATAACGGATACTTAGGCGGCGGTCCCGGCTCCCACCGGCTGGTCATGAGCGTGCTGGTCAGTAGCGTGCTCGCCGGCAGCGTGCTCGTCGGTAATGGCCGCCGGGCCGCGACCCAGCGCGATGCGCCCCGTGCGGACGATCTCGCAGGTCCCGTGAGAGTCGAGCATGGCCAGCAGGGCGTCCAGCTTGCCCGGGCTGCTGACCGCCTCCAGGATGAGCGTGGACGGGCTCATGTCGACCACGGTCGCCCCGAACACCTGCGCTACCTCCAGCAGCTGGCCGCGGTGGCCGGGCTCGGCGAGCACCTTGATCAGTGCCAGCTCGCGCTCGACCGCCGTGCCCCGGTGCAGCTCGACGACCTTCAGGACCCGCACCAGCTTGTCGAGCTGGCGCATGACCTGCTCGACCGGGGTGATGTCGCCGTCCACCACGATCGTGATCCGGCTCACCTTCGCGTCCGAGGTCGGGCCGACCGCCAGCGAGGCGATGTTGAAGGCCCGGCGGGAGAACAGCCCGGCCACGTGGGACAGGACGCCCGGCTTGTTCTCGACCAGGACGGAAAGCGTGTGCGTGGTCATCGGGTCACCATTTCCCTGCGCGCCGCGGCGCGCTGCTCGTCGGCGCTGAACTCCGGGCCCAGCACGATCTGGTCGTTGGGCAGGCCGGCCGGCACCATCGGGAAGACGCCCTCGCGGTCATGCACCCGGAAGTCCACGACGGCCGGCACGTCCGTGGCGGCCAGCGCCTTCTCCAGGGTCTCATCCACCCGGTCGGCCGAGTCGCAGCGCAGCCCGTAGCAGCCGTACGCCTCGGCGAGCTTGACGTAGTCCGGGATGGCCTGGCCCAGCTCGACCTGCGAGTAACGCTCGTCGTAGAACAGCTCCTGCCACTGCCGCACCATGCCGAGGAAGCCGTTGTTGAAGATCAGCACCTTGATCGGCAGTCCCTCGATCGCGCAGGTCGCCAGCTCCTGGGCGGTCATCTGGAAGCAGCCGTCGCCGTCGATCGCCACGACGAGCTCGCCCGGCCTGCCCACCTGCGCGCCCATCGCGGCCGGCACGGCGAAGCCCATGGTGCCGGCGCCGCCGGAGTTGATCCAGCTGCGCGGCCTGGTGAACGAGTAATGCTGGGTCGCGTGCATCTGGTGCTGGCCGACGCCCGCCACGACGATGGCGTCGCCACCCGTCAGCGCCGACAGCCGCTCGACCACGTACTGCGGCTTGAGCGGGCCGCCCGGCTCCTGGGAGTAGCGCAGCGGGAACTTCTGCTTCCAGTCCTCCAGCGTGGCCAGCCAGTCCGCGATGTCCAGCGGCCCCGCCTCGGCGATCTCGGCGTGCAGGCCGCGGGTCAGTCCGGTCAGCACGGCCTTGAGGTCGCCCACGATGGCCACGTCCGGGCGCCGGTTCTTGCCGATCTCGGCCGGGTCGATGTCGGCGTGCACGATCGCGGCGTGCGGGGCGAAGTCCTTGAGGCTGCCGGTGACCCGGTCATCGAACCGGGCCCCGAGCGCGACCAGCAGGTCGGCCTCCTGCAACGCGGCCACCGCGGGGTAGGTGCCGTGCATGCCCGGCATGCCCAGGGCCAGCGGGTGCGAGTCGGGGAACGCCCCCCTGGCCATCAGGGTGGTCACCACCGGCGCCTGGGCCAGCTCGGCGAGCTGGCGCAGTTCCTCGTGCGAGTCGGACTTGATCACGCCGCCGCCGACATACAGCACGGGACGGCGGGCCTGGCGCAGCAGCGCGGCGGCGGCCCGGATGGCGGCCAGGTCCGGCGGCCCGGGGATCTTGTAGCCGGGCAGGTCCATCGTCGCCGGCCAGGAGACATCGCCCCGGCCCTGCTGGATGTCCTTGGGCACGTCGATCAGCACCGGGCCGGGCCGGCCGGTCGTCGCGATATGGAAGGCCTCGGCGATCGCGGCCGGGATCCGCTCGACCTGCGTCACGATCTCGTTGTGCTTGGTGATCGGCAGCGTGATGCCGGTGATGTCGGCTTCCTGGAAGGCGTCGGTGCCGATCATCTTCGTGCCGACCTGGCCGGTGATGGCGACCATCGGCACCGAGTCCATGTAGGCGTCCGACAGCGCGGTGACCAGGTTGGTCGCTCCCGGCCCGCTAGTGGCCATGCACACGCCTGGCTTGCCGGTAGCCCAGGCGTAGCCCTCGGCGGCGTGCCCGGCGCCCTGCTCGTGGCGCACCAGGACGTGCCGCAGCGAGGAGGACAGCAGGGGGTCGTAAGTCGGCAGGATCGTGCCGCCGGGCAGCCCGAAGACTACCTCGACGCCCTGCTCCTCGAGGCTGCGCACGAGTGCCTGGGCTCCGGTCATGTCCACGGGATGCTCCTTCTTCGCGGGTGGGACGGCGGTGCAAGTAGTAGGGAGTCCAACAAAAAACCTCCCTGCCGTGTCGGCAAAGAGGTTGTAGCGCGGGCCCTGGGGCGGGCACGCGCTACGTGATAATAAGTACGAGGTGTTCGAGGAACACGCGGTTCACGACTGGACTCCCCTAAAGGATCTGTGCTGATGACGATCTGGCATCGTCGTCAGACGCAACGTCCTGTACACATTACCGCAACTTCAGCTCCTCGCGGGCTCGTTTGCCACGGAAGACGGCAGCCAGGATGGCCGGATCGCCTCGTAGGCCGAGATAGCGTCCTCGTGCCGCAGGGTCAGGGCCACGTCGTCCAGCCCTTCCAGCAGCCGCCACTGGGCGAAGCCGGAGATGGTGAACGGCTCGCTGAGGCCGGCCGACGGGATGCCGACCGTGCGGGCGGCCACGTCCACGACGACCTCGGCGTCCGGGTCCGCCGCCAGGGCCGCGAACAGTGCGCTGACGGCCTCCTCGTCGACCTCCACCGGGACCAGCCCGGAGCTGATGCAGTTGCCGCGGAAGATGTCGGCGAACCGCGGCGAGACGACCGCCTGGAAGCCGAAGTCCTGCAGCGCCCAGACCGCGTGCTCGCGCGACGAGCCGCAGCCGAAGTTCGGGCCCGCCACCAGCACCTTGGCCTGCGCGGCGCCGGGCCGGTTCAGGACGAAGTCCGGGTCGATGCGCCAGGCGCCGAACAGGCCGGGCGCGAACCCGGTGCGCTCGACCCGCTTGAGCCACGCGGCCGGGATGATCTGATCGGTGTCGACGTCGCGGCGCTCCAGTGCCACCGCGCGGCCCGCTATGTGTTGAATGCCTGCCATCACACGTCTCCTGGTGCAGCGAAGTGGCCGGCCACCGCGGTAGCGGCCGCTACGGCCGGCGACACCAGGTGGGTGCGGCCGCCCGGCCCCTGCCGGCCCTCGAAATTGCGGTTGCTGGTCGAGGCGGAACGCTCCCCGGGAGCCAGGATGTCCCCGTTCATCCCCAGGCACATCGAGCAGCCCGCCGAGCGCCACTCGAAGCCCGCCTCGGTGAAGTACCTATCCAGGCCCTCAGCCTCGGCCTCGGCCTTGACCCGCGCCGATCCCGGCACGACCAGCGCGCGCACGCCCTGGTGGACCTTCTTGCCCCGGACGACCGCCGCGGCCTCCCGCAGGTCGGCCAGCCGGCCGTTCGTGCACGACCCGATGAACACGGTGTCCACCGGGATGTCGCGGATCGGCGTGCCGGCCTGCAGAGCCATGTAGGTCAGCGCCCGCTGCGCCGACTGCTGCTGGGCCGGCGTGCCGAAGGAGGCCGGGTCGGGCACGGCGTCGTCGATAAAGACCGACTGCGCGGGGTTCGTGCCCCAGGTCACGGTCGGGCGGATGGCGCTGGCATCGATCCGGATCTCGTGGTCGAACTCCGCGCCCTCGTCGGTGACCAGGCTGCGCCAGTCCTCCAGCGCCCGCTCCCAGGCCGCGCCCTTCGGCGCGTGCTGACGGCCCTCGAGGAACGCGAATGTGGTCTCGTCGGGGGCGATCATCCCGGCCCGGGCGCCGCCCTCGATGGACATGTTGCAGACCGTCATCCGGCCTTCCATCGACAGCGCCCGGATCGCCGCGCCCCGGTACTCGATGACGGAGCCGACCCCGCCGCCGACGCCGAGCGCCCGGATGATGGTGAGCACCAGGTCCTTGGCCGTGCAGCCGGCCGGCAGGTCCCCGTCGACGGTGACCGCCATCGCGTCCGGCTTGACCTGGCGGAGCGTCTGGGTGGCCAGCACGTGCTCGACCTCGGTCGTGCCGATCCCGAAGGCCAGCGCGCCGAACGCCCCGTGCGTCGAGGTGTGGCTGTCGCCGCAGACCACGGTCATGCCCGGCTGGGTGAGCCCGAGCTGCGGGCCGATCACGTGCACGATGCCCTGCTCGGCGCTGCCGAGGGCGTGCAGGGTAATCCCGTGCTCGGCGCAGTTCTCGCGCAGCCGGGCGATCTGCGCCGCGGCGAGCTCATCGGCGATCGGCTTGTCCAGCCCGATCGTCGGCACGTCGTGGTCCATGGTGGCCACCGTGAGGTCCGGCCGGCGGACCTTGCGGCCGGCCAGCTCCAGGCCCTCGAATGCCTGCGGCGAGGTGACTTCGTGCACCAGGTGCAGGTCGATGTAGAGCAGCGGAGGCTCGCCCTCGGGGCTGGCCACGAGGTGGCGGTCCCAGACCTTGTCGAACAGGCGTCCGGTCACTGGCTTCTCGAATCAGTCGGCTGTGCTGGCTAATGTGCTCAAAGCTGCTCGGCTAGAGCTGTCTCAAATAATGAGATATCCTGTTCAGGATATGAGCACTCTACGACAGGATGAGCCCGGCGGCAACCGAACCACCGGCGTCGGCGTGCTGGACCGCTCGGTCCGGCTGCTGGACCTGCTCGGCGACGGCCCCCGGACGCTGCGCTGGCTGGCCGGGGCCAGCAGCCTGCCCCGGCCCACGGCCTACCGGCTGCTCGTGGCCCTGGAGACCCACCGCCTGGTCGCCCGCGACTCCGCCGGGGCCTTCCGCCTGGGCCCGCGCCTGACCGAGCTGGCCGTCCTGGCCGATCCGGCGCTCGATCTGGCCGCCCTGGCCGGGCCGATCCTGGCCGAGCTGCACGAGGCGACCGGCGAGAGCGTGCAGCTCTACGTGCGCTCGGGCGACCGACGCCTGTGCTTGGCCGCCCGTGATGCCGGCACCGGCCTGCGCGACAGCGTCCCGGTCGGCGCCGTGCTCCCCCTGGACGCCGGGTCCGGCGGCAAGGTGCTGCTGGCCTGGTCTACCGACGCCGCCGGCCTGCCGCCCGAGCTGGCCGCCGAGCTGGCCGCCGTGCGCAAGCGCGGCTGGGCGGCCAGCGTCGCCGAGCGCGAGCCCGGCGTGGCGAGCGTCAGCGCCCCCGTCCTGGCCGACGGCGAGCTGCTCGGCGCCGTCTGCGTCTCCGGCCCGGCCAGCCGCCTCGGCCAGGCGCCCGGCCGCCGCCTGGCCCCCCAGCTCACCGAGGCCGCCGCCCGCCTGGCCGACCTGGCCCGCCCCGCCGTCAGCTAGCTAGGGGCTACTCCGGGGGGCAGAGCTGGTGGATCCAGCCGTAGGGGTCCGGGCGGCTGCCGCGCTGGATGCCGACGAGCTCCTCCCGCAGCCGGGTGGCCACCGGGCCCGGCGCGCCGTCGCCGATGACCCAGTCGCGGCCCGCGCCGCGCACGGCCCCGACCGGGGTGATGACGGCCGCGGTGCCGCAGGCGAAGACCTCGGTGATCTCGCCGGAGGCGCAGTCCGACTGCCATTGCCCGACCGAGATCCGGTCCTCGAACGTGGGGATGCCCAGGTCCGGGCCGAGCTTGAGCAGCGAGTCACGGGTGATGCCGTGCAGCAGCGAGCCGGTAGTGGCCGGGGTCATCATCCGGGCGTCCGCACCGGAGCCGTAGACGAAGAACAGGTTCATCCCGCCCATCTCCTCGACCCAGCGCCGCTCGGCGGCATCGAGCCAGACCACCTGGTCGCAACCGTGCTCCAGCGCCTGGAGCTGCCCGGCGAAGGCCGCCGCGTAGTTGCCGCCGCACTTCGCCTCGCCGGTCCCGCCGGGCGCGGCCCGGGTGTAGTCGTCGGACAGCCAGACGGTGACCGCCTTGGCTGCTCCGAAGTAGCTGGCCGCCGGGGAGGCGATGACCGTGAACAGGTAGGACGACGACGGCCTGTTGACGCCGAGGCCCCGCTGCGTCGCGATCATGAACGGCCGCAGGTACAGGCTGTGCCCCTCCACAGTCGGCACCCAGGCCCGGTCCCGGCTGACCAGCACTTCGATCGCCTTGACGAACGCCGCCTCCGGCAGCTCGGGCATCGCCAGCCGCACGGCCGACTTATTGAACCGGGCGGCGTTGGCGTGCGGCCGGAACGCCGCAACGGAGCCGTCGGCCTGCCGGTAAGCCTTGAGTCCCTCAAAGATCTCCTGGCCGTAGTGCAGGACGGCGGCGGCCGGGTCGAGGACGAGCGGGCCGTAGGGCGCGAGCCGGGCGTCGTGCCAGCCCTGCCCCTCCGCCCAGCGGATGGTGGTCATGTGATCGGTAAATACGCTGCCGAACCCAGGGTCAGCCATGATCTGGTCCCGCTCGGCGGCAGGCACGGGGGCGTCGCTGGCAAGGATCTCGAAGAAGATCTCCGGGCTCGGGCTGTCGGTCATCACGTATTCCTTTGCTGTGGCGCTGATCTATTGTCTCGCTACTTCGCTAGCGCGGCACCATCGCCGCCGTTGCCCCGGCGGTCCGGGGACACCTGCACGGTCCGCAGGGTGGCCTAGCCGGGAAGGTGCCGGGCGGCAGCGACTAACGGCGGACGGCGGCGGGCCGCGCTGCAGGCCGAGCGACTGCCGCTGGCTGCGCTGCTCATTGCTGCGCTGCTCATTGCTGCGCTGCATGTGCGCGAAAGAACCCGATAGGCAAACGGCCAGCGCCCAGCCCCCGTAGCGGGTCGCTGGCCTGCGTTGATCAGGTTCCGCTACGGCTGCTCGGGATGACTACGAAGCGCCGCATGATGTAGGCATGGTAGCCGACATGAGCGGCGGGTGTCATGACCGCCCCGCCAGCGAGCCCGACCTGCCCGCGCCGCCCGACCTGCCCGCCAGCGAGCCCGACCTTTCCGTGCTCGCGGAAATCCAGCAGCGCGTCCTGTGGCTGGCCACCCGGATCGTCGACGCGGCTAACCACGACCGCGACACTGGCGACGGCGTCAAGGTCGGCGGCCACCAGGCCTCCAGCGCCAGCCTGGTCACCGCGATGACGGCGCTCTATTTCGCTTACCTGGACGCGCCCGACCGGGTCAGCGTCAAGCCGCACGCCTCGCCGGTGTTCCATGCCATCCAGTACCTGCTGGGCAACCTGGACCGCGGCTACCTGCCCACGCTGCGGGCCTTCGGCGGACTGCAGTCCTACCCGAGCCGCACCAAGGATCCCGATGGCGTCGACTTCTCCACCGGATCGGTCGGCCTGGGCGCGGCGGCACCACTGTTCGCCGCCGCCACCCGCCGGTACGTGGATGCCCACTTCGGCGCCCGCCCGCGCAGCCGTTACGTCGCCCTGCTCGGCGATGCCGAGCTGGACGAGGGCAACATCTGGGAGGCCATCGCCGATCCCGCCACCGACGGACTGGGCGACGTGCTATGGATCGTCGACGTCAACCGGCAGTCGCTGGACCGGGTGGTGCCCGGCGTCCGGATCGCGCAGTGGGAGCAGCAGTTCGCCGCCGCGGGCTGGCACGTCACCGAGGCCAAGTACGGGCGGCGACTGCAGGCGGCGTTCGCCCAGCCCGGCGGGGCGGCGCTGCGCGACTGGATCGACGCGATGCCCAACGAGCACTATCAGTCCCTGTTCGGCCTGCAGCCGGCGGACGTGCGGGCCAGGTTCTGCGACGGCGCGCCCGCGGCGGTGGCGGCGTTCTGCGCCGGCCTGGCCGACGACGACCTGGCCAGCCTGGTCACCGACCTGGCCGGCCATGACCTGGGCGCCCTGCTCGCCGCGTTCGCCGAGTGCGACCAGGCCAAGGACCGGCCCAGCGTCGTCTTCGCCTACACCATCAAGGGCTGGGGCCTGCCGATCGCCGGCAACCCCCGCAACCACTCGGCGCTGCTGTCCACGACGCAGATCGACCGGCTGCGCGAGCAGACCGGCCTGACGCCCGGCACCGAGTGGGACCGCCTCGACCCCATGACCTCCGCCGGCCAGTGGGCGGCGGCCCGCCGCGAGCACCTGACCAGGGTGCCGGCCGCCCCGGCGCCCCTGGTGGCCGTGCCCGACTCCGCCGGGCTGCGCGCGGGGCGCCCGACCTCCACCCAGGAGGCGTTCGGGAGAATTCTCGTCGAGCTATCGCGGGCGCAGAGCGTGGCGCCCTACCTGGTCACCACGGCGCCGGACGTGGCGACCTCCACCAACCTGGCCGGATTCATCAACCGGATGGGCGTCTTCAGCCCCGCCGCCCGGCGCGCCTGGAGCCAGGACCCGGTGCTGAAATGGGCGGAGGGCCCGGCCGGCCAGCACATCGAGCTGGGCATCAGCGAGATGAACCTGTTCCTGCTGCTCGGCCAGCTGGGCCTGGCCTGGGACCTGTCCGGCCAGCCGCTGCTGCCGGTCGGCACGGTCTACGACCCGTTCGTGCTGCGCGGGCTGGACGCGTTCATCTACTCCGTCTACTCCGGCGCGCGGTTCATCGTGGCCGGCACCCCGTCGGGCGTGACCCTAGCGCCGGAGGGCGGCGCGCACCAGTCGACGATCACCGCGTCGGTGGGCCTGGAACTGCCGAACGTGACGTTCATCGAGCCGGCCTACGCGACGGCGCTGGACTGGCTGCTGTGCGGCGCCCTGCAGTCGGTCGCCGCCGCGAACGCCGGCGCCGGCGGGCCGGCGCCCGCCGGCGCCGGCGGCCCCGCGCCCGCCGAGGCCGGCTCGTACTACTTCCGGCTGACCACCCGGAGCATCGACCAGCAGCCGTTCCAGGCCGCCCGGGACCGGCTGGGCGACGCCATGCTGCGCCGCCAGGTGCTCGCCGGCGCCTACCGGCTGGTCGACGCCTCCGCCGCCGCGCAGGCCGGCGCGCCCGAGGTCTGCCTCGCCGCGTCGGGCGCGGTGCTGCCCGAGGTGCTCGTCGCGGCGGCGGAACTGGCCGACGAGGGCATCGCCGCCTCCGTGGTCGACGTGACCTCCGCCGACCGGCTCTACCGCGCCTGGCAGCGAACGCTGCGCCAGGCCGTGCGCACGGCCACGACGCCGTCGCTCCCCGGCGCGCTGCGCGGCGCCTTCCCGGCCGGCGCGCGCGGGGTCGCCCCCGGCGCGGGAAGCCCGGCCGCCCAGCACCCGGGCAGCGGGGGCAGCGCCGGCGTCCCGGTCGTGACCGCGCACGACGCGGCCTCGCACACGCTGAGCTGGCTGGGCTCGGCGCTCGGGGTTCCGGCGGTCAGCCTGGGCGTGGACAGCTTCGGCCAGTCCGGCAGCGTGGCCGACCTGTACCGGGCGAACGACCTGGACTCGGGCTCCATCGTCAACGCCGCCCTGGCGGCCCTGTCGCTGCGCTAGCCGCCCGGCGCGCTGGACGCCGCGGAAGCCGCGGAAGCCACGCGGACGAGGAACTGCCCGAGGGCGGCGTTGAACTCCGCCGGGCGCTCCAGGTTGGGCAGGTGCGCCGCACCCTTGATGACGGTCAGGACCGAGCCCCGGATCTGCCGGTGCAGGAACTCGGCGTCGCTGACGGGCGTGTACTCGTCGTCCGCCCCCACCACCACCAGCGCGGGCACCGGCACCTCGGTCAGCAACTGGCCGTAGTCGCGCCGCAGGGCCCGCCCGCGCAGCGCGGCAGCCGCGCCCTCCGGCGCGGTCGTGCGCATCATCGCCAGTACCTGCGCGGCGACCTCGGGCAGGTCCGTGACGTTGTAGGGAGCGATCATCTTGTCGAGGACCTCGCTCGCGTACCCGTCCATGCCCTCCGCGACCAGTCGGTCGGCCATGGCGTTGCGCGCGGCCCTGCCCTCGGGCGTTTCGGCCGCGGCGAAGGTGTCGGCCAGCAGCAGCCCGCGGACCCGGCCGGGGAACAGCCGGCAGAACTCCATCACGATCTGGCCGCCCATGGACAGCCCGCCGAGGACGACCTCGTCCAGGCCCAGGTAATCCGCCAGCCCGGCGATGTCGCGGGCGAACACCGCCAGCAACGTGACGCCCGGCACCACGCTGGTGTCCCCGTAGCCGCGCAGGTCGGCGGCGATGACGCGGTACCCGGCCGCCGTGAGCGCGCCGACCTGCGGCGCCCACATGCTGCGATTGAAGGGATGCCCGTGCACCAGCACGACGGGCACGCCGTCCCGGCTGCCCTCGTCGTCGTAGCCGATCGTGATGCCGTTCACCGTCGCGAAAGCCACTCGATGACTGTATCGAGGCTGCTATTCACGGCGCATCGCGGGCCTGCGCCAGCTCTGGCTGCTCTACGTCCTGGTCGCCGTCCAGGCCGCGGTCCGCAACCAGCGGACAGCAAACAGGATCTAAAGGTTCTGCGCTGGGAAGCGCGACGTGCTCAGATTGAGGTCAGCCCGGGCGGATCGAGCCCGGCCTTACTCAGGAGCACCACGTGAGCTCTGAACCTGCGGCAGGCGGCCGGTCCTCCGGCAAGACGGTCGCCGTCGTCGTCCTCCTGGTCATCGCTGTCTTAACGATTGTCGCCGGGGTCATCTACCTCATCGAGCCAGCGAAGTCGCTGCCGAGCATCCTGGGCACCATTACCCACCCGGCCGCCCGGGCCGATGCCCATCGACATACGCGCGGCACGGTGGCCCTGATCGTGGGCGTGCTCTGCCTGGCAGCGGCCGCGCTGGTTGGCTTGCGGGGCAAATCGTCAGAGGAGTAAGCGATCTATCACCGGCTCCATTCACCGGGCCGACGCACACGATCACCTGCTTGCCGGCCCGGTGCGCGGCATCCAACTGGCGGTCAAGCTCGCCCGGCTCGAAGGTGCCGGGCCGCGGCTCCAGCCGGTTCCAGTACGCGGCGAGCCGGATCAGCTGGGCGGGTAGGCCGCTCGCGGGCAGCGCGTCGTCAGCCCGGCGGCTACCAGCGGCTCAGCCGAGGGCCGGCATCGACGGCCGGTCCCTGCACCGCGGGTGGTAGCCGAACCTGGGCCATGATCACCACCGTTTCATCGCGTATAGCGCGACGAAACGGTAGTGATCATGCAGCGACGGATTTCAGGCCGGCCCGCGTGCGTCATAAGGGGCGGCCGCGCCGTCAGCGCGGCGGGCTACCGGCCGACGGGCTTCAGCTGGACGCTGTAGACGTTCACGGTGGCACCGCCCGGCGTCCACACGCGGACCTCGAGTCGCTCGCCGGTCGGGCCGCCGCCGAACTTGGCCCGGAACGGGCCCCAGCCGCTGAACAGCTGGGCCCGGTAGCCGGTCGTCGCGTCCACCGGCAAGGTGATCGCCTGGACCCCGGCCGTCGCGGGCACGCGCCGCCGGGCCAGCAGTGCGTTACCGGTGTCGTTCCAGACCTCGACGTTGACCGGGCCTGTCGTCGACAAGGTCACCGATGCCTGGTAGAGGCCGGCCGGCTGCGGCCATTCGAGCCGGTCGGCGACATAGCCCGCGGACCCGGTGGACGTCACATGCCAGGCCGAGGGCGGCCCGGTCAGGACCGCACGGCCGGCGGCACCCGGCGCCGTCCAGGCGGGCAGCGGCGCCGACCCGCCGGGCACACGGAGCCGGCGTATCCCCGGCGGCGGGTGCCAGCGGAACGCCCACACGCCGTCGGCGTCGGTGACGAGAGTGGCATGCAGGGGGCCGGCCAGCTGCCCGGCGAAGACCATGGCCCCGGCCGGCTTCTGCGTCTCGATGCCGGCCCACGGCGTGAAGACGAACCAGTCCTCGCCGGGCTGGATCGGGAGGTTCCCGTTGAGCGGCCGCACGTCGAGCCGGCCGGAGAACCGGCCGACCACCCCCTGGGAGGCGAACACCGCGGCCGACGGCGGGATGCGCGCCGCCACCGCGGCCAGGGTCGCGGCCGTGGACTGCGGGACCCGCAGCCACTGCTGCGGCGTCCGCGGGCCCCACACCGCGGCCCAGCCGATCGCCTGCGCCACCACCAGCACCGTCAGCGCCGCGCCCAGCCAGCGGCGGCGCCGGGTGAGCCAGCCGAGGACCGCGACGGTGCCGACCGGCAGGAGCACGTAGATGGGCAGGCTCTGGAACAGCGGCTCGGAGAACAGGAACCCGCGGAACAGGTCGTTGGCGATCGTCACCACCAGGACCAGCGGTAGCAGCGGGAGGAACCCGAGGCCCAGAAGTCCCGACGACCCGAGGTTGGCCCACAGGTCGACACGCTTGGACCAGAGCTTGGCCGCCACCGCGACCGGATGGGTCGCCAGGCCCTTGATCAGCCCGGGCATGCTCAGGCCACCGGAATGGCCGGGCGCCGCCAGGTAGTCATACGCCTGCAGGCCATGGCCCGAGCCCAGGTTCCCGTGAATGGCCGAGATGAACAGCACGGCCGCCACGCCGAGGAAGGCCATGATCCCGCCACGCCGGCGCGCGCCCCGGCTGGCGATCAGCACCCCGAGCCCTAGTCCGAAGACGTAGGTACCTGCCACGTCGCCGCAGGCCAGCAGCGGCAGGACCCAGGCCCACGCCCGGCGGCGGCCGTTCGCCAGGTCCCAGGCCAGCAGCGCGATGAACAGCACCGCCAGGCACTCGGCGTGGAAGTCGAACGACACCGACCACCACGACCACGGGTTGATGGCCAGCAGCAGTAGCCCGGCGCCGGCCAGCCAGCGCGCGTCCGGGCCGGGACGGTAGCGCTGGGCGATCTCGCAGAGCCACAAGAACGCCACCAGCTCGGCGCCCACCACGCACGCGTCCTGCAGCCAGAGCAGCAGCACGCCGTGCGGGAACACCCAGTACAGCAGCGCCAGGGGCCACATGATGAACTCAGCATGGTTCTGCCAGAAGGTGAAGTTACCGACCGTGTCGTACGGGTTCAGGTGACCATGCGCGATCAGGAACCAGGCCTGCTGATACTGCGCGAAGTCAGGCGTGAGGGCGAAGCGCCGGTAGAGAAACGCGCTCCAGACCCCGAACGCGACCAGCTTGAGGCCCAGCACCTCCACGCCGATCCGGCGGACCCAGCGCAGCGGGCTGGCCGACGGGCTCTGGGCCGGAGGCGGGCTCTGGGCCGGAGGCGGGCTCTGGGCCGGCGGGCTCTGGGCCGGCGCCACGGATATCTCAGGTCCCTGCGCGGCAGCGTGCGCCGCCTCGATATCGGCCCGGCTCATGGGCGGAACCGCACGGCGAGAATCGGTGAGTAGCCGTACGGGTAGGCCGACCCCGCGTTGACCAGGTTCGCCTCGAAGTAGACCGGGTTACTGCCGCCGACGGGCGAGTGGATGGTGAAGGTGGCCACGCCGCCGGAGTTCGTCAGCGCCCGGACGGGCGTCTCGCCGGGCAGCCCCTGATTGATCAGCGCCTGGCTGTACTGCAAGCCGCGCTGCGCGTAGATCACCTGGCCGAGGTAGACCGGCACGCTGGCGACGCGCATCGGCTCATCGAGGCGGTTGACGATCTCGGCCTGCACGGTGATGTCCTGGCCCCGCGGCACCGGGCCGTTGATCGTGGCGGGCTGGAGCACCACCCGCCACAGGCTCGCCACGTACGCGCCCGTCCGGCTGACCGACGGCGGATTCTGCGAGAACGCCACGACCTGGAAGCCGTTGCTGATCGACGGCATCGCGAAATAGCTCGGCGCCTCGATCGTGTAGTGCGCTCGCTGGTGCGGGCCCAGTACCGGCGGGCCGGCCGTCTGGCGCCAGAAGGCGGTCGTGGTCATGCCGTCCTCGATGGTGAAGGCCGGCCGCACCCGCGCGCCGGTGGTGTTGGTGACCGTCAGGCCCAGTTGCTCCACCGTGGCGAGCTGACCGGTTGTCCGGACGGACTGGATGGAGATGGTCATCGGGCTGGTGGCGGTCAGCGCCGCCGCGACCACGACGCCGCACGCGACCGCGCCGCCCGCGGCGACCCACCTCCAGCGCCGCCAGCAGGCGGTGACCGGCAGCCGCCGCGTGGTGGCGGCGGCCACGAGGGCCGCGGGGAAGAGCATCACCAGGTAGCTGCCGAACGAGCGAGTGGCGAAGAACAGGACGAGCGACGGAAGCAGGAACGCGGCGGGCTTGAGCATCGGGTACATCGCCGCGTAGCAGGCGAGGGCGACCGCCAGGACGACCAGGGCGGCGATCGTGTAGGCCTGCAGGGACCCGCCGCCGACCGCCAGGGACAGGGACAGGCTGATCAGGCCCTGGCCGGCCGGCACCGCCTGCGACGAGAGCGGCGTGATCACCCCGTGCAGCCACGCGCCCGGAGCCGCCGCCAGGTAGGGCAGGTTCGGCGCCAGGAAGGCCGCCAGGGCGATGCCCAGGTACCGCAGCCCGTCGCGCGCGGCCCGCCACAGGTCATGCTCGCGCCGGGACTCCGCCGCGATCCCGATGACCAGGAACGGGGCCACGAGCCAGGGCGTCTGCTTCACCGCCATGGCCAGCCCCAGCAGCACCGGTCCCCGCCAGGCGGCCCACCCGCGCGCCGCCGGGAACCGGTCCCACCCGACGGCGGCTCCGACCAGCAGCGGAACGAACAGGAAATCGGTCACTCCGCCGACCGCGTAGCCGATGTAGACATCCAGGCTGGCCACGACCGCAGCGAGCGGCGCCAGCCGCCGCGGCAGCACCGCGAACATGATGACCGCCCCCAGCGCCCACGCGCCGACGTCCATCCACACGGCGGCCTGGGTGGCGATGCCCAGGGCCAGCAGCGGCATATAGGCCTCGAACGACAGAGCCGGGTAGGACAAGTTCGTGACCGGCTGCCCGCTGAGCTTGAAGGTATAGCCGTTCGGGGAGACGTGGAACAGCGGGAAGGCGGCCGCCATCGAGTGCAGGTAGGGGTCGAGGCCGTGTACGGCCAGCTGGGCCGCGTACTGGTCGAAGGCGATCTCGTCGGTGCCGTAGTCCGGGGCCATGAAGACCTGGAAGTAGCTCCACAACGCCAGCGCCACGAGCACCGCGATCAGGACGACCCAGTCGGCCTGGCGCTGCCTGCGGGCACCCACCGCCTGATCGGGCAGCCAGGCGGAAATGATCGCCAGCAGGCCGGTCAGCCCGAGCACCACCACCGCGACGGCCAGCCACGGGCCGAAGGTCAGGTAGCCGGACAGCCGGAACGACCAGACCACGACGAAGATCCCGGCCAGCGTCCGCAGCGCGCGCCCGGTCCACGCGCTGCCGTCGCGATCGATCCCGCCGGACTCGGGCCGCCCGAGTCGGCCCCTGACCGGTGCCGGGCCGCCGCCATCCGCCCAGTTATCGGGAATAGGGGTGAGGACGTCCGCAATTCGGCCATGGGTGAACCGGTGCCGGCCGCCGGCCGACACCTTTATCATCTTGGGCTTCTGCTGAACGCTAGAGCGCAAGGACCTGGATGTTCCCATAGCCGGGGGTGCCCACCACCTCATAGAGCTGGCTGCCGCTCGCCGACACGAGCAGGCCATGACAATGGCTAGGCGCGGGCAGGACCCGGCGGACGCTTTCGGTCGCCACGTTGACCTCGGCGATATTGGCTACGTCAGCGGTGCCCTTGAGGACGTAAAGCGTGCTGCCGTCCGGGTTCAGCGCAATGGACCGGCCGTTGTCGCCAACCGGGAACTTCGCCGTGATCTTTCCGCCAGATATTCCGATTTCATCAACGAGTCCCGTTTTCTGCAGCACGTACAGGCTGGCCTGCGGAATATCCGGGGCTATCGACACCGCGTCCGCCGGCACCGGGACGCTGCCGTGCGTCTTGCCATCCTGGGAGCTCACGATCGTCACGCTGGCGGATTTGCGCCATCCGGACAGTACGTAAAAGGTGCTGCCATCGCTGCCGACCGTCACCTGGCGGGCGGGCGCCGGGAGCGCCACGGTGGCGATGACCTGGCCCGTGCGGCCGTCCCGGAGCTCAAGAGCTCCCGAGTTGCTGGTCCCGAGGGCCAGGCCGATGACGCCCGCCGAGGACTCGGCGACCGAGCGCGCGGCGCTGCTCACTGACACGCTGCCATGCACCTGCCCGCCGGATGAGTCGAGCTCGAACAGTCCCGTCCCCGGTGCGCCGCCGAGAGCCCACATGATCCCGTTGGCCTGGGGCACGGCTGCGGCAAGCAGGCCCCTGGGGGCACGGACGATGCGCTCGGGCACGGTCCTCGCGGCAGTGGCGGCGCCCGGCGGGCTCGCCTGCGCATTGCCGTAACCGCAGCCCGCCAGCATGGCCGCGGACATCAGCGCCAGCGCCGCCGGCAGACGGCGCCTCGCCGCCGCCGCGGACCGCGGCACCAGCCAGTCGCAGGTCATCTGGGTCCGCCGGCCGCCACCGGGAGTCGCCCGGCGCCGCTGGAGTCGGACACGGGCAGCCGCGCGGGGATCAGCACGCCGAGCCCGGGCGGTGGCGCTCCAGTCGGGGTGAGCAGCGCGGCCGCGAGGAAGTCCGGGCCGAGGCCGCCGGGCCGCGCGGCCGCCGCGGCACCCGCGGCACCCGTCCTGGCCGCGCGGCCGACCCGGGACAGGACGGCGATGTCGGAACTGCCGTCCACCCGCACCGTGGCCGACCGGCGGCCGATCACCGCCGCCGCCTTCGCGAAGCGCCGGCCATTCCACACCACGATGAGGCTGGACGGGCCGATCGATGGCGAGGTCAGCCGTATAACGAAGGGCCTGGCGAACTTCCGGTGGTCGGCAGACCCGTGCCGCTGGACGAGAATGCCCACGCCGCCGACGGCCCGGTAGCCCCGGAAACCGCCGCTGCCGATGCCCTGGCCGCCCTGACAGCGCCCGAGGTGCCCGTACGGTTCGGTGATCGTCGCCTGAACCGGGCTCGCGAACGTCTCCCGGCGGACCCTGATCGAGGCCGCCAGGCCGTCAAGCCGCAGCCAGCCGATGTCCTTGCCGCCCGGACCGACGGTCTGGCTCGTTATCACGCAGTAGTAGCCGCCGGGAATGGGAGCGACCGGCAGCGACGCCGGCGGGCCGTAGGCTGCCAGCGCAGATCCGGAAGTAACGGCGAGCACGGCGACGCCTCCCGCCGCCGCAATCGCGATTTTCCGGACAAGATTGTACCGACCCCGATAAGGCATAGCAGATCCCCGCTCCGACCAAAAGGAATATGTAGCCGCAGCACCCCGGCGGCAGCTAAGGGTAGCAGTAAACATGCAGGCGATTATGGAACCTGGCCGGGAAGCCCGGTTACGCCAATACATCGCGCCTATGCTCCCGGCGCTGGAGACCGCGGAGACTGCACAATCTGGCCATATGCGATCAGAGATTGCAGGATCATAGGCGGATGGACGAGAACCAGGCACGGGCGCTGCTGAGCGCCAGGCGCGCGGAGACCGAGGGCCTGCTGAAGGCCACGCAACAGCAGGGACAGGCGGACCGGGAGGCCGAGGACGAGTCCGAGGACATCTCCGATCCCGCGCGGCCACTCACC
>DATKRH010000012.1:0-2923 GCA_035532295.1 Streptosporangiaceae bacterium
GCCGAGGTCAGCGCGACCGTATGCCGGCCGAACAGCCGGTCCGCCAGCAGGCCGCCTACCTCCAGCGGTGCTACCCGCAGAGTCGGCGGGCGCGTGCCGTCCTCCGGCGGCCGGTCCAGCCACACGACGTCCGGACGGGACGCGACGTCGGGCCCGAACGCCCGGAGCATCTTTCCCGCGGCCCCGGATATGTCATCGAGCGAGGCGGCGGCCGCGCGCGCCGCCGACACGCGGTCCAGGTCCTGCTCGCCGCCGCCCGCGCTGGCCCGCAGCTGCGCCGCGCAGGCCGCGGCGGCGTCGCGCACCGACGCGAGTGCGACCGCCAGCGGCTCGGCCAGTACGTCCAGGCGCCCGGCCGGGACGGTGGTGACCGCCCGCTCCAGGCCCTCAGACGCCTCCCGCAAGACGCTGATCGGCTTCTCGTCCACCATCCGGCCGCACCGCCGGGCGGCCAGCTCCACCCCCGCGGCGGACAGCTCGGTCGAGGCCACCGCGGTGACCCTGTCCACCAGCTCGTGCGCCTCATCGATGATCACGACATCGTGCTCGGGCAGCACGTCGAAGTTCTCGATCGCGTCGATGGCCAGCAGCGCATGGTTCGTGACGACGACGTCGGCCTCGCCGGCGACCTCGCGGGCCCGCTCGGAATGGCACCGGGTGCCGAACGGGCAGCGCTGCACCCCGATGCACTCCTGCGCGCTGACCGACACCTGCCGCCACGCCCGGTCGTCCACGCCGGGCACCAGCTCATCACGATCGCCCGTCCTGGTCTCCGCCGCCCATTCATGCAGCCGCTGGACCTGCCTGCCCAGGACGGACGTCGCGCTCGGATCGAACAGCATGTCCAGCGGATCGGCGGGAGCGTCGCCCTGCGCCCGCAGCAGGCACAGGTAATTGCGGCGCCCCTTGAGAATCGCGAACACCGGCGCCCGGCCGAGACTGCCGGCGAGCGCGGCGGCCAGGCGCGGCAGGTCGCGGTCGATGAGCTGGCGCTGCAGAGCGATGGTCGCCGTCGAGACCACGACCGTCGTGCCCCGCTCGATCGCGTGCCGGACGGCGGGAACGAGATAAGCCAGGGACTTCCCCGTGCCGGTCCCCGCCTGGACCGCCAGATGCTGCCCGGTTTCCATCGCGTGGCCGACGGCCTCCGCCATCTGGACCTGGCCCGACCGCTGCGCCCCGCCGATCTCGGCTACGGCCGTGGCCAGCAGGTCCGTCACACCGGGCAGCCCACCGTGAGGATCGCTGACCGAGGGGTCGCTGGCATCGCGTGCTGAGCGCACGCCGGGAATCGGGGCCGGACCGGGGGGCACATCTGAAACGCTATCGCCTCCCACTCCCAGTAGCGGACAAGCGCACGGCCGCCAGGGTGCGCGACACGAATGTAGGGGTCCCGCATCTGCCGTCGCTTCCGGAGCTGGAGTCCGAGGCATGCAGGGAAGGCTGCTGGCCGCCGATCCCGGCTAGGCGGTCACCCCCGCAACCTGTTCGGCCTCTCCGTCGGCAGACGGGATCGGCGGGCCTGTCTCCGGCAGGGAGCAGAGCCGGTCGGCCAGCGCTCCGATCAGGCACTCCTCGTTTCCCGCGGCATCTGCTGGATGAGCGTCGCGACCCTGGCGTCGATAGGCGGCCTGCCGCCGGAGCGGGGTTATGTCCATCGCCGGCGGACCAGCCGCCGGTGCCAGCGCAGCAGCGTGTCCGGCGTCACCAGCTCGATCACCGGGCGGCCCAGATGGCGCTGATCGGCAGCGCGGTGATCCGGTCGCCGAGGGAAAATGCGTGGGGGCCGACGTGGAAGACCACGCCGCCGACGAACCGGTCGCCGAGCTCGTCGCGCATCCAGGCCAGGTGCCTGGCGTCGGCGGACGTGACTGTGCTGCTGGCCTTGACCTCGAAGCCCAGCACGCGCTCCCCGCTGAGCTCGGCGACCATGTCCGCCTCGCGGCGGCCATCGGTATCGCGCAGGTGGTAAAGGCGCGGCCGGGTGGCGCACACTTCTATCTCGCCCCTGAGCTGGGACGCCACGAACGTGTCGATGACGCGGCCGAGCAGCTTGTCGTCGTGCAGGATCGCCGTCATGTCCACCCGCAAGATAGCCGCCATCAGCCCGGCGTCGAGAACGTAGCGCTTGGGTGCCTGCGCCAGCCGCTTCAGGCGGTTGGTCCGCCAGGCAGGAAGTGACTCGACAACGAAGACGTTCTCCAGCACGTTCTCGTAGGAAGTGGCCGTGCGCTTGTCGATCCCGGCAGCCTCGTAGATGCTCTTGGCCTCGACGATCCCCGCCGAGTGCAACGCGTAGGCCTCCAGGTACCGCAGGAGCAGCGCGGGGTTGCGGGCGCCCACGGTGCCAGTAGGGTCACGGGTGATGATCTGGGCTACGTACCCCTCAAGCCACCGCTGCCTGGCCGCGGCTCCGCCGATGTCGAGCGCCTCAGGGAAACCGCTGCGCAGTGCCAGGTCAAGGTAGTCGCGGAGGTCCAGTCGCTCCCCCGGCACGGCGATCTCCGCGCCCCTGGCCAGCCGGTCGATGAGCGGCTCGGCAGCCACACGGCCAAGTTGCTCCCGGACCGTCATGCCGAGCAGTCGCAGCCGGACGATGCGGCCCGTGCCCGCAGCAGTGACCCCTTCAAGGTCGCCGTAGGCGGACCCGGTGAGAATGAAGCGCCGCGGCCTGGCAGCGGCGTCGATCGCCCGCTTCACGGCGGGAAAGGTCTCCGGCACGGCCTGCCATTCATCCAGCAGGACAGGCTCGGTCATGCCGCGCAGGACGGCATCCGGATCGGCGCTAAAGGCCCCGGCCTCGCCGGGAACGTCGAGGCGGATCACTGACTGTGCCCGTTGCAGTGCCGTCGTTGTCTTCCCTGACGCCCTCGGTCCCACCAGGAGGATGGCGGGCAACTCCGCGAGCAGCTCATCCAGCAAG
>DATKRH010000013.1:0-2753 GCA_035532295.1 Streptosporangiaceae bacterium
CTTTACCTACGATCCGGCCGATCCCGTGCCGTTCATCAGCGACTTCGCCTCGTCATCGCAGATCGGCGGGCCCGACGACTACGCGGCGGTCGAGGAGCGCCCGGACGTGCTGGTCTATACGACCGGGCCGCTGGAAGCGGACCTGGAGGTGACCGGGCCCGTGCGCCTGGAGCTGTTCGCGTCCTCCAGCGCCGTCGACACCGACTTCACCGCCAAGCTGCTGGACGTGCATCCGGACGGGTTCAGCCAGCGATTGTGCGACAGCATGGTCCGGGCGCGGTTCCGCAACGGTTACCTGGAGCCAGAATCGCGCCTGGTTCCCGGTGAGGTGACCGCGTTCGAGATCGACATGTGGAGCACCTCGCACGTCTTCAAGGCCGGGCACCGGGTCCGGCTGCAGGTCAGCTCGAGCGCCTTCCCCAAATATGACCGGAACCTCAACACCGGCGCGCCCATCGCGACCGGCACTGAGATGGTGACAGCGGTCAACTCGGTCTGGCACACCAGCGACTACCCCTCGGCCCTGGTGCTGCCGGAGATACCGGGGGACGGCTGACCCGCCCGGGCAGCGGCAGGATCAGTCAGCGGGCGAAACAGACCCGGCACGTACGCGCCGGGCATGGAACGGGCAGGAGTTCGTCAAGGTCATGGACGACCGTCAGCGAAGAAAGGCGGCAGCGGCGAGCGATGTGGGTTCAGCCGCGTCTGACCTGGTGCGCCCCAGCACGCTGAGCGCACTGGCGAAGGACGCCCTCCTGGTGCGCATCGTCACCGGCGAGATCGCGGCGGGCCGGGTCTACTCGGCCCCGGTCCTCGCCGGGGTGCTCGGGGTATCGGTGACACCGGTCCGGGAGGCGCTGCTGGAACTGGCCGCCGCGGGCCTGGTCGAGGCGGTCCCCAACAAGGGATTCCGGATCGTCGGCCTGACCCAGGATGACCTGGACGAGATCCTGCAGGTCCGGCTCATGCTGGAGGTCCCGGCCACCGCGGAGATCGCGCGCCGCGGCACGGCCGAGAGCCAGATGGCGCGGTTCCGGGCCCTGGCCGACGACATCGAGCGGCGCGCGCAGGAGGGTGACGTGCCGGGCTTCCTGGAGTCCGACCGCGAGTTTCACCTGGGCCTGCTGGAGACCCTGGGCAACGGGCGGCTGACCGAGATCGTCTCCCGGCTCCGCTACCAGGCGCGCCTGTACGGGCTGCCCGAGCTAGCCGAGCGCGGGGAGCTGAGGGAGTCCGCCGAGGAGCACGGGAAGCTGCTGGACGCGATCAGCCGCGACGACGAGGCCGCGGCCGCCGCGATCATGACTCACCATTTGCAGCACACCCGCGGCATCTGGGCCGGGAAGAGCGAGTAGCGCCGATGACGACATCGCCCCCCGCCTTTTCCAGCAGCGCCTTCGCGACCGGCAGGCCGGTCATTATCGACGGCGGTCAGCTGCGCTCGCTGGTGCCCATGACGGACGCGATCGAGGCCAGCCGCCGGGCGTTCGCCGCCGCCGCGAACGGCGAGCTATCCGGGCCGCTCCGCTCGGCGCTGTCCCGGCACCGGGTCCTGGTGATGCCGACCGAGCACTCCTCGGGCAGTGCCCTGGTGAAGGTCATCAGCCTGCAGCCCGATGGCTGGGAGGAAGGGCTGCCGAGCATCGGCGGCGGAGTGCTGTGGATCGACGGCGCGACGGGGCGCATCACGGCCATGCTCGACGCCGCCGCGCTGACCGCCCTGCGCACCGGGGCCGCCAGCGGGCTGGCCACCGCCCTGCTGGCCGCGCCGGCCAGCAGCATCCTGGCCATGCTCGGGTCCGGTGGCCAGGCAGCCGACCAGGTCGGCGCGGTGTGCGCGGTCCGGCCCATTCGCGAGGTGCGGGTCTTCAGCCGCCGCGCGCAGCGGCGCGAGCAGCTGTGCGTCCGGCTGGCGGACGCACATCCGGGCGTCTCGTTTCTCCCGGCCGCCAGCGCGGCCGACGCCGTGCGCGGCGCGCACGTCATCTGCACCGCGACCCGGTCGCAGACTCCGCTGTTCGAGGTGAGCGACCTGGCGCCGCAGGTGCATATCAACGCCGTCGGCTCCTACCGGGCCGACATGTGCGAGGTACCGCCCGCGGCCTTCGCCCAGGCCGCCGCGGTGGTCATCGACCAGCTGGAAGCGGCGCTGGAGGAGGCGGGGGACATCATCCAGGCCATCGAGGCGGGCCAGTTGCGGCAGGAGGACCTGGTGGAGATCGGGCGGCTGCTCGCCAGTCCGGCGCGGCCACCCGGCGGGCTGACCATCTTCAAGTCGGTGGGCATCGCGGCGCAGGACTGGGCGCTGGCCGAGCTCGTCGTCGCCCGGGCCCGGGCATGACGGCACCGCCGGACTCGGGCGCGACGGCACCGCCGGACTCGGGCGCGATGGCACCGTCCCATCCGGCCATCGTGGCCACGGCGGACTATCACACCGCCGGCGAGCCGTTCCGGATCGTGACCGGCGGCGTCCGGGTGCCGGCGGGCCGGACCGTCGCCGACCGCCGGGTGAGCGCGGTCGCGCACCTTGACCACGTCCGGCGGCTGCTGGTCGAGGAGCCGCGCGGCCACCCGGGCATGTACGGGTGCTTTGTCACGCCGCCCGATGACGAGGGCGCCGAGTTCGGCGCGATTTTCTTTCACCGGTCCGGGTTCTCGACCGCCTGCGGGCACGGCACGATCGCGCTGGCCACCTGGGCGCTGCAGACCGGCCGCGTCGCGCCCGACCGGACCGCGTTCAGCATCGACGTGCC
>DATKRH010000014.1:0-10410 GCA_035532295.1 Streptosporangiaceae bacterium
CGGCCGAGCCGGACTCACGGCAGGTTTCCGGTATCGACCGCCAGCAGCTGGCCAGATTCCTCTATGGTGGCCAGCACGGATTTGCCGCCAGCGGCCAGGGTCAGCTGGCGCGTCACCGGCCCGGCCGGGATCGTGCCGAGCAGAGCGGGCCGTCCGGCCAGCGCCGCGGCGGGATTGACCACGGCCAGGGTCCCGGCCTGACCGTGCGGGCCGTTCAGGCCGGAGTCGGCGACCACGATCCTGGTGCCGCCGTCCGCATAGGTCAGCCCGATCGGCGCCAGGCCCACCTTCACTTCGGCGAGGAGGGAATGGTCCGGGTGGCCGCCGAGCGCTGCGGCCGAGAAGGCGAGCAGGGTGTCGCTGTCGCGCGCCGTCACCCAGACGGTCTTGCCATCGGTGATGATGCGAGCGGGGCCGCAGCCTGCGTCCACCGTCTGAACCACCGACGTGGCCGGTTTCGTCTCCGCCCGGTGCATGCTGATCAGGCTGAGGATCCCTTCGGACGGCCGGGGCCCCGGGCGGCGCTGCAGGCTGGTGGCGTACAGCCAGCTCCCGTCCGGGGACTGGGCAATGCCGACCGGCTGGACGCCCAGCGGGACGTAGCCAACGAAGTCGGATGGGCCGAATCCGCTGGTGAGCGCCTTCGCGAGGTTGAAGACCGCCATGCTGGTGGTGTCCTGCAGGGTCACGAAGGCGTAGGTGTCATCCGGCGAGATCATGACCCCGACCCCACCGGTCCCGTGCGGGCTGGCCAGCCTGCCGACGACCGGGCTGGCCGCGCCCTGCTCGGCCCCGGCGACGCTGATGACCACGGCGCCGGTACCGCCGGCGGCGAGCAGGTAGCGACCGTCGCCGGTGATGGCCAGGCCCTTGTCCGCTCCCGGTAGATGGATCGTGCGCAGCAGCGTCGGCACCAGGCCGCTGCCGTTTCGCAGCACGGCAACGCCGGAGCCCACGGTCACGAAGGTAAAGCGGCCATCGGGCGTTTCCTCCACCGCGAAGGGCTGGCCGCCGATCGTGACCCGCTGACTCGCGACCCTGGTCAGTGACGTGGCCCGGGCCACCGACGTCGTGCAGCCGGGAGCGGTGAGGCGGCTGACAACAGGGCGATGGGCCGCGAGGACGCCTCCCGAGCCATGTCTGAACAGGTAGTAGCCGCCGACCACGGCGATCAAGGTGATCGTGCAGACAGCGACCAGGGGCGCCAGCCGGCGCCGTCGGCGACGGGGCTGACGCCGGGCGGCATGGCCGCGAGGCCCGCCAGGGGCGCCCAGCCTGCCCCGC
Source organism: Streptosporangiaceae bacterium (assembly GCA_035532295.1). Classification (GTDB taxonomy): domain Bacteria; phylum Actinomycetota; class Actinomycetes; order Streptosporangiales; family Streptosporangiaceae; genus DASUBV01. The sequence continues at coordinate 1,285 of DATKRH010000014.1, forward strand.
CTGCCGGGAAGGCCCGGACCGCCCAGCCTGCCCGGCCCGCCCGGACCGGTCGGCTCATCGGGCGACTCCCGTAGTTCCGGCTGGGCGCGCCGTCCGGCCGGGTGGCCGGCCGGCTCAGTCGGCGGATCGGACGGCCAGAGCGCGGCCCGCTCGGGGCCAGAAAGACCGCCCGCGTCGCGAGCGGATACCGGAAGGCCGTCCGCGGCCGCGTCCGCGGCCAGGCTGGCCGCGGACCGCCAGGTGCCCGCCGGGAGCCGCGTCGAGGGCCAGGCGGCCGGGTCGGCCCGCCGGTCCGGGTCGGCCCGCCGGTCCGGGCCAGCCGCGCCGGGGCGCAGCGCCCGCCGCAGCGCGGTCGCGAACTCCTGGCAGCTCGCGTACCGGTCCGCCGGCGACCTGGCCAGCGCCCGGTTCATGACCTGGTCGGCCTCGGGGGGCAGCCCGGCCCGCCGCGAGCTGAGCGGCGGCGACTCGGAGGCCGGCGCGTACGTCATGGCCGCGCGCTGATCGCGCCGGACCGGCGGTGCTCCGGCGAGTAGCTCGAATGCCGTGCACGCCAGGGCGTACAGGTCAGCCCGGCCATCCACCGGGCGGCCCTCGATCTGCTCGGGCGCGGCGTAGTCGAGCGTGCCCCGGAACGGGCCGCCCGGCGGCGGGCTGGCTGCCGCTCGTGATCCCTTGCTCAGCCCGAAGTCGGACAGGTAGATGAGATCGGGCCGGTCACCGTCCGCGCTCTCCTCCAGCAGCAAGTTGGCGGGCTTGACGTTACGGTGCACCAGGCCGCGGGCGTGCGCGGCGTCCAGCGCCGAGGCCACCTGGGAGATGATCTCCGCGGCCCGGCCTGGCGGCAGCGGGCCGTCCCGGTCCAGCAGCGACCGGGCGTCCCCGCCGGGGACATAGCGCATGGCGATGAACAGCGCGCCGCGCTCCTCGCCCGCCTCGAATACCGGGAGGATATGCGGGCTATTCACCGCCGACGCCGCCCGCCACTCCCGCATGAAGCGCTGCCGGAAGGCTTCGTCCAGGGCAACTCCCGGCGCCAGTATCTTCAGGGCGACGTACCCGTCCAGCCAGGGGGCATGGGCCCGGAATACGACCGACATCGCGCCCTGGCCGATACGCTCGTCCAGCCGGTAGCCCGCGAGCAGGGAGCCCTCGGTGAATTCGCCCGGCCCTCTGCGTGGTTCCTCGCTCACCCGCTGCCCACGTTTCTGGTGACATTCTCTGACATATGTGAACAGTCGCGATCATAATCGGCAGGTACGGTTCCGGGCCTGGTGACGGGCGGACCTATTTCTCCTATTCGAGTGCTGCGGGCGAGAACGCGGCGGATCTGAGCGCGTCGCCGTGCGCGACGACCCGGGGTAGCCTCGCGGTCTGCGGATAGGATCGGGACGGTCAGGTCAGGGTCGCTCCGGCGACATTAGGTCAGGAACGCGCGGTGAACGGTGAGCAGTCTGCGCCCGGCCGCGCTGCGCCCGGCCACGCCGCGCCAGCCCGGCACAGCCTCGGCGTGCTGCTGGATAACTGGCGTGACCAGCTAGGCGCCTGGGCAATCCCGGACCGCATCAGCCACGCCGTTACCGAGTCACCGTGGGTCCTGCCGCGGCAGGTATTTGCCCGGCGCGCCGATCGCCTCGCCGCCGCCCCGCAAGGGCCGTCCTACTGGCGGGCCTGGTCGGCGCTCGATCCGCCCGGCAGCGTGCTGGACGTGGGCGTCGGCGCGGGGGCGGCCTGCATCCCGCTGCTGCCCCGCACCACCGCGCTCACCGCGGTGGACACCGACCAGGAGATGCTCGAGCTACTGGCCGAGCGCGCGTCGGCCCTCGCCGGCAAGGTGCGGCTGGTACACGGAACCTGGCCGGACGCCGCCCCGGACGCGGCACCCGCCGACGTGGTCACCTGCTTCAACGTCGTCTATAACGCTCCGGACATCCTGCCGTTCCTGGCCGCGCTGACCGCCAGCGCGCGGCGACTGGTCGTCACCGAGATGACGGCCGAGCACCCGATGGTCAGCATGAACGCCCTCTGGCTTCGGTTCCACGGCCTGCGCCGGCCGGAGGGTCCGACGGCCGACGACCTCCTGGCGATCCTGGCCGCCATGGGGATTCAGGCCGGTCACGCGCGGTGGCAGCGGCCCGGCGGCGCCGACTACGCCAGCTTCGCGGAACTGGTCGACGTCACCAGGCGCCGCCTGTGCCTGGCCGCCGATCGGGCGGACGACGTCGCCCAGGCCCTCGTCGAGGACGGCACCGATCCGGATCACCCCGTCGACCTCGGTACCGCACGCCGTGACGTAGTGACGATCTGGTGGGCAGGCAGCGCGGCGGGCCGTGATTACCTCGAATAGCCGAGTTCGGCATCGCCAATTTGGCCCGACGTTCGTCTTGAAGGTAGAGACGATGTTGACAACCCACGGCGTCGATGGGACGGCAGCATGAGCGAGTTTCCTGAAGGCTGGTTCCATGGGACGCAGGGTAAGGACGGCGGCAACCCGGGATCCGGGGACCCGACAGTGGACCTGCCCGTCCGCCGCCCGCCCGCCCGATCGCCCGCCAGATCGCCCGCCCAGCCCGGCAGCGCCTGGCCCGAGCAGCCACCGCCCAGCTCATCGGGTCGCGGCCGCGGCGCCGCGCCCGGTTCCGCCGGACCCGGCAGACCCGGCAGACCCGGGGCCCGCGGGCTAGCCGGCGGGCCGCCCCCGCCCGGCGGCCGGGGCGGCTCCCGGCCCGGCTCGACTTACGGCGGCACCGGCTTCACTGGTTCGGGCGGCGGGCGGGCCTGGCTGCGCCCGCGCAGGATCTTCGCCGTGCTCGTGGTGCTGGTGGCCCTCATCCTGGTCGGCAGCGTAGTCACCTACTTCAGCCTGAACGGCAAGCTCACCCGTAAGGACGTCCTGGTCAGCTACTCCGGTGAGCCAGCCCAGGGGGCGGGGTCCAACTGGCTGATCGCCGGCTCGGACAGCCGCCAGGGCCTGAACGCCGCGCAGGAACGGAAGCTGTCCACCGGCGCCAATATCGGCGGGCAGCGCTCGGACACGATCATGATCTTGCATATGCCCGCCAGCGGGAAGCCCGTGCTGATCAGCGTGCCGCGGGACTCGTGGGTGAATATCCCCGGCTATGGCTTCAACAAGATCAACGCGGCCTACTCCTTCGGCGGCCCCCGGCTGCTGGCGGACACCGTGCAGAACGCGACCGGCCTGCGCATCGATCACTACATGGAGATCGGCTTCGGAGGCTTCGTCAACGTGGTCGACGCCGTCGGCGGCGTGCGCATGTGCATCAAGTACCCGCTGCACGACACCGCGTCCGGCCTGAACATCAGCAAGGGCTGCCAGACCCTCGACGGCGCCCAGGCGCTCGGGTACGTCCGGGACCGGCACACCTTCGCCGGGCAGGACCTGCAGCGGATTCAAGACCAGCGGCTGTTCCTCAAGGCGCTGCTCAGCAAGCTCACCAGCACCGGCGTGCTGGTCAACCCCTTCGCCTCGATACCCGCGGCCAGTGGCGCGGCCGGAACGCTGACGGTGGACCAGGGAACGAACCTGTTCCAGCTCGCCGAGGCCGCCTTCGCCCTGCGTCATCCCGAGACCACCACCGTCCCGATCGGCAACGCCAACTTCCTGACCCCGACCGGCGAGGATGCCGTGCTGTGGGACAGGACCGCGGCGCTGTCGCTCTTCAGCGCGCTCAACGACGGCAAGCCCGTTCCCAAGGGTCTCATCACCGGATCTAGCCAGGCTGGCTAGCCTTTACGGTCGCAGTTAGTAGGGTTTTGAGTCTTTACCCTTGTTGCCATAACGTCACCTGCAATCGATAGCATGCGTACCAATTGATCCGCTGTGTCAGCAGCCGGAGGGCGCATGCAGAGCACCGCAACACACCGAACCGGCCACCAGGACGCGTGCGCCGCCGGCGTCCAGCCGGCCCGCGCCCTGTCCTCCCGTGAGGCGCAGATCATGGCCATGATCGCCGCCGGGCACACGAACGGCCAGATCGCCGCGAGCCTGGTCCTGACCGAGAAGACCGTGAAGAATCACGTCAACCGGCTCTACGCCAAGCTGGGAGCCGGCTCGCGCGCCGATGCCATCGCCCGGTGGACGACGGGCCACGACGACCCGGCCTGAGCGGGGAGCCGAGGCATCTAGGCGTTGACCTGCGAAGGTGTCTTGGAGGTGGCCTTCAGCTAGCACTCAGCCACTTGCCTGACAATAGGACCATGAGCAGTCAGCCGAACAACGGACACCGGACGCCGGACGCGCGGCTGCTGGTCGTCGAGGATGAGCCCAACATCCTGGAGCTGCTGTCCGCCAGTCTGCGTTACTCCGGCTTCGAAGTGGTCACCGCGGCAGCCGGCGGCGAGGCAGTTCAGGCCGCACAGCGGCACCGCCCCGATCTCATCGTGCTCGATGTGATGCTCCCGGACATGGACGGTTTCGACGTGATCCGGCGGCTGCGCGGCGGCGGCGCCCGGATTCCGGTCGTGTTCCTCACCGCGCGCGACTCCACCGAAGACAAGATCCGCGGCCTGACGCTCGGTGGCGACGACTACGTCACCAAGCCCTTCAGCCTGGAGGAGGTCATCGCGCGAATCCGCGCGGTGCTGCGCCGTACCCGCGGGGATGGCAGCGAGCCCCCGCCCCGGCTGAAGTTCGCCGATCTTGAGCTGGACGAGGACAGCCACGAGGTCTGGCGCGGCGGCAAGCAGATTCAGCTCTCCCCCACCGAGTTCAAGCTGCTCCGTTACTTCATGGGGAACGCTAACCGGGTGCTGTCCAAGATGCAGATTCTCGACCACGTCTGGGACTACGACTTCCGCGGCGATACCGGCATCGTGGAGTCCTACGTCTCGGTGCTGCGGCGCAAGGTCGACACCACCGAGCCGCACCTGCTGCACACCCTGCGCGGGGTCGGTTACGTCCTCAGGCTTCCCGCCTCCTAAGGCTCTTTGCCTTCCATGTCGCTCACGGGGGAACGGAGAGGCTGGTGGCGGTCCATCGGGCAGCTACCGGGCCGCACGCCGCTGCGCGTCAAGCTGATCACCGCGGTGCTGGCGCTCGTGGCGATTGCCCTGGTCGTCATCAGCCTCGCCGGCCTGGGCTTCCTCAAGAGTTACCTGATCAGCCAGGCCGACGACAACCTGGCAACCCTCGCCCAGAACTCACCGGCGCAGGTACTGCGGCATTACCTGTTCGGCCAGGTCGAGACCGGTAACGGGTTCGCGATCGACTGGCTGCCCAGGGGCGGCACGGTGCACCCCGTCTACCAGGACACCACCGGCTACGGCGTGAATTCAACGGGCTCTGGCACCACGGGGCAGGTGCGGCCCGGCCCCGAGATCATCCCGGGCGCATCCTGGCTGTCCGGTAAGCAGGTAGTGACCGTAGGGGCGACGTCTGGTAACGGCCGCTTCCGCGTGCTGGCCATTCCGAATGTGACGATCTCGAACCAGTCGTTCCTGGAGCCGGGCAGCGGCTCGTCGGTCACGGGCACGCTGATCTTCGCCGTGGATGTCACCAACGCATACCAGACCATCGGGAAGCTCACCGGTATCGACGTCATCGTCAGCGGCATTCTGCTCCTCGGGCTCGCCATCGTCGGGGTGACGGTGATCCGCACCAGCCTGCGCCCGCTCACCGACATCGAGCGGACCGCCGAGGCTATCGCCGCAGGCGAACTGTCCCGCCGCGTCCCGGAGCGCGACCCGCGGACCGAGATCGGGCGGCTGGGCCGATCGCTGAACACGATGCTCGCCCAGATCGAGACGGCATTTCACGCCAGGTCCGCGTCCGAGATCGCGGCGCGCAGGTCCGAGGACCGGATGCGGCAGTTCGTGGCCGACGCCAGCCATGAGCTGCGGACCCCGCTGACCGCCATCCGCGGGTTCGCCGAGTACTACCGGCAGCGCGGCGGGGTAGCCGCCGCCCCCGGCGAGATCGAGGGTCCGCCCGGCCCGGAATCGGGTGGCCTGCCCGCCGCGGACCTCGACCGGATCATGCGGCGGGTCGAGCAGGAATCGTCGAGGATGGGCGTCCTGGTCGAGGACATGCTGCTGCTGGCCAGGCTGGATCAGCAGCGCCCGCTGGAGCGCCGCACCGTCGACCTGCTGACCCTGACCGCCGACGCCGTGCACGACGCCCGCGTGGTCGCCCCCGGCCGCAGCATCAACCTCACCGTGGGCGCCGGCGCGGCGCTGCTGGTCCTCGGCGACGAGGTGCGGCTGCGTCAGGTCATCGGCAACCTGATGAGCAACGCGCTGTCGCACACGCCGGAGGGAACGCCCATCGACGTCCGGATCCGGTCCGGCAGCCTCGATGAGGCGCACGCCCCCGGCCCGCGAGGAGCCGGTTCGGCTCAGCCCGTCCTGCCGGGCCTGGCGACCGGGCCGCCGGCACCCGCGCCCGCAGCCGGGCCGAGGTCCGCGGCGGTGCTGGAGGTCACCGACCACGGGCCGGGACTGAGCCGGGAACAGGCAGAGCACGCCTTCGAGCGGTTCTACCGCGCCGACCAGGCCCGGACGACCGGCGGGACCGGCCTCGGCCTGGCCATCGTGGCCGCGCTCGTAGCGGCGCACGACGGCGCGGTCTGGGTCGAGTCGGCGCCGGGCGCGGGCGCGACCTTCCGGATCGCGCTGCCGCTGTCGCCCGATGCCCTGCACGTCATCGAGCATGACGACGCCGATGACCACGACACGGAACTGCCCATCCACCACGCCAGCCCCGCAGCCCCGCGCGACTGACCGGACCGCGGCCGGCGGAAACGCGGTCACAGAGCCAGCACGCGCGAGCGGCCGCCAGGGCCGGCGCGAATCCGCCATGCCGCCGCCGGGCCTCAGGGCTGTCGCGGGCCGGTCTCGTCACCGGCGGGCTGGCCGACGCCGACGGGTCCGTTACGCTCTGTTAGCAACTCGGCCAGGCGGCCGGTCAGACCGCGGGCGGCGGCATGCACCAGCTCGAAGGTCTCCTCGTACTCGGCGGGCCCGCCGTGGTAGGGATCGGGTACCTCCGCCTCGGCCTCGGCCACCGGGTCAAACGACCGCATCAGCGTGATCCGGCCGTTAGCCAGCTCGGGATCCCTGGCCGCCAGCCGTCGCAGATCGGCCAGGTTCATGCGGTCCATGACGACGAACAGGTCGTAGCCGGCCAGCCAGTCGGGCTGGATCTGCCGGGCGATGTGCGCGGACCCGTCGTAACCACGCCGGCCCAGCTCGGCGCGGGCCCTCGGGTCCATCGGACCGCCAATATGCCAGTCGCCCGTGCCGGCGCTCTCCACCGTCACCTGCCCGGCCAGCCCGGCCCGGCCCAGCTCATCCCGGAGGATCACCTCGGCCATCGGCGACCGGCAGATGTTGCCCAGGCACACCACGCAGATCCGGTAAGAGTCGTTCCGGTCACGAGCGCCGGGCGACCCGGCGCGGCGAGCCGGCGGGACGCGCGTCGCGGGATCGCGGTCAGCAGCCATGCCACCAGCATGCCTGATGCTCAGCCGGAGCCGGCCACCTGCCACGATGGAGAGCATGGTTTCGCCCGCCAGCTACCGGTCCCTGTCCTTCTGGCACGACACCGTGCCCGGAACGCTCACGCCGGGTGAGCCGCTCGGGTCCGACATCGAGGCCGACGTGGCGATCGTGGGTGCGGGCTTCACCGGATTGTGGACCGCCTACTACCTGGCTCGGGCCGACCCCCGGCTCCGCGTCGTGGTCTGCGAGCGGGAGATCGCCGGCTTCGGCGCGTCCGGCCGTAACGGCGGCTGGTGCTCGGCCCTGTTCCCGGCCTCAGCCCGGAAGCTCGAGCGGATGGCCGGCCGGGCCTCCGCCATCGCGATGCAGGAGGCCATGCGCGCGGCTGTGGACGAGGTCGGCCGGGCGGCGGCCGCCGAGGGCATCGACTGCCATTTCGCCAAGGGGGGCACCGTGGCGCTGGCCCGCACCCCCGTTCAGCTCGCGCGAGCCCAGGCCGAGGTCGCGCAAGCGCGCGAGTTCGGCTTCGGCGAGGCGGATCTGCGGCTGCTGACGGCCGCGCAGGCCCAGGAGGTCGCCAGCGCATCGGACGTGCTCGGCGCGACCTTTACGCCGCACTGCGCGGCCATCCACCCGGCCCGGCTGGCCCGCGGGCTGGCCGAGGCGGTGCGCCGGGCCGGCGTTGAGGTGTTCGAGCGCACGCCCGTCCGGGAGATTGCGCCGGGCCGGGTCGTGACGACCGCAGGCACAGTACGGGCCCGGTACGTCGTGCGGGCCACCGAGGGCTACACGCCGGAACTGCCCGGCCTCGCGCGGGCGATCGTGCCGGTCTACTCGCTGATGATCGCGACCGAGCCGCTGCCCGAGTCCGTCTGGGCGCAGATCGGCCTGGCCGGCCGGCCGACCTTCAGCGACCTGCGGCACCTGGTGATCTACGGCCAGCGGACCGCCGATGGCCGGCTGGCGTTCGGCGGCCGCGGCGCCCCCTATCACCTGGGCTCGGCCATCAGGCCGTCGTTCGACCGGGTGCCTGCCGTGTTCGACGCGCTCCGGCGGACGCTCGGCGAGCTGTTTCCGGCCCTGGGCGACGCGCGCGTCACGCACCGGTGGGGCGGCCCGCTCGGCGTCCCCCGCGACTGGTGCGCCTCGGTCGGCCTGGACGCCGCGACCGGCCTGGCCTGGGCGGGCGGCTACGTGGGCGACGGGGTGGCGACGACGAACCTCGCCGGCCGGACGCTCGCCGACCTGATCACCGGCACCGACAGCGAGCTGACCCGGCTGCCGTGGGTGGGGCACCGGTCGCCGCGGTGGGAGCCCGAGCCGCTGCGCTGGCTCGGCCTGAACGCGGGCCTGCAGGCCATGAGCTTCGCCGACCGGCAGGAGGACCGGAGCGGCCGGCCATCTCGCGCGGCCGCGTTCATGGGCCGGTTCCTTGGCGAATAATTTAACGTTTAGCCTGATGTGATGGTATCTGCGCTGGTTAGAGGCTTAAATGGCTGATTGCACGGGCCATTTAGGGCCGCCAGGCCCGACCTGGGCACCTCCGGTGATTCGCACGGCCCGGAAAGTTGCGCTACGATCACTGCGTTCAGCGCCGCTAGCTCAACTGGCAGAGCAGCGGACTCTTAATCCGCGGGTTGGGGGTTCAAGTCCCTCGCGGCGCACCCG
>DATKRH010000015.1:0-33648 GCA_035532295.1 Streptosporangiaceae bacterium
GAGAACCAGGCACGGGCGCTGCTGAGCGCCAGGCGCGCGGAGACCGAGGGCCTGCTGAAGGCCACGCAACAGCAGGGACAGGCGGACCGGGAGGCCGAGGACGAGTCCGAGGACATCTCCGATCCCGCGCGGCCACTCACCGCCGAGGGCATCGACGATGCCCTCGCGCAGTCCTTCCGCGACCGACTGGCGGCATCGGGCGAGCTCCGCCGCGTTCTCCGAACACCAGCCAGCCCGTAACCCGAACGTGACCCATACCGGTTGATCTTCCCCGGCAAGACCTCGGCACTTATCAGGAGGACGGGTCAGGTCTGGGCAGCTATGTTGAAGGCTAATGCCATGTGCATCTTTTATTCTTTCTCATTCCGGTAGCTGTGATGGCAATTAGCACACGTAATTGGAATTAATCCGAAACGCGCCGCGGCATAGAGAGCCGAAGCTGCCCCAGCTATAAAAGAGTGCCGATGGTTAATTGCGTACTTTGTAACTGTTTGGTCTGCGTGTGAGTTGCCGAACGGCTGATTTCTATGTCCGCATTTAGGACACTTTAAACCAGATTCAGCCATTATTACCACGACCCTCCCTTTCGCCTACTTCTTCATGCAACATTATGAAGAGAAGTAACCAAGATTGCAATGTCGGTCAGATCAACACCGGGCGGTGTCCGCGTTATTAGTTAGCTTTTGGGCAAAAAGTCCAGTTCGACACTAGGTGTCAACCGAAAGCAGCATCAGTTGCTACGCTGTAGTGCATGGTAGCCCCGACTAATGTCCGGTTCCCGGAATCAGTTGACAAAGGCCTCGCCGACTACGCCCGCCAGGCGGGAGCGAAGAAGTCGACCGTTGTAGTCAGCGCGGTTCGAGAATGGCTGCGGATGCAGGCCCACCCCGGCGTCGTCTTCGTTGCGACGATCGGTGGTGATCGCCGTGCTGCTCTGTCGGCCGGTCCGCAGGTGTGGACAGTTGCCGAGGCATGGCTTCAGTACGACAAGGACGGGCGTACCGCCGCCGTCGTGGCTGAAGCTCTCGGGCTGACGGCCGCCGACGTGGAGAACGCGCTGGCCTACTGGGCTGACTTTCCGGATGAGATCGATGACCTGATCAGCCGTCACCGCGCTAGCCAGGACGAGGCGCTGGCCGCCTGGGAACGCCGCCGAGCGCTCGATGATGCCTGAGCGCCCAGATCCGGTTCCTGCTGGATGAGCACTATCCGGGCTGGCTTGCCGAAGACCTCGCAGCAGACGGGATTGATGCCGTCGCGTTAACGGCGCACCGGCCAGGAAGGCCCTGGTCGTGCTGGCCGCAGATCCCCCAGTGGGCCGCTGGTGGCTTGCTGACCCATCCGGCTGAGGTCCCTCACCACCGGAAACGAACCGGCCGCCTGCCTTGGACGCGTCGAAGTCCCGCACCGGCTCGGACGTGCCCGCCGCGAACAGCCCGCGCGGGAACACCAGCGCGAACTCGACGGGGCTGGCCGGGCACTCGCAGATCCAGGCGGATCATGCGGTCACCCGGCCAGCTTGCGCGCGGCTAGCTGGCAGCTTCTTCCGCGCCGGGAGCCGGGTCGCCGGGTGATTGAGCCGGATGCGTGGCGGCGATTGTCAGGCAGGCCAGTCCGGCCAGGATGGCCACCCCGGCCAGCGCGACAGCTCCGGCACGGATTCCGAGCCCAGCCGAACACCGCGCCCGTAACGCCCCAGGTAAACGCGCCGACGTAGGCGGCCGGCACGAGGGTGGTGCCGGTGAACAGGCACGCGGCCAGGCCGGGGCAAGCGCCGCTCGCCCCCAGGACCCGGCGCCCGGTAAGACGGTCCTTAAATCGGGGGATCACGAGGCTGGCCAGGATGGCCCCGATCTCCGACGCTGCCTCGAACAGGGCGAACTGCGAGGGCGGCCGGTGCAGCACATGACGCGCGTAAAGAGGCTCCACCACCAGAAACGCCGCCGACGTGAACGTCACCGCGGCGCTCATCACCACGATGAGCTGGACGCCGCGGTGCCGGGCCACCAGCTTGATGCCGTCCATGAACTCGCGGCGCCATCCTGTCTGCTCCGGGGGAGGAACTGGCCGGAGCGGGAGCGGCAGGACCACCGCTGCGCCGATCAGGTAGCTGGCCGCGTCCAGGATGAACGCTGCCGGGAACCCGGACAGGGCCAGGGCCACGCTCGCGGCCAGGGGGCCGACGACAGCACCAGCCGACGAGGCACCGCCCAGCAGCGCATTAGCCGCCAGCAGATCATCATCGGCGACGATCCGCGGGGGCAGCGCGTTAGCAGCCGGTCCCGCGAGCGAGCGGGCGACGCCGTAGCCGGCCGCCGCGACATCCAGGACGGCTAGTGACCCCGCGGCCGCCATGCCCAGCGCCGCGGCGGCCGCCGCGGCATACCCTGCCACCAGCGCCTTTCTCGGCCCGATCCGGTCGACCCAGACGCCCAGCAGCGGGCTGAGGACAGCGGGCGGCGCGGCCCAGCACATGATGGTCAGCGAGACGGCGTACGGGCTGGCGTTGAACCGGTAGGCCGCGAAGCCCCACAGCACGATCGCCGACGCCCAGCCGCCGATGGAATTGACGGCCTCGCCAGCGACGAGCAGCCCGAAACGGGCATCACGAAACGACGGGCGAACCACTACAGGCGTGCCAGGCACGCCGCGCGGTCGCCGAAAAAACCCACGCACAACAGACCTCCAGGAAGAGCTACGGCTAAGGCAGCAGCCGCAGCGACCCGGACGGCGCGAAGGCCTTCAGGAACGAAAGATCAGCAGGCTCCGGGTCCGGGCGATGCGGCAGAACCGGCCTCAAAGACGGTGACCACGGCATCTCCTCCTGGCAGGCCAGCACTCAGCTGGCAACGGACACGGCCTGGCTCTCCGCCGGACGGCTGCTCCTCGACAGAGGGCTCGCTCCAGCCGCACACGACGGGCCACCAAGCATGCCACGACTCAGCACGCTTGGCCGTCCGCGGCCGTGCCCCACGCTTTACCTGCACTGGCAGCAATCGAGGCCGCTGAGCGCCCACTGCCCGCCTGGCGGGCTGGCCAGCAGCCAGCCGCTCGGGTAGGCATGGCGTTATGGCATCTGGCGGTGCGGCCCACCACGACGGCACCGAGGTGGCGCGCTACTGGCGGCACTCGGGGGTGGCCGGGGTTGACCTTCTCCGGGCCCGGTTCGTCACCCACCGGTACGGCCGGCACGCGCACGAGACCTACACGCTGGGAGTGATCGAGGCCGGCGTCGAGGAGTTCGAGCACCGCGGCAGCCTGCTGCGCGCCGGCCCCGGCGCCGTGGCGCTGCTCAACCCGGAGGTCGTCCATACCGGTCAGGCGGCCGGGCCGGACGGCTGGTCGTACCGCGTCTTCTATCCCGCGGTCGAGGTCGTCACCGACATCGCCGCCGAGCTGGGCTGGCGGGATGGGCCGCCGGTCTTCCCGGAGACGGTGATCCGCGACGCGGGCAGCGCCCGGCTGCTGCACGCCGCGCATGTCGCCGCCGAGCGCGGGGACCGGCTGGCCTCCTCCAGCCTGCTGCGGACGGCGATCGCCGGCCTGCTCGCCGCCCACGCCGCGGTCGGCCCGGGCGGCGGGAGCAGCCGCTGCGGCCGCGCCCCGGCAGCGGTGGCGCAGACGCGCGAGCTGCTGGCCGGGCGGCTCGCCGACCCGCCCAGCCTGGATGAGCTGGCCGCCGCCACCGGGCTGGGTCCCTTCGCGCTGCTGCGCGCCTTCCGGGCCGAGACCGGCCTGCCGCCGCACGCTTACCTGAACCAGCTACGGGTCCGGCGGGCTCGCTGCCTGCTCGACGGCGGCCTGGCGCCGGCGGAGGTGGCGGCGCACGCGGGATTCGCCGACCAGGCGCACCTGACCCGGCACTTCAAGCGGGTCGTCGGCGTTCCGCCCGGCGCTTACCAGCGGGAGCGACGGCCTGCGGCCGGGCAGGCAAGAACGTACAAGACCGCCTGCCCGGGCGGCTCATAGCCTGAGGTCATGGTGCAGGGAGCTGGCCGCCCGGTGCGGGACGGCCTCGGCCTCGGCCTGGCCGTCGGCGTGTCGGGGCTGGCGTTCGGGGCGGCCGCCGTCGGATCCGGGCTGAGCGCGTGGCAGGCCTGCGCGCTCAGCGCGCTCGCTTTCACCGGCGCCTCGCAGTTCGCGCTCATCGGTGCCGTGGCCGTGGGCGGGAACCTCATCGCGGCCACGGCCGGCGCCATCCTGCTGGGCAGCCGCAACACGCTCTACGGGCTGCGGCTCACCAGCCTGCTGCGACTGCGGGGCACCCGCAGGCTGCTCGGCGCCCAGGGCGTCATCGACGAGACGACCGCCGTGGCCCTGGCCCAGCCGGACGCCAGGGACAGCCGGGTGGCCTTCGCCGTCACCTTCACCTGCCTGTACCTGACCTGGAACATCTGCACGCTGGCCGGTGCCCTCGGCGCGGGAACGCTGGCGTCACCGCGCGCGCTGGGGCTCGACGTGGTGGGGCCGGCCGCGTTCCTGGCACTCATCTGGCCGCGGCTGCGAGCCGGGCGGACCGAGCGCGTCGTCGCCGCGGCCGGCGCCGCCATCGCTCTTGGCCTGACTCCCGTCCTGCCGACGGGGGTGCCGGTCATCCTGGCCGCCACGGCCGCGCTGGGCGGCGCGCTGGCCACCTCCCCTCCGGCGGCGCCTGCCCCGGCCCGGGCGGGCGGGCCGTGACGGGACTGTGGATCGCCGTGCTGGCCACGGCGGCTGGCTGCTACGCGCTCAAGCTGGCCGGGCTCACGGTTCCCGAGCGGGTCCTGGACCACCGCCGGGTGCGGTGGTTCGCCGAGCTGGTACCGGTCGCGCTGCTCGCGGCGCTGTCCGCGGTCGAGGTAGCCACGGCCGGGCATGCCATCGTGCTCGACCCCGCCCGGCTGGCCGGGCTCGCCGCCGCCATCGTCGCGCTGCTGCTGCGGGCGCCGTTCCTGGCGGTCATTGTGGCCGCGGCCGCGACGACCGCGCTGCTGCGCGCCGCCGGCATCGCCTGACGTCCGCCCTCTCCCGGCGGCCCGCGCGCGGCCGCCGGGTCGTGGCGGGTAATGTGCGCCGCGTGACTGTCGAGGTTGAGGTACTCAGTGAGGTAACCGACGAGGTCGTGGAGGCGTTCGGGCGGCTGCTGCCCCAGCTGTCCCGGTCCGCTCCGCCGCTGAGCCAGGCGGCACTCGCCGCGATTGTGTCCGCGCCCGCCGTCAGCGTGCTGGTCGCCCGCTCGGACGGGGCCATCCGCGGAACGCTGACGCTCGCGATGTTCCCGATCCCTACCGGGCTGCGAGCCTGGATCGAGGATGTGGTCGTCGACGACGCGGCCCGCGGCCAGGGCGTCGGCGCCGCGCTGACACAGGAGGCGCTGCGCATCGCCCGGGCCGCCGGGGCCCGGACAGTGGACCTGACCTCGCGGCCCTCGCGGGCGGCCGCCGGGCGGCTCTACGAGCGGCTCGGCTTCGAGACGCGGGAGACCCGGATGTACCGGTACCCGCTGGACAGGCCTGCGAGTTCCTGACCCGGCCCCGGTTCGGCCCCGCCGGGGACCTATCCGCCCAGTTCCGCCACCGCGTCGAGCAGCCGGACGACGTCGGACTGATCGTTGTAGTGCACCAGGCCCGCCCGGACCGCGCTGCCCGAGTCGCGGATGCCCAGGGCGCCGGTCAGCTCCCAGGCGTAGTTATCCCCGTTCCAGACGTTGATCTTCCGCTCGGCGAGATGCTCCGCCACCTGCCGGGGCGTGCGGCCGGCCACGTTGAAATAGGCGGTGGCGGTGCGGCTGGCCGCCTTCCCGTAGGTCGTCACATGCTCCATGTCGTCCAGGCCGCCGAGCAGAACCTCGAGGAGCTCCTGCTCGTGCCGTGCCACCGCGGTCATCGCGGTCACCACCCGCTCCCGGAGGCTGCCGTTAGCCGGGCCGGCCAGCGACGCCAGATGCTCGACGGCGGCACTGACTCCGGCCAGGTCGGCGAAGGGCAGGGTGCCCCATTCAAAACGATCGGGCACGTCATCGGGGGCGGGCATCAGCTTGTCGGGCCGCAGCGAGCGCAGCAGCCCCGGGTCGGCGACGACCGCTCCGATGTGCGGCCCCGACCACTTATAGGCGCTGGTGGCATAGAAATCAGCGCCGAGGGCGCGCACGTCGACCGGGCCGTGCGGGGTGGCGTGCACCCCGTCGACGTAGCTGAGCGCGCCGGCCGTCCGCGCGCTGGCGGTGATCGCCGCGACATCGGGCCGGGTCCCGATGATGTTGCTGGCCGCGGTGACGGCCACCAGCCTGGTGCGCGGCGATAGCAGGCTGGCGTACTGCGCGGCCGGCAGCTCCCCGGTCACCGGGTCGATCTCGGCCCAGCGGACCACCGCGCCGGCCCGGGCCGCGAACTGCACCCACGGCCGCACGTTGGCGTCGTGGTCCAGCCTGGACACGATGACCTCGTCGCCGGCGGCCCAGTCCTTGGCCAGGGTGTTGGCCAGCCGGTAGGTCAGGGTGGTCATGTTAGGGCCGAGGATGACGCCGTCGGGCTCGCCGCCGGTCAGGGCGGCGAGCGCGCGCCGGCACTCGGCCGTGATGGAGTCGGATCGCTTGCTGGCCGGGAAGGCCCCGCCCGAGTTTCCCAGGCCGGCCGCATGCGCTGCGCCGATCGCCTGGATGACCGAGGACGGCACCTGCGTGCCCGCGGCCCCGTCCAGGTAGGCGTACCCGTCGGCCAGCGCCGGGTAGGCGGCGCGGATGGCGCGGACGTCGATGCCCATAGTCGTCAGGCCCTCCGGGGGTGTCGCGGGAGTATCGCGGGGTGTCGCGGGGTGAGCGGGGTGTCGCGGGGTGAGCGGGGTGTCGCGGGGTGTGCGGGGTGAGCGGGGTGTCGCGGGGGATGTCGCTCCTGGTCACCTCAGGGTATGCCGCAGGCCCGTTGCCGGATCTAGCGGGACCGCGGCCCGCCGCCGGCGAGGCGCCTACCAGCGTGGCGGTCACCGGCCGCGAGGCCGGCTCGGGCCCAGACGGCGCCCGGGTCTGGTCGGCAGGCGGCCCGCGGCCAGCAGCACGACGCGCCAGGGGTCGGCCGGCCGGCTTGGCCTGCCCACGACCGCGTAGCCGGCCGCGACGGCCGGGAGGTGAACCATTCCGGCGCGCCAGCCGGCCAGGACGGCCTCGGGATCGACCGGCCGGTAGTCCGTGCCCAGGGCCCTGGCCAGGTCCCACGCGTGCAGGTGCCACTCCGCGCACGCCGCGCCCGCCATTCCCGCCACCGTGACGACCCGGCCGAGATACTGATGGTGCGGCAGGTCCCACACCGACGGGAGCCTGCGCGCGTACGCCCGGGCCGCCAGGGTGAAAGCCGCGATGTGCTCCTCCGGCGGCGCGTCGGCCAGGGTGGCGAGCTCGGCCGCGTTCTGCCGGGCGATCTTCCGCGCGAAGGTCTGCGGCTGCAGCCCGCTGGCCAGCAGCCGCGCGTAACGGCTCGCCGGGGCGTTGTCGAGGTACTCGTGATAGTCATCGGCTACACAGCGCAGGTGGCCGGCGAGATCGCGAGCGCGCCATTCCGGGCACGGAGTCCGCGCGTTCCACTCGCTCGCACCGAACCGGGCCGCCAGCTGACAGATCCCGGTGACGCCGTCGTAGTAGGCCCCCAGCGCCGGATCTAGCCCCTGCACCGACCTCGGCCCGCCCCAGGAATTGGCGCATTCCATGGGTACCTCCCTGCCGGATCGGGCTCCGGCTCGCCCCCGCGTCTGGCCAGAGTGCCAGAGTTGCCCGCCGTCCGCCACTCCGTGCCGTATATAGGCGAACGCGCGCCCGTGCCCCGATCCAGACGGCAGAATCGATCCCGGCGGGTGCTCATGGGCGGTGCGCCGGGCCTGTCCCCAGGGCCTGACGGCGCCCGCCGCGGCTGCGCAGGTGTCGTCCCGCAGCGAAATTGGCGTGACACGCAGGGCACGGCACGGTTAACCTGCGAGCAATGCCCCCTGATGCCCCCGCCTCGCTACCGCATGCCCTGACGGAACGGGTTTCTGCCGCGCAGACCCCTGCAGCGGCACTGTGGCGTATCCGCGAGTACCTGCGGCCTTACTACGGCCAGCTCACTTTCATGATCATCGCGGCGCTGCTCGCGGTCTCGTCCGAGATCGCCATTCCGCTGCTGACCAAGTCGGTCATCGACAATGCCATCCGCCAGGCCAACCGCGGCCTGCTCGTGGAGCTCGGCGTCGCCGCCATTGCCTTCGGCGCCATTCAGTCGGGCCTTAGCTTCTTCAGGCGCTGGGTGCAGGCGGGCGCCGTCGCCGGCATGGAGAAGACACTGCGCGACGACCTCTACGCCCATCTGCAACTGCTGGAGCCCGGCTTCCACGACTCCTGGCAGTCCGGTCAGCTGCTGTCCCGCGCCACGACGGACCTGTCGGCGGTCCGCCGGTTCGGCGGCTTCGGCGTGGTGTTCTTCATCACCAACATCTGGACCTTCGTGGTCGTCGTCGCGCTGCTGATTCACCTGAACTGGTGGCTGGGGCTGCTGACGGGCGGCATCTTCCTCCCCGTCACCGCGCTGTGCGTTGCCTTCGAGAAGCGCTATCGGATGCTCTCGCGGCGGGTTCAGGACGAGCAGGGCGACCTGGCCACTTATGTCGAGGAGGCGACCACCGGCATCCGCGTGCTCAAGGCGCTCGGCCGCCGCGACGAGGCCGCCGCCAGGCACTTCGGCCAGGCCGAACGCGTCTTCCGCACCCAGGTGGCCAAGGCGGGGCTGCGGGGATCATTCTGGGCGAGCCTGGACCTGGTGCCGAACGCGGTGATCGGGCTGATACTGCTGCTTGGCGCGCTGGCCGTCAGCCGGCACGAGCTGAGCACTGGCGGCCTGGTCGCCTTCATCACGCTGGCCCTGCTCCTGGTCTGGCCGATCGAGGCCATGGGCTACATCATCTCCGGCGGCCAGGAGGCGGCCACCGCGGCGCAGCGGGTCTACGAGATCTTCGACACGCCGCCGGCCATCACCGACCGGCCGGCCACCACCGGTCGGCCGGTTATCACCGGTCGGCCGGTTATCACTGACCGGGCGGGTACCCCGGCCGCCGCGGCCGCCGCGGGCGCCGCGGCGGTCCCGGCCCAGGCCCGCCGGGAACGCCGGGAGCGGCCCGGCGTTCCCGGCGTTCGCCGGGAGCGGCCCGGACACCTGATCTTTGATGACGTGACGTTCACCTATCCGCAGGCGCCCACGGCCGTGCTGCGCGGGGTCAGCCTGGAGCTCTCGCCCGGTGAGACCGTCGCCCTCGTCGGCGCGACCGGTTCCGGCAAGACCACGCTGCTCCAGCTGGTCCCCCGGCTGGCCGACGTCAGCGGCGGCGCGATCCGGCTCGACGGCGCCGACATCCGCGACCTGCCGCTGCGCGGGCTGCGTGGCCGGCTGGGCTGCGCCTTCGAGGACCCCACCCTGTTTTCCGCGAGCGTCCGCGAGAACGTGAGCTTCGGCGTGCCGGACGCCGGCGAGGCGGCCATTTCCGCCGCGCTGGCGGTCGCGCAAGCCGACTTCGTCGCCGAGCTGCCCTGGGGCCTCGACACGCGGATCGGCGAGCAGGGCATGGCCCTGTCCGGCGGCCAGCGGCAGCGGATCGCGCTGGCCCGGGCGATTCTCGCCCGGCCGCAGGTGCTCTTGCTGGACGATCCGCTGTCCGCGCTTGACGTGCACACCGAGGCCAAGGTCAGCCGGGCGCTCGGCGAGGTGCTCGGCATGTCCACCGCGCTCGTCGTGGCGCACCGGCCCTCGACGGTCCTGCTGGCGGACCGGGTCGCGCTGCTGAGCGACGGCGCCGTCGGCGCGATCGGCACTCATCGCGAACTGCTGGCCAGCGAGCCGCGCTACCGGGAGCTGATGAGCGCCGCCCCGGACCTGACCACCGGAGCACGCCGATGAGCCAGTCACCGGCCGATGCCTGGCGGGGCATCGCGGCCGAGGAAACCGACGAGGTATCCGCCGGGCTGTCTTCCTTCCTGCGGCGGCGGTCCCGGCGGCTGCTGAAGGACCTGCTGCGCCCGCACCGGGTACAGGCCGCCACCATCCTGGTCCTCATCGTCGTCGCGAACGTCGCGATCCTGGCCGGCCCCTGGCTGGTCGGCAAGGGCGTCGACCAGATCCCGCGGCTCACCAAGACTCACGACGCCGCGCCGTTAGTCCTGCTCATCGTCGCCTTTGGCTTCGCCGTAGCCGTCCAGGCCATCACCACCCGCGCGTTCATCGGCGCCATCGGCCGGCTGGGCGGGAAGGTCGTGCTCGAGCTGCGGCGCCGGCTGTTCGAGCACTTCCTGCGGCTGCCGATTGCCTTTCACGAGCACTACACCTCCGGCCGGGTGATCTCGCGGCAGGTCTCCGACATCGACTCGATCTCGGACCTGTTCGAGGACGGCCTGGACACCCTGGTCTCAGCGGTCTTCACGCTGCTGCTCGTCGGCACCGGGATGCTGCTGCTGGACTGGGAGCTCGCCCTGGTGATCATGGGCGGGTCCATCCCGCTGCTGTGGCTGTCGGCCTGGTTCCGTCGCGAGTCAGCGCTGTCCTACCGCCGCACCAGGGAGACAATCGCCCAGGTCATCGTCCACTTCGTGGAGACGTTCGGCGGTATCAGGGCCGTCCAGGCGTTTCGCCGGGAGGACCGCAACGAGGAGATCTTCACGATCTTCAACCAGGACTACGCGAACGCCAGCCTGCGCGCGGCCCGGCTGCTGGCGATCTTCTTCCCCGGCGTGACCCTGGTCGGCAAGCTGGCCACCGGCGCGGTGCTGCTGTATGGCGGCCTGCGGGTCATCGACCACCAGATGCAGATCGGCATCCTGGTCACCTTCCTGCTCTACCTGCAGCGCTTCTTCGAGCCGCTGGTGGACCTGTCGCAGTTCTACAGCAACTTCCAGTCCGCCGGCGCGGCGCTGGAGAAGATCTCCGGCGTGCTCGACGAGGCTCCCTCGGTGCCGGAGCCGGACGACCCCGTGGCCCTGCCCGAGGTGAGTAACGAGGCCCGCGGTGGCCGCACTGCGAAGTTCGAGTCGGTTCGCTTCGGGTACCGGCAGGCGGTCGTGCTGCCCGGACTGAGCCTGACCATCCCCGCCGGGCAGACGGTCGCGATCGTCGGCGCCACCGGGGCGGGCAAGACGACGATCGCCCGGCTGCTAGCCCGCATGTACGACCCTGACGAGGGGCGGGTCCTGCTGGACGGCATCGATCTGCGGCAGCTGTCCGAGCGCAGCCTGCGCCGCGAGATCATCCTGATTACCCAGGAGAACTTCCTGTTCGGCGGCTCCATCGCGGAGAACATCGCACTCGGCAAGCCGACCGCCAGCCGGGCGGAGATCATCGCCGCCGCGAAGGCCATCGGCGCCGACGGCTTCATCTCCGCGCTGCCCGCCGGCTACGACGAGCTGGTCGGCAAGCGCGGCGGCCGGCTGTCGGCCGGGCAGCGCCAGCTCGTCTCCTTTGCCCGCGCCTTCCTGGCGGCGCCCGCGCTGCTCATCCTGGACGAGGCCACCTCGCTGCTGGACATCCCGAGCGAGCGGCTGGTGCAGGATGCGCTGCACACGGTCCTGACCGGGCGGACCGCCGTGATCATCGCGCACCGGCTGTCCACCGTGGCGATCGCCGACCGCGTCCTCGTGCTGGCGCGCGGCGAGATCATCGAGGACGGGTCCCCGGCCGACCTGCTGGCGACCGAGGGCGAGTACTCGGCCCTGCACGCGGACTGGCAGGCGAGCCTGGCCTGAGGCCGCGGCCCGGCCGGCTCCGGTTGCCATGACCGGGGAGGTCCCCGGGGTAGGTGCCTGGGGTAGGTGCCCGCGGGAATGGGGCCGGCCCGCCGATCCGCTAAGCTGACGCGCGTGACAAAGGGCAAGAACAAGGTCAGCGGAGCGGCCGAGGCCGCTTATCTCGCTGACGCCGCACTCGCCGATAACTTCGACAGCCTGCTGGCGCAGGCACGCGAGGCCGAGCAGGCATTCCGCCACGCCCAGGCGGTCGGCGCCCCGGCCGATGAGCAGTATCCGCTCGCCCAGCGGCTCAGCGCCGCGCTGACCGCCGCGATGCGGGCCGCCTATGCGGCGGAGCGGGCCGAGATCGGCCCGCGCGGCTACGAGGACCGGATCTACCGGCGACAGGCCAAGGCCAGGCCCGCCGTGCACGCGCTCACCGACGAGGCCGAGCGCCTGCTGACGCTGCGCGAGACCTACCAGCTCACCGGCTTCCCCGCCCGGCCCAAGACGCAGGCGCTAGGCGTCCAGGTCGCGCGGCTTCCGTCGCACTGACGCCCGCGGCCCGGGGTCCCGCTGGGTCCCGGGGTCCCGCTGGGTCCCGGCGGCGCGGACGGCTTCTCATTTCCGCCAGTCCGAGTACTCGCTTGCTCCGAATAAGCTGTCACGGGGGATCTGGGCTACCCGAAAGTATTGAAAGCTACAAAGGGTAGTCACGAAAACCGTCACAACGGGCCATGCCCCTAAATGCAAGGAGGCTGGCACAGTAGGGTGTGATCAACACCACAACCTGACGCTTACAGGAGGCACACGAATGTGCCCGCATACGCCCCCGTGTCCGGATCCTAAGGAGCCGGACCGTGAGGCGGCCAGAACGATCATCAGCCACCCCGAGCAGGGCTGGAGCCTGCTGTGTAACGGCATTGTCGTCTTCGAGGACACTGGAGAGCTTCTCCCCGACGGATTCGCGATCGAGCCACACCGGCCGACTGATCTGTTCGCTCAGCCGCTGGTATCGCCGCTCCGCTACGGTCCGGCCGACACGAGCCACTCGCCAGCCGCCTAGCCAGCCGCAGGATCTAGGCGCAGGATCTAGGCGCAGGGTCCAGGCGCAGGGTCCAGGCGCAGGTCTAGGCCGCGAGTCCGAGCAGGGCGCTGAGCCAGGTACCGACTTCCTCCGTCACCTGACCGGGACTCCCGGTCAGTGCGTGGGTTTCCCCCGCCAGGACTACGACCCTCGTCGCGTCGGCCCGGTCGGGTATCCCGAATGGGTCCCGGCTCCCGTTAATGACCAGGACGTTCGTGTCCGCGGCCCGCAGCTCATCGGCCCTGGAACGCTCTGGCCTGCCCGGCGGGTGCAGCGGGAACGCCAGGGCCAGCACCCCGACCGCCCCGGTCGCGTGCGCGGTCCGGCAGGCGACCCGGGCGCCGTTGCTGCGCCCGCCCTGGACGAGGGGAACGCCGGGGACCTCGGCCCGCAGCGTCGCGATGATCTCCAGCCACGCGCCGTCCTGCCGCTGCGCCGAGCCTGGCGCGCGGGCTCCCCGGACCCGGTAGGGCTGCAGGACCCTGACCACCGCGCCGCCGAGCGCCGTGGCAGCGTCGCGGGCGGCCAGCAGGTCGGCCGAATCCACGCCGCCTCCGGCGCCGTGCGTCAGGACCAGCATGAACCGGGGCGCGGCGGGGACGGCGGGCGCGGCGGGAAGGTCCAACTCCGCGGTCGCGGGCCCGTAGCCAGTCTCGATCTTCACGTCCCGGTGATCCTCTCGGCGGTGGTTACCCGGCACACGCTAGCCGGGTCCGGGTGCGAGCATGGCCCGGCATCCCGGTGGGGGCTGACCCCCGGGCCTGGTCTCCCCGCCGCCCGCGCCGCGGGCGGACGGGATCACACGACGTTGTCGTGCAGTCGGTCCAGCAACGCCCGCAGCGCCTCGATGTCAGCCTCCGACAGCCCCGATCGCAGCTGCTCGTCGAAGGCTGTGGCCGCCTCCCTCAGCCGGAAGAACAGCGCGTCGCCCGCCGGGGTGAGCTCCACTAGGTGCACCCGGCGGTTCGCCGGGTCCCGGCGGCGAGTGACCAGCCCCGATGCCTCCATCGCGTTGAGGTGATGGGTCAGGGTGGCCTCCTGAATCCCGACCGCGTCGGCCAGTTCCCGCTGGTTGACTAGCTGCCGGCTCTTGAGCGAGACCAGGACGAGCCAGATCGGCTGCGACCCGCCGGCCGCGACGAGCGCCGAGTCGAACGCCCGGCTCGCGTCCCGCGCAACGCGGGAGAGAAGCAGGCCGACGGGCGGCCGGGCCGGGCCGGGCATAGCCGCAGGCTAGCACTTCCTCAGTCATCAAAGTGTTTGACATTAAACGCTTTGATATCTAATCATACCCTACCGGCAGGGGCAGAGGCAGGGGCAGGGCTGGGACAGCCGATGACCGCCCCCGCCTAGACGTCCAGCAGCTTCTTGAGGAACTGGCCGGTGTAGCTTTCCTCGACGTTCGCCACCTGCTCCGGCGTGCCGGTCGCGATCACCGAGCCACCGCGCGAGCCGCCCTCGGGCCCGAGATCGATCACCCAGTCAGCCGTCTTGATCACGTCCAGGTTGTGCTCGATCACGATGACGCTGTTGCCGCCGTCGACCAGCCGGCCCAGCACGCCCAGCAGCTTGCGGATGTCGTCGAAGTGCAGGCCCGTGGTCGGCTCGTCCAGCACGTAGATGGTCCGGCCCGTGGACCGGCGCTGCAGCTCG
The DNA here is from genome assembly GCA_035532295.1 of Streptosporangiaceae bacterium. Lineage (GTDB taxonomy): Bacteria > Actinomycetota > Actinomycetes > Streptosporangiales > Streptosporangiaceae > DASUBV01. Next base: position 14,448 of record DATKRH010000015.1, read on the forward strand.
GACGCCAGCTTGACCCGCTGCGCCTCGCCGCCGGACAGGGTGGGCGCGGGCTGGCCGAGCCGCACGTAGCCCAGGCCGACGTCCACCAGCGTCTTGAGGTGCCGGTGAATGGCGGGCACCGGCTCGAAGAACTCGGCCCCCACCTCGATCGGCATCTGCAGCACGTCGGCGATCGTCTTGCCCTTGTAGTGCACCTGCAGGGTGTCGGTGTTGTACCGGGCGCCGTGACAGACCTCGCAGGGCACGTAGACGTCGGGCAGGAACTGCATCTCGATCTTGATCGTGCCGTCGCCCGCGCAGGCCTCGCAGCGGCCGCCCTTGACGTTGAAGGAGAACCGGCCCGGCTGGTAGCCGCGGACCTTCGCCTCGGTGGTCTGCGCGAACAGCTTCCGGACGTGGTCGAACACCCCGGTGTAGGTCGCCGGGTTGGATCGCGGGGTCCGGCCGATGGGGCCCTGGTCGACGTGCACGATCTTGTCCAGGTGCTGCATGCCGATGACCCTGGTGTGCTTGCCCGGCACGATCCGCGCGCCGTTCAGCTCGCGGGCCAGCGCGCTGTACAGGATGTCGTTGACCAGCGTCGACTTGCCCGACCCGGAGACGCCCGTGACCGCGACGAACAGGCCCAGCGGGAACGCCACGTCTACGCCGCGCAGGTTGTTCGCGCTCGCGCCCTTGACCACGACCTCGCGGCCGCGCGTCCGCTTCCGGCGGCTGTCGGGCACGGGGACCGACTTCCGGCCGGTGAGGTAGTCGCCCGTCAGCGACTCCTTGCTGGCCAGCAGCTCCGGCAGCGGCCCGGATACGACGACGTGGCCGCCGTGCTCGCCCGCCCGCGGGCCGATGTCCACTACCCAGTCGGCGGCGCGGATCGTATCCTCGTCATGCTCGACCACGATCAGCGTGTTGCCCAGGTCACGCAGCCGCAGCAGCGTCTCCAGCAGCCGGTGGTTGTCGCGCTGGTGCAGCCCGATGGACGGCTCGTCCAGCACGTACAGGACGCCGACCAGGCCCGAGCCGATCTGGGTCGCGAGCCGGATCCGCTGGGCCTCTCCCCCGGCCAGCGTCGCCGACGCGCGGTCCAGCGAGAGGTAATCCAGCCCGACATCGAGCAGGAACCCCAGCCGGGCGTTGACCTCCTTGAGGATGCGGCCCGCGATCTGCATGTCACGGTCCGACAGCTCCAGCGTGAGCAGCAGCTTGGCCAGTTCCCCGATGGGCAGCGCGCAGTAATCCGAGATCGACCGGTCGTCCACCTTGACAGCGAGCGAGACCGGCTTGAGCCGGGCACCGTGGCAGGTCGGGCACGGCACCTCGCGCATGTACCCGGCGAACCGGTCCCGGCTGGAGTCGCTCTCCGCCTCCGAGTGCCGTCGCTCGATGTAGGGGATCGCGCCCTCGAAGTTCGTGTAGTACGAGCGCTCCCGGCCGTACCGGTTCTTGTACCTGACGTGCACCTGCTCGCCGTGCCCGTACAGCAGCGCGCGCCGCGCGGCGGCGGGCAGCCTCGACCACGGAGTGTCAACGCTGAAGCCGACCGAGTTGCCGAGGGCCTCGATCAGCCGGACGAAGTAGTCACTGACATGGCCGCCGCTCCACACCGCGATGGCGCCGTCGGCGAGCGTCAGATCGGGATCGGCCACGACGAGATCGGGGTCGACCTCCATCCGGGTCCCCAGGCCGGTGCAGTCCGGGCACGCGCCCCACGGCGAGTTGAACGAGAACGAGCGGGGCTCCAGCTCGTCGAAGGACAGGTCATCGTACAGGCAGGCCAGGTGCTCGGAGAACATCCGCTCGCGGTGCGGGTCGGTCTCGGGCAGGTCCACGAAGTCCAGGACCACGACGCCGCCCGACAGGACCAGCGCGGTCTCCACCGAGTCGGTCAGCCGCCGGCGGGCCGACTCCTTCACGTCCAGCCGGTCGACCACGACCTCGATATCGTGCTTCTCGGACTTCTTCAGCGCGGGCAGCTCCCCGGAGACCGCGGTCTCCAGCCGGATCACCGTCCCGTCGACCCTGGCCCGCGAGTAGCCCTTGGCCTGCAGGTCGCGGAGCATCTCGGTGTACTCGCCCTTGCGGCCGCGGACGACCGGCGCGAGTACCTGGAACCGGATGCCCTCCTCCAGCTCCAGCACGCGGTCGACGATCTGCTGCGGACTCTGCCGGGCGATGGGCCGGCCGCAGACCGGGCAGTGCGGCTTGCCCACCCGGGCGTACAGCAGCCGGAGGTAGTCATAGACCTCGGTAATCGTGCCCACCGTGGAGCGCGGGTTCCGGCTGGCCGCCTTCTGATCGATGGACACCGCGGGCGACAGCCCGTCGATGAAGTCGACGTCGGGCTTGTCCATCTGGCCCAGGAACTGCCGCGCGTAGGCCGACAGCGACTCCACGTAACGCCGCTGGCCCTCGGCGAAGATCGTGTCGAACGCGAGGCTCGACTTGCCCGACCCGGACAGCCCGGTAAAGACGATCATCGCGTCCCGGGGCAGGTCAAGCGAGATATCCTTCAGGTTGTGCTCGCGCGCACCGCGGACGACAAGACGGTCTGCCACTTCGCGCTCGATTCTCCTGGAGTCGATGGGTCTCTTAGCGGGTCAGGAACCCTTTACGGGGCTCAGGAAGACGCCTCGTCATGGTATCCGGGGGGTCTGACAATCCGGGTGGCCTTGGCTTCAGCGCCCCGGCCCCCGGCGCGATGCGCCCGGCGCAGCCACCCAGCCGGCGCCCCTTTTCCGCCGACCAGAACAACCCGCGCCCCCGCCCGCTGATTCCCGTTCCCCCGCGGCACCCCGCGGCACCCGGCGGCACCCAGCCGGCACCCCGCGGCACCCCGCGGCACCCAGCCGGCACCCGGCGGCACCCCGCGGCGTCCGGCGCAGGCCGGCCGTCAGGTCGCGGGGACCGCGTAGCCGGGCACCGACGGCCAGCGGACGCTGAGCAGTACCGACTGCTCCTCGGCCCGCCAGGAGTGGCCAACGCGCTGCAGCACCACATAGTCGCCCTGCTTGGCCAGCAGGATGCTCCGGCCCGGCACCTCGAGCCGGAACCGGCCGCTGATCAGCACGTGCAGGGACGTGCGCTCCTCCTGGAGCACCCACTGGGCGCGCTCCTCGCCGGGCGGGTGCACGCCCCACTTGATCTCGACATCGTCGCTGCGGCGGATGTCGCCGGCCGGCATGAAGTGCCCGAGCAGCCAGCCGCGATTCAGCGCACCGTCCACATCGGCGTTGCCTACGTAAATCCGCTCCGTCATGGCCCGCGACGTTAGCAGCGCCGGGCCACCAGCACGCCGCTCAGGACAGGATGTCGTCGAGCCAGTCGAACACCACCTGGTTGCGGGTCTGCGGCGCCATCGGGGCATCGTGATACTCCGCCCCCTCCGCCACCGTGAAGGTGTGGAACGCCCGGGGCAGGTTCGCGGGCAGCAGGTCGTAAACCTCCCGGGCCTGGCCGGGATAGAACTGATCGTCCACGTAGTCGTTCACCAGCGTCGGCGAGGTGACCTTCGACGCCGTCGAGGTGCAGTTCACGGCCATGATCGTCTTGCCGAGGTCATACAGGTCCGTGAACACGCGGCCGGCCCGTGCGTCGGTCAGGTACTGCTGGCCGAACAACTCCGAGCGCTTGGCGAAGGTGAACCGCTCCTGCGCGTTCATGTGCGGTGCGATCTCGGTGTTCCAGATGTGGTTCACCGCCGCCTTCGAGGCTCCTCCCGTGAACAGCTTCTGCAGGAAGGCCGGAAAGGCCAGCCACGCGTCCCGCACGCCGGGGTCGGCAACCACGGCGGTGAGCCGGTGCTCGAAGGCCGCGGCCCGGATGACCGACTCGCCACACATGCTCCAGCCGGTGATGGCGATGCGGCTGTCGTCCACGTCGGGCTGGGCTGTCAGCCAGTCGATGATGGGCGTGACCACGTGCTCCCAGTTCGGGCGGAAGAAGATCTGCCGCTCGAACAGCATCGATCCCTGGCCGGGTCCCTCGAAGATCAGGGCGTTGTAGCCCCGCTCCAGGGCGGCCGCGCCGCCGAAGGCGAACAGGTCGACGTTCTGGCCGTCGCTGCCGTTGTTCAGGATGACGGTCGGCCGGGCGACGCCGGAACTGTCGGGCCGCAGGAAGTAGGCGGGCAGCCAGGAGTCGCCGTACGGGATGTGCACGAACTCGAACGGCGGGTCGAACAGCTGAGTCGCAGCGTTCCAGTTGTGCTGCATGCTGGCGTACACCGCCGCCTCATGCGCCCGGAAGCTCGTGCCGAGCACGAAGAACAGGCACAGGTCGTAGTAGGTGGCCGCGCGCAGGTAGGCGCTGCGGGCGCTGACCTTGTGCCCGGCCGCCAGTTCGCCGGCGGCGAGGGCGGCGACCCGTCGCGCCATCCCCGCGAAGCCGTCGTAGTAGGCCTGGTAGGTCGCGCCGCGGGCATTGATCTCGTTGACCACGGTCACGATCTCCCCCACCTCGGCTGTGCCGTAGCCCGCGCTGCCGAGAGCGAACAGCGTCTCGAAGTTCAGGTCCTCCTGCGCGAACAGCGCGATCGGCGGAAACCGCGCCCCCGCCACGCCGCCGCTCCCCGCCTCCAGCGCGCGCCCGCCCGCCACCGCGCTCGCGCGAGCCGCCGCCGCTCCCCCGGCGCCAAGGGCGGCGGCCGCCCCGCCGCCCAGCGCCCCGGCCCGCAGGATCGCCCGCCTGCTAACCCGCCCGCCCCCGGGCCCGCCGCCAGCCCCCCGCCCAGCCTCCGTGCCCCGCCCAGCCTCCATGCCCCGCCCAGCCTCCGTGCCCCGCCCAGCCTCGCCGTCCAGCATGACCCGTCCCAACTGATTACCTTCCGCTTCTAGATACATCGGAGCGTAATCAAAAGACTGCCCGGCGCGTACCGACTTCCGGGCGGCCGCCTCCGATTCATGATCACGGGGCTTTTTCAGTCATAGTGACTGAAAAAGCCCCGTGATCATGAATGCCGCGCGTGCCTGGCGTGCCCGCGAACAGCCGTGGGCTAGCCGTGGGCTAGCCGCCGGCGAGCGGGCAGCCGCCAGCCCGTGGGCTAGCCGCCGACGAGCGGGCTAGCCGCCAGCCAGCGGGCAGCCGCCAGCAGGCCGCCGCGGCAGGCCGGCGCGGCGCGAGAGTACATAATGAGCGGCGGGGAGCCGGGGCCGGGAAATGAGGAGAGCATGAGCTACACAGGCGACGTGACCGTCGGCGGCGCGGCCGACACCAGGGAACTGCCCGGCCTCACCATCACCAAGGTGGCGGTGGGACCGATGGACAACGACGCTTACCTCCTCCGCTGCACGGCCACCGGCGAGCTGGCCCTGATCGACGCGGCCGCCGAGGCGGACACGCTGCTCGGGCTGATCGGCGGCCGGCCGCTGGCCACGATCATCACCACGCACCAGCACTGGGACCACTGGGGCGCGCTGAAGGAGGTCCAGCAGGCGACCGGCGCGCAGACCGTGGCCCATCCCGACGACGCCGGCCCGCTGCCGGTCCCGGTCAGCCACCCCGTGCGGCACGGGGACGTGGTGCTGGTGGGGAACGCCGAACTGTCCGTTATTCATCTGCGTGGCCACACTCCCGGCAGCATCGCGCTGCGCTATAACGACGGCGATGAGCCGCACCTGTTCACCGGCGACTCGCTGTTCCCCGGCGGCCCCGGCAACACTCAGCAGGACCCGGAGCGGTTCGCCCAGCTCATGACCGACCTGGAGAACCGCGTGTTCGCCGAGCTGCCTGACGTCACCTGGGTCTACCCGGGGCACGGCAAGGACACCACGCTGGGCGCCGAGCGGCCGCACGTCCCGGAGTGGCGAGCTCGCGGCTGGTGAGCCCTTCGGAACCGCGGGACGCGGCGGAACGGCTCGACTACGTGGTGGTGGGCGGGGGCCTGCTGGGCCTGGCGGCCGCCCGCGCGCTGGCCCGGCGCGGACGCGAGGTCACCCTGCTGGAACAGGCCAGCCCGGGCCACGAGGGCGCGGGCTCCAAGGGCAGTTGCCGCATCTTCCGCCTCGGCTACGCCGATCCTGCCTACGTCGAGGCGGCCCTGCGGGCCCGCGAGTTCTGGCATGACCTCGAAACGGACAGTTCTCGGCAGATCCTGTTCCCCACCCCGCAGCTGTCGTTCGGGGCCGGCCTGCCAGCGGTCCGGGAGGCCATGCTGGCGGCGGGCGCGCCGTGTGAGCTGTTGCCGGCCGCGGAGGCGGCGGCCAGGTTCCCTGCGATCGCGGCGGACGGCCCGGCGCTGCTGGAGCCGGGCTCCTGCGTGACCGCGGCCGACACCGCGCTGGAGGTCCTGGCCGCCGGGGTGCCGGAGATCCGGACCGGGGTGCGGGTCAGCCACCTTGCAGATGACGGGCGGCGGGTGACCCTGCACACCGACCGGGGGAGGCTGTCGGCGCGCGTGGCGGTCATCTGCGCCGGGCCGTGGACGGCCGAACTGCTGGCCCGTGCTGGCCCGCAGAGGGCTGGCCCGGAGGAAGGCTGGCGGGTGGCAGGCTGGCGGGTGCCGGGCACGCCGACGCTGGAGCAGGTGGCCTACCTCGCCCCGGCCGCCCCGGACCCGGCCGCCCTGGACCCGGCCGCCCCGGACCCGGCCGCCCTGGACCCCGCCGCCCTGGACCCCGCCGGCCCGTCCCAGTCCGGGCTGCCGATCTTCATCTGCCATGGCAGCCAGTCGCCCTACGGGCTGCCCGTGCCCAGCTCGCCGTTGTATAAGACCGGCATTCACCCGAGCGGGCCGCCCGTCCGCCCCGATGAGCAGGGCCAGGCCGCCGATCCGGTGCTGGCCGCCCGGCTGGCGGAGGCCGCCCGCCGTTACCTGCCCGGCCTGGACCCGCGGCCCGTTCGCGTGGAGCGCTGCGTCTACGACAACACCCCCGATGAGGACTTCATCCTTGACCGGGTCGGCAACGTGGTCATCGGCTCCGGCACGTCCGGGCATGGCTTCAAGTTCGGGCCACTGCTCGGCGAGTGGCTGGCGGGGCTGGCCATCGACGGCCAGCCTGAACCGCCGAGCCAGCCCGAGCGGCCCCGCGGCCCGAGCCGGCCAGGCAGCCCGAGCCAGCCCGGGCTGCCTGGGCTGCCCGGCGACCGGTTCGGGCTCGCCCGGTTCAGCCGACGAGGCGCCGGTAGCGGATCTGGGTGACGCCGACCAGGCGACCCAGGATCGCGCTCTCGCCGGTCACCTGGAATCCGGCTAGCTCGTAGAAGCGGCGGGCCCGCTCGTTGGCCTCCATCACCCACAGGCTGATGTCGGTGTAGCCGGAACTGGCTGCTAAAGCGAGCACGGCGTCCATCAGCGCCTGGCCCGCGCCCGACGACCAGTAATCGGGGGCCACGTAGATCGCGTAGAGCTCAGCGCGGCCGTGCTCGGGCGGCTGCGCGCCAGGCCAGCCGGGCTCGTCATCCTCGCTGCGCTCGGGACCGAACGCGGCGAACCCGATCAGCTCAGCCTCCGGGCCGCCGGCGTCGGCGTCGGCGTCGGCGGCCGTCTCGGCGATCAGGACGCCGTCCAGGGGGTGCGTGCTGCGCCACTCCGCCTCCCTGGCGACGGCCGCGGGGGAGGTCAGCTCGGCGAGCATCTGCGCCGGAAGCACGTCGGAGTAGGCAATCCGCCAGCTCTTCGCGCGGACCTGCGCGATGGCCAGGCCATCGGCCGGACCAGCTGGGCGAATGTGGATCATGCGGGCAATGATAGAGCGGCAGCGGCCGTCCGTCAGGACACCAGCGTGGCGTACGCGATCGTATTGCTCAGATAATGGCCGGTCGCCGGGTCGAACGTGCCGCTGGAATGCGGAGTCATGGCGATGCGTGCGCGCCCAGCAGCCCGAGGGGGGTGGGCGCGCTGAACTGGATCTGGATGACCGTCTTGCCGCTCAGGTGCAGCACGGACAGGCTCGCCTGGAAGGGCGGCCGCTGCGCCTGCAGGAACTTGAGCACCGAGTTCAGGTAGGTCTTCCGCTTCGCGCCGTTGGCCGTCACGAGGGCGGCGATCCGGACTATCCGCAGCGGAACCGCCGCCGTCGGCACCGCCGCCGCTCCCGGCGCGGAGTCGCCGAACCGGGAGATGTACACCTGGTGCTCCTGTGCGAGCAGCGCAGCCAGCGTGATCAGCAGCCGCGGGTCGACATAGCCCGCCGCGATGGCCTGCTGCGGCGACCCGGATACGTGCAGTTCCTTGTTACGCAGCAACTGCTGGCCGGCGGCGACGCGCGCCAGCAGGTCGGCGCGCTGGGCCACCAGGTAGGCCTGCGAGCCGTCGGGAGCCTCGATCCGGATGTCCACCCGGGTCGCGCCCGTGCCGAAACTGGCGATGACGACCGGGGCGTACACGTCGGGCAGGCGGCTGCCGAACTGACTGCGCAGCGCGGTCGTGGACACGACGATCTGCGAGCCCTTCGGATCGGTGGCCGACGCGCTGAGCGGCAGCAGGTCGCCGGCCGGGAGGCCGCGGGCCGTCAGGGCGGCGCACATCACCGGGTCACAGGACACGATGACGCTGTGGCCCACCTGAGCCGCGACCCAGGCCGCCGCACTCTGGCGGTTCGCCGCGGCAGCCGCCAGGCCCGCAGGGCTGAGGTGCGCGGCCTTCCTCGCCGAGGCCGCGGCGCTGCGGCGCGTCCCGGGGCTGTCCTGGCCCTGCGCCAGCGCGATGGTCAGCGCCCCGGCTGCGAACACGATGACGACCAGGCCGATGATGCCGGCGCGACGCCGCGGGCCTGGCCGCCGCTGGCCGGGGACGGGCTGGCCGGGGACGTCCTGACCGGGAACGTCCTGACCGGGAACGCGCTGGTCGCGCAGCACCCGGCGATGCAGCCAGAGGCGCCAGGTCGTCCCGATGACCGCCGCCCACGACGGCTGACGGGCGCTAGCGGGCCGGGGCGGCAGCAGGTTCTCGCCAGCCGGCGGCGGGGCGCTAACGGACGCACGGTCGGCTGACGCCTGGCCTTCGTCACTGACGGCGCCGCCCGCCTGGTAACCGGATGGCGCGGGACCAGCTGCTTTACTCATGAGCTACCCCCAGGGTCGCCAGCAGGGAGACACACGACCCCAGATTGGTCAGCCCATCACATTAGGTACTGGCCGGTCAGGAGAAACAACCGATTGCTACCAAAACCTGATGAGTGTCTGGGAAGCGCGGAATGCAGGCGGACATCTACAAACTGTGCTTGGCTACCTTAGCGGACTTCAGATGTTACCGTCCGGCTAGTTCCGGAGACGCCGCTTTACCGGCTAATTTCCCGATCGCGACGTGCACCGCCTGATTGTCCGCCGGGAGCGCTGCCGGGCGGCCAGCCCCTGATAGACGGTGACGACGGCCGTCACCGCATCGGCCGGGGCCGGCAGGGTGGCGGCCCGGGCCCTGGCCGCCAGCGACAGCCTGGCCGCCAGTTCGCGGTCGTCCAGCACGGCCAGGACGGCGGTCGCGAGCTGCCCCGCGTCTCCCGGCGGCACCAGGACCGCCGCGTCGGGGCCCGTCAGACCGGGGATGCCGCCCACCCGCGAGGCAACGATCGGGCGGCCGGCCGCCATCGCCTCCTGCACGATCAGCGCGCGCGCCTCCCACCGGCTGGGCACCACGACGATGTCGGCAACGGCGAGCAGGGCGCGCACGTCGTCGCGCTGGCCGAGCAGCACCAGGTCCACGCCGGCCGCGCGGGCGGCCGCGGTCAGCCCGGCCGCCAGCGGCCCATCCCCGGCGATCACCAGGAGCGGGACCGGCTCCCGCCGCTGCCACCGCGTGGCGGCGGCCAGCAGCGTGTCGAGCCCCTTCTGCTCGGCCAGCCGGCCGGCGGCCAGGACCACGGGCCGCCCGGCCGCCCCGATGTCCGCCCGGGCGCGAGCCACCTCCCGTTCCGACGGGGGCGGCGCGCTGGCAGCGGGCACGTCAAACTCGGCCGCGTGCGCCGCGCCCCGCCGCCGCATCCGCGCCGCGAGGTCCGCCGAGGCGCACAGGACCGCGTCGGCGCGCCGGGCGCAGGTCGTCTCGAGGACGGCATAGACGATCCGGGCCAGGGGTCCCCGCGGCGGGGCGTTATGGATCGTCACGACTAGCGCGGGGCGGCGGGCTCGCCGCGAGGGCAGCAGCGCGAGGGCGGAGAACGCGCCGGCCCGCAGCCCGTGCGCGTGCACGACGTCGGGGCGGATCGCGCGCAGCAGCCCGCGCAGCGCCGCGACCGCCGCGGCGTCGCGGGCGGGACGGGGCCGGTCGGAGATCTCCACCACCCCGAACGTGATCCCGCCGACCGCGATCCCGCCGACCGGCCCGGCGGCACCGGGAGCGCCCCTGGCGGCAGGAGCACCGGCCCCGGTCGCGAAGGCGCCCCGGGCGCTGGCCGGCCCCAGGACCGTTACCGTCAGCCCGGCGCGCCGGCACCCTTCTGCCAGCATGCCCGCGTGCAGGGCCGTGCCCCCGGAGGCGGTGCCGAGCACGTAGGCCACCCGCAGCCCGCTCGCCCCAGTGCCGCTCACCGCAGTGCCGCTCACCGCAGAGCTGCCGCCCGGGCCGCTGCCGCCCGGTCCGCTGCCGCCCGGTCCGCTGCCGGACGACGGCCCAGCATGTCCAGCCACCGCAGCGGCCTGGTGCGCTCGATGACCCTGGTGAAGCTGACGACCTCGCTGGCGGCGGTGAGCCCGACCACAGCCGCCAGCGTCATGACCCGGGCCGGCCGCGGCAGCGCCACGGCGGCGGCGCTGCCCAGCAGCGCCCCGAGGGCGTTGGCGCCGCCATCGCCCAGCATGGCTCGCTCACCCAGGTCATCAGGAAGCAACGCCGCGGCGGCGGCGATGGGGGCAGCGGCCGACTGGCGGCCGGGTCCCGGTGTCGCCGCCAGCAGGGCGCCGGCGCCGAGCGCGACCTTGATGGCGCGGCCCGGCCGCAGGTCGAAGAGGTTGAGCAGGTTCGCCCCGCCCGCGACCAGGCCGGCGTTGATCAGGATGTCGGCCGCACCCGCAGCGCTGGAGCCGGCAGTTCGGGCGCCGGCATCTCGGGCGCCGGGGGCCGGGCCGGCATCTCGGGCGCCGGGGGCCGGGCCGGGGGCCGGGCCGGAGCCGCCGAGAAGAGCGCTGGCGGCCAGGCCGGTCGCGCCGATCCCGGCGATCTTGACGGCGCCGGTCGTCAGCTCCCCGCGGCGCAGCGCGCCCAGATGGCCGCGGAACCCGCGGCTCGATCCGCTGCCGACCAGGTCGTCGTAGCAGCCCAGGGCGCCGGCGCCAGCGCCGGCGATCAGCATGGCGGCCCGGCTGCGCCGCGGCAGGCCCGGCGCCAGGAGGGCTCCGGCTATGCCGCCGAGGGCCACGGCGGGCCCTTCCAGGAGCGTGACCGGCTCGCCCCGGTGATTGGTCCGCGACCAGGTGCCGTCGCCGCCGGGCGGTCGCCGGCGCAGCCCGGCATAGGACAGGCGGGCCACCGCGGCGGCCACCGCGGCGGGCACCACAGCGGGCACCGCGGCGGATCGAATCGGGAGTCGGCTCGTCACTTTTTCACCTGTCGGGCAGCACCGGCCGACGGACTCGCGGGCGGACCGGTCGTCGGGCTCGCCGACGGCGTGGGGGCGGGACTGGGCACTGCTCCCGGATTCACACCGTAACTGGTCGGGGCGTGCCCAGTGAGCAGTTCCCAGAGCGCCTGCGCGGTGACGACCTGGCCGACCGCCATATCGGCATAGTCGACCGTGCTGACCTTCCCGGTGCCAGATACCTGGTCGATCGCGCTGCCCGGAACCGACCCGGCCTGCGATCCCGCCAGCACCGTCCCGTGGCTCGCCGCCTGGAGTTGCTGCGCCACCGTGATCAGGGCCAGGTTCGCCGCGTTAGAACCGGTGCCTGTCGGCGGCGTCGAGGGCGCGATGACCACGGCCATGGTGGCCTGCGCCAGCGCCGTGGCGCTTCCGCTGCCCGTATTGCTGATCTGGAGATAGCCGTTCTGCCCGAAGCCGTCCAGGATCGCGTGGCCCTGCGCGCCGGTCAGGCCGGCGCCGTTCTTGCTGACGATGGCCGCCGCGATCACCTGCGCGGCTTCGGTCTGGCCGCTCACGGGGTCGCTGGCAGGCTGGTTCGGCACGGTCATCCCGGCCGCCGAGGCCAGCGACTGGGCCAGCTGGGTCAGGTTTCCCTCGGCCCTGTCGGTGCCCTCGAAGAACTGCGCGCTGAGCGAAAGCTGGCCGGTGACCGTCGCGCCTGCCTGCTGCAGCGCGGTGGTGACGCCGGCGATCACCTGGCCGTCCGCGCCCGGCGCGGTGACCAGCACGACGCTCTGGCCCGCCAGCAGGTGGCCGAGCAGCCGAGGGGCCGCCGCCTGCGCGAAGTCCTGGTCCGCGCTCACCTGCTGCTGCAGGATCTTGTTCTGCCGGGTCAGGCTCTGGTTCTGCTGGGTCACCGCCCTGGCGGCCTTGTTCAGGGCCGTCTCGGTGGTCGGCTGCAACTCGTTCGCGCCGACCACGATGCCGATGGCCAGGGCCAGGAAGACGGCGATGATCGAGACCAGGTGGTACCGAAAATCGATCACTAGAAGAGTCCTGTTAGCCAGTACCGCACGTGGTCCAGCGCCACGCCAAGGTATTGCAGGTAGATGGGGCCTACGGGCAGGGAGAGCACGGCCACCAGCACCGTCACCAGGGCGACGAGCCCGAGCAGGATCAGCGCCTTGGCGGAGATCCGGCTCTGGTAGAGCCGGCTGACCCCCTTGGCATCGACGATCTTGTCGGCTACCCGGATCCGGGTCAGGACGGCGCTGGCCATTCCCGACCGGCCCTTGTCGAGGAACTCTACCAGCGAGAACCGCATGCCGACCGTGACGATCAGGCTCGCGCCCGCCTCGTCGGCGAGCAGCACGGCGACGTCCTCGCTGGTCCCGGTCGCCGGGCACGTGACCGAGTCGAGGCCGAGGTCCTGCACCCTGGGCAGGCCGGGCGCGAAGCCGTTCGGGTAAGCGTGCACGACGATCTCGGCACCGCAGTTCAGCGCCCGGTCGGAGACTGAGTCCATGTCGCCGATGATCATGTGGGGCCGGTAGCCCGCGTCCAGCAGCGCGTTCGCCCCGCCGTCCACGCCGATCATGACCGGCTTGAACTCGCGGATGTAGGCACGCAGGGCCTGCAGGTCCTCACCGTGCCGGTAACCGCGCGCCACCACCAGCGCGTGCCGGTCCGCCAGCCTCGTGCGCAGTTCCGGGAGCCGGATGCCGTCGACGAACTGCTCGGAGTCCCGGGTGATGTACTCCATGGTGTTGGTGACGAACGCCCGGAGCTGGTCGGCGAGACCCTCCCTGGCGCTGGCCATGTCCGCCGCCACCGACTCGGCCGTCTGCTCGGTCCCCTTCGCGACAATGACATCCCCGAGGTACAGGGTGCCTGCGTCCAGCCGCACCGACTGGCCCTCGCGGACCTGGTCGAAGACCTCCGGGCTCACATCGTCGACGAGCGGGATGCCCGCCTCGACCAGCAGCTGCGGACCGAGGTTCGGATAACGCCCGGTCATGCTGGAGGCCGCGTTCACGACGGCGGCCACCTGGCGCCTGATCAGGGCCTCGGCACTGACCCGGTCCAGGTCGGCGTGGTCGATGATCGCGATCTCGCCCGGCTCCAGGCGCCTGGTGAGGTTCTTGGTCCGGCGGTCCAGGCGCGCCCGTCCCGACACTCCGGGCAGGTCAGCTGGCCTGGACCGGCGCGCTCCGGAATGACTGCGGCTCGGGAACTTCATCAATTAGCCAGTTTGCCAGATTCCGCGAGGCAGGGGCTCCGGCCTGCCGGGCCCGGGCCAGTCGCGGGCTAGCCGGGCAGGCCTGACCGCTCGGCGGCGGCCGCGGCGAGCAGCTCTCCGGCGTGCGCCCGGCCGTATTCGGAATCCTCCAGGCCCGCCAGCATCCTGGACAGCTCCCTGACCCGGCCGTCGTCGTCCAGCCGGGTAATGCCGCTGCTGACCACCGCCCCGGTGTCGGATTTCTCCACCACTAGGTGCGTATCGGCGAACGCGGCCACCTGCGGCAGGTGCGTGACGACGATGACCTGGGCGAGGCGGGCCAGGCGGGCGAGCCTGCGGCCGATCTCCACCGCCGCCTTGCCGCCGACTCCGGCGTCAACCTCGTCGAACACGAAGGTGGGCACCGGGTCGGCGCCCGCGAATACCACCTCGATCGCGAGCATGACCCGCGACAGCTCGCCGCCGGAGGCGCCCTTGCTGAGCGGCAGGGCCGGCGCACCGGGATGAGCCGCCAGCCTGATCTCCACCTCGTCCGCCCCGTACGGGCCGAACTCCTGGGCGGGCGTAACGGCCACCGTCAGGCTGGCGTGCGGCATAGCCAGGACGGCCAGCTCCGCAGTGACCTGGTCCGCGAACCGCCCGGCGGTCTGCACGCGGGCGGCAGTCAGCTCCGCGGCCTGCTCGGCCACCGTGGCGGCAAGAGCGGCCTCTTCCCGGGCGAGGGCGGAGATCTTGTCATCGTCGTTATCCAGCTCGCCAAGCCGGCCGGCGGCCGCCTTGGCCCACCGCAGCACGGCGGAAAGGTCACCGCCTGGCGGCCCCGGCTCGGCCGGGGCGGCCCCCGGATCGTCCCCCAGGCCGTCTCCCAGGGCGTCTCCCAGGGCGGCCGCGGCGGTGCCATAGGCGCGGACCAGCCTGGCCAGGTCGGCGCGGCGCTCCTGAACCGCGGCGAGCCGGGCCGGATCGGCCTCGACGGACTGAGCGTAGGTGGCTAGCTCGGCGGCGACATCGGAGACCAGGTACGCCGCCTCGGACACCCGGGTGCCCAGCGCGGCCAGCCGCGGGTCATGGTGGGCCGCGGCCTCCAGCGCCTGCCGGGCCACGCCTAGCAGCGTGACCGCGTCGGCCGCCTCGTAGGTCCCGCTGGACGGGTCACCGAGCAGCGCCTCGTGGGCGGTGGTCGCGGCCGAGTGCAGCGCGTCGGCGTTCGCCAGCCGCTCATCCTCGGCGAGCAGCTCGGCGTCCTCGCCCTCGACCGGCTCGGCCCGCGCGACCTCGTCCAGCCCGCGGCGCAGGTCCGCGGCCTCGCGCGCCCGCTCGCGGGCCTGGGTGGTCAGCTCCGTGAGCTCGGCCTGCACCTGCTGGTGGCGCCGGTAGGCGCGCTGGTAGTCCGCCAGCAGCTGGGCGAAATCCGGGCCGCTGAACCGGTCCAGGGCCTGGCGCTGCCGACCGGGCCGCAGCAGCTGCTGCTGGTCAGACTGGCCATGCACCGCGACCAGGTCCTCGGACAGGTAGGTCAGCAGCGAGACGGGGACCGACCGGCCGCCGGCCGTCGCCCGGGACCGGCCCTCGGCACTGACCGAGCGGCCCAGCAGCAGCGTGCTGCCCTGGTCGTCCAGGTCACCGCCGGCCTCGTTGACCTGCCGGGCCACCGGGCCGTCCGGGTCAACCCGCAGCCGGCCCTCGACGGCGGCCCGGTCGGCGCCCGGCCTGACTCGCGCTGGGTCCGCCCGGCCGCCGAACAGCAGGCCCAGCCCGGTCACGACCATCGTCTTGCCAGCGCCGGTCTCCCCGGTCACGACGTTGAAGCCCGCGGAGAACTCAAGGACGGCGTCGTCGATCACTCCCAGCTTGGTGATCCGCACTTCCTCAAGCATCGCCGCCCAGCTCCTCGTCTCGCTGGCTCGCTGCCCGGTCTCGATCAGCACCCTCCCGGTGAAAGGCACCGCGACCGCGCCAGCCCGCCACCGGCAGCCCGAACTTCTCCACGAGCCGGTCGGTAAAGGGCGCCCCGACCTCGGCCGCGCCCTCGCCGGCTCCCGTGC
Source organism: Streptosporangiaceae bacterium (assembly GCA_035532295.1). Lineage (GTDB taxonomy): Bacteria > Actinomycetota > Actinomycetes > Streptosporangiales > Streptosporangiaceae > DASUBV01. Next base: position 30,179 of record DATKRH010000015.1, read on the forward strand.
CCAGCCGCGCCAGGAGCACCGGCCTGGCGCCCCGCCGGACCTCGACGCGCGCGCCGGGAGGCAGGTCGACCTTACGACGCCCATCGCACCACAGAACAGCACTGGACATCTCATTATCGCCGCCGCCGAAGTCCTGATCGCTACCCGCGCCGATGACCTCGGCGGCGAGCACCGATCGGGGTGACACGACCATCGGCCCGGCGAACAGGGCATGCGCGCAGATGGGCACCATCAGCAGGGCCTCGACCTCCGGCCAGACCACCGGCCCGCCCGCCGAGAACGCGTAGGCGGTCGATCCGGTGGGGGTCGCGAAGACCACCCCGTCGCACCCCCACCGGGACAGCGGGCGGCCGTCGACCTCGATCACCAGGTCCAGCATCCGCCGCCGGGCCGCCTTCTCCACGGTCGCCTCGTTGAGCGCCCAGGTGGCGGCGATGACCTCACCGTTGGTCCGGACCGTCACGTCGACCGTCATCCGCTCCTCGACCGAGTAGGCGCCGGCTACCACCTGGTCGACGGCCTCGGACAGGTCCTCCGGCTCCGCCTCCGCCAGGAAGCCGACATGGCCGAGGTTGACCCCTAGCAGCGGGACGTCGGCCCCGCGGGCTAGCTCGGCCGCCCGCAGCAGCGTGCCGTCCCCGCCGATCACCAGCACCATCTCTGCCCCGGCGGCCGCGGCCGGCGAGACGGGCACGACCGTGGCGGGCTGACCGCCGCCCAGATCGGCCGCCTCCGGCTCCAGGATGCGGACGCCCACCCCGGCCGCGGTCAGCCTGGCGATGACCGCCCGCGCGCTGCGCCTGGCCGCGGGACGCCCGGTATGCGCCGCCAGCAGTATCGTGCGGCCGCTGCCGGCCTGACGATCGGCGGCGGCCGGGCCGCTCAGCCGGCCGGCGCTCACGTCTTCCGCGGCCGTCATTGCGGTCCCGCCGAGATCGCCAGCCGCAGCGCCGCCTCGTCCAGCGGCGGAGCACCGCGGCGCAGCCACAGGAAGTACTCGACGTTTCCGGACGGCCCGGGCAGCGGGCTCGCCGTTATCCCTAGTACGCCAAGCCCGCTCACGGCGGCGGCCGTCGCCACGGCCGCTACGGACGCCTCGCGCAGTTCGGGATCCCTGACCACCCCGCCCGCGCCGACCTTGCCCTTGCCGACCTCGAACTGCGGCTTCACGAGTAGGACGAAGTCGGCCTCGGGCGCCGCGCAGGCGATCAGGGCCGGCAGCACGAGCGTCAGCGAGATAAACGACAGGTCGGCGGTGACCAGGCTGGGCGGCGGGGCTACCTGCTCGGGTCGCAGGCCCCGCACGTTGACCCGGTCCAGGACCGTGACCCGCGGATCGGTTCGCAGCGGCCAGGCCAGCTGGCCGTAGCCGACGTCCACCGCGACGACGTGACCGGCCCCGGCGGCCAGCAGCACCTCGGTGAAGCCGCCCGTCGAGGCGCCGGCGTCGAGGCACCGTCGGTCCGCGACCGCCAGGGCGGTGAACGCCGCCAGCGCGCCGGCCAGCTTATGGCCGCCCCGGGACACGTAGTCCGGCTCCGTCTCGGCCTGCCGGACGGTAATGGCGGCGTCCGTGCCGACCTGAGTGGCCGCCTTGCCCGCCGTCGCGCCGCCTATCTCGACGCGGCCGGCGGCGATCAGCTCCGTGGCCTGCACGCGCGAGCGCGCCAGGCCCCGCCGGACCAGTTCGGCATCAAGCCGCAGCTTCCTGCTCATCGCGACCGTTCTCAGCTCGCTCAGCTGCCATCCCGGCCCGCCGGGCCGGCCAGCGACCCGGAGCCCAGCTCGCCGAGCACCTCGCCGAGCTCGGCGTGCACCCGCTCGAACACGGCCGGGTGTTCGGTCACGGGCAGTTCGGTCAGATCGTCCAGCAGGCTCAGGGCGGCATCCACCCTGGCCTCCCCCGTCTCGGGCCGCGGAACAGCCAGCTGGCGGTCCGGGCGGTCCGGGCGGTCCGGGCGGCCGGGCGGCGGGCCGGCGGTCGAGCCGAGGCCGTAGGCGCCGTTATCGTCCTCCATCAGTCCTTCTCCTTGCGCCAGTCGGTGAGCCCGTGGCGGCGCGGTCCGCGCTCCCAGCTAGAAACGCTACCGTCCGATGACGCCCGTCCGCTGCACCCGCCGCGCGACGGCGGTTGCCCGGTGGCTTCCCGGTGGCTTCCCGGTGGTTGCCCGGTGGCTGCCCGCTGCGCGGCCCCCGGTCGCGGGCGGCTGCCGGGCCGACGGACAATGACCATGAAAGCGAGGGAGATGATGGCGACAGCGGAAGAGTGCCGGGATGCTCTGGAGAGCCTGACCGAGCGCATCTCGCAGATGGATGCCAAGGACCGGGAGTCGCATCTGGCCGACCGGACGCTCAGCTGCCGGGTCACGGACCTGGACATCACCTTCGTGACCCGGCTCGGGCCCGACGGCGCCGAAAGGATCGGCGAGGCGGTCAACGGCGAGGCGCGGGCGCAGGTGCGGTTCACCGCCAAGAGCGACGACGTGCTGGCGATCGCCGCCGACCCCGGCACCTTCGCCCGCGCCTGGCTGACCGGCCGCCTGAAGGTCGAGGGCAACTTCCTCGACCTGCTACGCCTGCGCAAGCTGATGTAGCCGCCCCCCTGGGGGCAGGGGCAGCACCGGCGCCCGCCCACGCCGACCAGCCGACCGGCGCCGACCAGCGGACTGGCATGCTGGCCGCATGCCCGAGGGTGACACCGTCTGGCGCGCCGCGCGCCAGCTGCACGAGGCGCTGGCCGGGCGCGTCCTGACCCGCAGCGACTTTCGCGTCCCCCGGTACGCGACTACCGACCTCACCGGGCGTCAGGTGACGCAGGCGCTGCCCCGCGGCAAGCACCTGCTGATCCGCGTCGAGGGTGGCGTCACCGTGCACACCCACCTGAAGATGGAGGGCTCCTGGCGGATCCGCCCGGCAGGCGGCTATCCGCCGCGCGATCACCGGGTCCGGCTGATCCTCGCCAACCAGCAGTGGCAGGCCGTCGGCTACCAGCTGGGGATCGTCGACGTGCTGCCGACGGCGGCAGAAGCGCGGGCGATCGGGCATCTCGGCCCGGACCTGCTGGGGCCCGACTGGGATGGCGCCGAGGCGGTGCGCCGCCTGCTCGCCGACCCCGGCCGCCCGGCCGGGGAGGCGCTGCTCGACCAGCGGAACCTGGCCGGGATCGGCAACGTGTACAAGGCCGAGACGCTGTTCCTGCGCGGAATCCACCCGTGGCGGCCCGTCGGGCAGGTCCCCGACCTTCCCGGTCTCGTCGGGCTCGCCCGCCGGATGCTCGAAGCCAACAAGAACCGGGCCGGCCGGATCATCACCGGCAGCGGCGCCCGGGGCGAGCAGGTCTGGGTCTACGGACGGGCCGGCCGGCCGTGCCTGCGCTGCGCCGCGCCCATCCAGCGGGCCGACCAGGGCCCGGCCCCCGAGGAACGGGTCACCTTCTGGTGCCCGCGATGTCAGCCCGCCGTTCCTGCCGA
>DATKRH010000016.1:0-4230 GCA_035532295.1 Streptosporangiaceae bacterium
ATATCTACGTTAGATAGAATCTACGTATGGGGAGCCAGATGAAGTTCGTGGGCCGCGCTGGCGACCTTGAGCTGCTGGCCAGGGCGCTGCGCGAAGTCGCAACCGGGACCGCCGGAACTAGAGGCCGCGCACTGATCGTGACCGGCAGACACCGGGTCGGCAAGTCGCGCCTGGTGCAGGAGTTCTGTGACCGAGCCGGACTTCCGTACTTCGTCTTCCAGGCGACGCGGGGCCGCAATCCTGTGAGTGAGCGGGCCGACTTCACCGCCACTCTGGCCCAGTCGGGCCTGGCCCACGCTGACGCAGTCGCCGGCCTGCAGGCTGCCGACTGGAATCAGGCGCTGCGAACTCTCGCTGTCGCGCTGCCCGAAGGCAGCCCGGCCATCGCCGTACTTGACGAGGTGCCGTGGCTGACCGAGCAGGACTCGGAGTTCGAGGGCGCCTTGCAAACGGTGTGGGACCGGTACCTGAGTGCCAAGCCAGTGCTTCTGGTCCTCGTCGGTAGCGACCTGTCGGTCATGGAAGCGTTGCAGTCTCATGGCCGTCCGTTCTTCGGCCGTGCTGCCAAGATGACTGTCAATCCGCTGGATCTCGCCGACGTGCATGCCATGACTGGGCTGAGCGCGGCCGAGGCGGTCGATGCGCTGCTGATCACCGGGGGCTTCCCGGAGGTCGTGCAGGCCTGGCGCACGGAGATGCCGCAAAGCGACTACCTACGCCAAGAGCTGAGCAATCCGCTCTCTCCCCTGCTGCTGGCCGGCGAGCTGTCGCTGCTTGGGGAGTTCCCTGAGGCTACTCGCTCACGCGCGGTGCTGGAGGCCATCGGCGGCGGCAAGCGGACCTTCTCCGCGATCGCCAGTGAGGCGGGCGGCATGACGCCGCTTGCCTCCGGCACGCTGTCCCCGATTCTCAACACCCTCATGCTTAAGCGTGTAATCGCTGCTGACAGCCCGGTGTCGACCAAGGCGGATACCAAGAACAAGCGGTACCGGATCGCCGACCCGTACCTCCGCTTCTGGCTAGCCTTCCTGGAGCGCGGCCTTCCCGTGGTCGAGCGCGGCCGGGGCGACCTGCTGCTGCAGCGGATTGAACGATCCTGGACGAGCTGGCGCGGCCGCGCAATCGAGCCAGTCGTCCGCGAATCGCTTCTCCGGCTGATGCCAGACGAGCGCTGGCCTGGAACTGAAGCGATAGGCGGATGGTGGAACAGGCAGAACAACCCCGAGATTGACCTCGTCGGCGCGGACCGTCAGCCTGTAGCCAGGAACATTCACTTCCTCGGCTCCATCAAGTGGCTCGAGAACCGGCCCTTCGACCGCCATGACTACGAAAGCCTCGTCCGGGACATGCTTGCGGTTCCTGGCGCAGGGCCCCAGACGCCGCTTGTCGTGGTGTCCCGCAGCGGCCTCACCAGAGGACTGCCGCTGGCCGCGCACTGGGGACCTGAGGACCTGATCCGCGCCTGGCAGCATTGAGCTTCGCGCTCGCTAGGCCGCTCTGCGATCCTCGCCGGTCATGTGCCTGCGATTCGTCTTCCTGCTGGTCACCCGGCTAGCAGCATGGTCACGGCTGCGCCGGCGCGCGGACTCCGGGAAGGACGCGGAGATCCTGCTGCTGCGCCACCAGCTCACGGTCCTGCGGCGCCAGCCCGGCCCGCAGCCCAGGCCCTCATGGGCGGACCGCGCGCTGATCGCCGCGCTCCTCAGCATCATCCCGCGCGCCCGCACGCCGCCAGGACGCCCAGCGACCCGCCGTAACATCCGCAGCCTGGTGCTGCGACTGGCTGTGCGAGAACCCGGAGTGGGGCTACCGCCGGATCCGCGGAGAGCTGGCCGGACTGGGCATCCGCCTCGCACCCTCGACCGTGTGGGAGATCCTGAAGAAGGCCGGGATCAGACCGGCGCCGGGCCGGCCCGACCTGGACTGAGTTCCTGCGCTCCCAGGCTCGCGCCATCCTCGCCACTGACTTCTTCACCGTCAGCCGCTGGTGAGCTGGCCAGCCCCAACCTGACCGTCTACACCGCCCAGCCCGGCTCAGCCTCCGAAGACGCCCTCAGACTCCTGGCCAGCTGGGCCCTCACTCTCCCCTCCGGCACCGGGACCATCGCCAGCGAGCACGCCCCCGTCGACGGGTAACTAACACCCCCGGCACGACCGGCGCAGAATGCACGTCGTCAGCTCCGGGCGTTGACGAGCGCTGGGGGGTGGAACGCTATGTACGGGTCGAATGCGCCAAGCCCGGTCGCGGATGCGGCGGCATTCAGGGCGTCAGGCTGGGTCAGGTGACCCCATCGGCCTGTGCTCAACCTGTGCTCCAGTGCGTGCAGGGCGGCGATGTAGCCGGCAGGCTGGAAGTTGCAGTGCCCCGTCGCCCTGACAAAGGCCTGCCGGAAGAGAGGCGACGAGCCCGCCCAGGTCACGCGCTGGCGGTACCAGTTCTCCTGCTCGACCGGGACAAGCTGGTCGTCGATGGTGTGGATGTCCAGCTCGGGTACCGACAGACGGCCGGAGACCATTGAAGTGCGGGCCAGAGTCGCGATCGCTCCTGGGTCGGCGGTGATGTCGGCGTCGCGGGTCAGCGTTGTGAGGTCGGCGTTCAGATTGAGCCCGGCGGCCCGGTAAAGAGATCTCACCTCGGGCAGGAAACTGCTGTGCCGTATCTCCCGGGCGTAGTTGACGCCCTTGGTGAAAGAGCTGTTCCCGCCAGCGGCGAGCTCGATCTGGTAACGCGCTGAGACGATGAACGGCAGGACGAAATTGCCCAGCTCGGCGTCCTGCTGCTGTTCCTGTGCCGTGTAATCGCCCGGCGATGGCGGCGCGGCACCACTGAACCAGGTCGGCTCGTTGAGCAGCGCAGCGGCGAGCGCTACGCGCGCGCGGCCCTGGGCGGTGGACTGGGCGTCCCCCGCGACAGTCGCCAGAGCCGCCGCGGCCGCGCTGGCCTGGCCGGCGGTCGCGTACCGGACAAGCTGGATCCGTTGACCGGGCGCGAGCAGTTCGTTGAGCGCGTATTCGCCGTCGAGCTGGTAGTTGTTGAGGCTCAGCGCGCCCGCGACCAGCCCGCAGGTAGTCAGGGTTCCGTCGATCCGGCCCCGGGCATCCTGGGTCTCCTCGGCGCTGACCAGGCCACCCATTGACGTGCCCCAGGCGATCGTCCGGCGCGGGCGGCCGGTGAGCTTCTCCACGGCCGCGAGCGAGGCGAACTGATCCCTCACCGCCGACGCGAGCGCCCACCAGGACGGGCCCGAGTAAGATGAGCCGACCAGCGCGTAGCCCAGACCGAGCAGGTCGGACTGCGTCGCGGGGTCGGGGGCGTCTTGCGCGGTCAGCGGGCCGAACCCGTGGCTGTACAAGATGATCGTCCCGTTCCACGGTGCGGGCACGTCTGCGACCCAGGCCGCGCCGTCGGCGAGTGAGCCCGTGAAGTGCGTGCTGGCCGCGCTCGCTGCCCCGGCGGCGGCTGGCCCGGCGGAGGCTAAAGCGCAGGTGACTGCGGTTGCTGCGATGAGCGTGCGGAACAGGCGTCGGTTCATCTGAGATCCTCTCCCGTGAGGAGCATCCGATGAGCCAGCGTGTCACGCCAGACAGCAGATGTACAGGTTTCCTGTCGAACAGGGGACCGTACGATCGGGTACGAAAGATGAGCATGTGGGGCTTCCGGCTGCACCCGGCGGGTGCTTGCGTCAGTGCGGGGGACCGTCGGACAGCGCGACGCGGCATGCGTAGAGGTATCCCCGCAGTTCCTCGGCTTGCCGGCCGGTAAGGCCGGACAGCATCTGGCGCTCCAGGGCCCTGACCTTGCCCCGGTAGCGGCGGATCAGTGCGCTCCCGTCCACGGTGAGACCGAGGACCAGCCGCCGCCGGTCCAGCGGATCGCGGCGCCGCCCGATCAGGCAGCGGGCTTCGAGGGCCGTCACCATGTCCGCCATGGTCTGCGTCGTGACGAACGAGTTGCGGGCCAGCTGGGCCGAGGTGAGATCAGGATGCCGCTCAAGAACCGTCAGCGCGGTGTACTGCAGGGCAGTAATCTCAGCGGGCTTCAGCAGCTCATCGAGATGCGACCGCACCGCCAGCTCAACCTGCTTCATGAGATACAACATCGTCGGCTCGGCGCGTCCGGGGCGTAGCCCGTCGCCAGCCCCGGACCCGCCCGGTGCGCCCCGCTCAGTCGCCATGCGTACATCCTGGCTCATCGCACTCCCGCGACCCGTGCGAAGAGCCCCGCGCGGG
>DATKRH010000017.1:0-68118 GCA_035532295.1 Streptosporangiaceae bacterium
CCCTCCCGGATCAGCCCGAGCAGGATGTGCTCGGTACCGATGTAGTTGTGGCCAAGCTGCAGGGCCTCGCGCAGTGAGAGCTCCAGCACCTTCTTGGCGCGCGGCGTGAACGGGATGTGCCCCGACGGCGCCTGCTGGCCCTGGCCGATGATCTCCTCAACCTGCTGGCGCACCGCCTCCAGGCTGATCCCCAGCGACTCGAGTGCCTTGGCGGCGACGCCCTCGCCCTCGTGGATGAGGCCGAGCAGGATGTGCTCGGTACCGATGTAGTTGTGGTTGAGCATCCTGGCCTCTTCCTGAGCCAGAACCACAACCCGCCGCGCCCGGTCGGTAAACCTCTCGAACATCTCGTCGCTCCTCACAGAGCGGTTGGGGAGGCATCGAAACTGCCCCGTCCCTTCCGCATGTTAGCCCGTGCGCAGGGCGACGCCTCGCGCGAGTTATTTCCCACACGTAAACGTTCCCCGCCGGTAAGGCGTTCATCCCATCCAACCTAGGCGAAGGACCCCTGTGTTCCCAGCTACGCCCGGAGCGAACGTGGTTACGGTCCGCTGACGTCCGGAACCGGGCAAGGCGGCACGAGCCCGGCGGTCCGGGAGCCGTCGGGACCGCCGGCCAAGGTCTTCGGGGTGCGGCCGGCCGCCTCCGGGGGCGGGCAAGGCCGGGCCGAGGAGGGGCCGGGCCGAGGGGCGGGCCGAGGGGCCGGGCCGACACGCCAGCAGGCGGCACCGCCACGTCACTGCAGCGCTGTGCCGCCTGCCTAGGAAAACGCGGACAAGGCCCGGCACGCATCGGCGGCCCAGCCACGGCCGCCAATCAGGTGCCGACGGCTCGGCGGCACCCTGGAACGGGTACTCCGCCACCCGGCGGGCCTAGTTAGTGCGATGCCTCGTATTCCTCGATGACCGACGACGGAATGCGACCGCGCTCGCTTACCTTGTGGCCGCGCTGGCGTGCCCACGCCCTGATTTCCGAGCTTCGCTCACGACCGGGCCCGGTGCGAACCTTGCGGCGCCGGCCACCGCCGCCGCTGACTCGCCGGGAGTGCTCGGCATAAGTCGCGAAGGTGTCGTGCAGTTCCTTGGCGTGCGCCGAGCACACGTCGATCTCGTACGCGGCTCCGTCAAAGGAGAACGTAACTGTCTCGTTCCCCTCGATCTCGCCGTCGTGGGGCAGGTCGCACACGACCGTCACCACAGTCTTCTGAGCCATCTGGCAGCCTTTCCCCTGGGGAAGCCTTTTGGCATGAAAGATATACCAGGATCAGCGTGGTTGACAATTCGTGATACCCGTTTCGGGTTCGGCGTTGCACAAGGCCGGGCTCGCTAGTAACTCTCCGTAATCAGCAGCGCGTTAATTGTCATCTTGTCGTTCTGATGCCTCGATGCCTTCGCTGCGCACATCAGCTTCCCGCTCCGGAATCTGATCCGCACCGGGAATATCTTCAGCCGGAAGATCCTCCGAACGCCGCCGCCTTGCGCCCATCTCGTGCCGCAGGAAGGCGACCACCGCGATGAGGAATACAGCGCATACCAGCGCGGGCGGGGTGAGCACCGACACGTACTTCATCGAGGCACCCTCCCTTCCCATCCAGATTGCATGTTCCTGATCGCAAATTTCACCTGGCGGTTCAGCGCGCACGCGACAGCGCATGCGCGACCGCCCGCCTTATCGGCATTGTCCCGCATCTGCGGGGCGGCCCTGACCCCGGGTGCCGGCAGCCGGCCTGGCCCGGCGGAGCGGCCTGGGGGCGCGCCCAGAACGCCCAGTGTCCCGCTCCCCGGCCACCCGCGGCGCCGCACCGCCAGCGGAGTCGCTGGCCATCGCGGTTATCAGTTCGGGACTCCTGCCAGTGCGAACGCGCTGACACCCATCCGCATGGCGGAAACCCCGTCTGCTGGCGGCTTTGGCGTGGCCGGATCGGACCCGCTGGGCCATCCCGAAATCGCTGCCGCAGGTCGGCCAGCCCGGCCGGCTCACCCGCTCCGAGTACTAGCCCGGTTAAGTAATCCCGCCCCGGCCCAGGAAAGCGACGCATTTTCTGCGCCGACCTGCATATTCGCTCCAGGTTCTCCCGCGCCTGCAACCGCGACTGCGATACCGGGCACCTCGCCTGGCGGGCGCTGCGGAAGGGTATTTCCGTCGTCGGCACCGTGGCTGCGCCCCGACCTGGCGGACAGGCTGCGGCGAACTTCACCACGCAGTTGCGCTGGACAGGTGCGATTCATGCTCTCTGCGGAGATATCCACCATTCGAGGCTGCCGACCGCATCACCGGAGCACTGTCCAAGATCGGCAACCTGCCCTCGGACGGCCGCCCCATTATCGGCCTTGACTCCCGGAACCTCCAGGAGATCACGCTGGCGGGCGTCGGCCTGTCCTCTGATCCGCCCTTGAACTGGATGTGCTCCTCGCTTGACGGCTACCGCCTGGTGAGCAACTCTGACGCGCATTTGCCACCGATGCTCAGGCGCGAGGCCGCCACCCTGGCCTGTGACCTTGAATACTTTGCCGGGCCGAGGCATTCCGCAGGGCAAGGGAAGTACCACCTGGACGGGCACCGTAAGTGCGGCATCCGGTTCGAGTCGGCGGCCGGTCAGCTCTCCGGCCGCAAGCGCAGCAGCATGCGGGTGTTGCCGAGGGTGTTGGGCTTGACCCGGTCGAGATCGAGGAACTCGGCGACGCCCTCGTCGTAGGAGCGCAGCAGTTCGGCGTAGACCTCGGGCGCGGCCGCGTCGCCCTTGATCTCCTCGAAGCCGTGCCGCCGGAAAAACTCCACGGCAAAGGTGAGCACGAACACGCGCTCGACTCCGAGCTGCCGGGCGGTGGCCAGCAGCACGGCCACGACCTGGTTCCCGGCGCCGCGCCCCTGGTGCGCCTCGCTCACGGCGATGGTGCGGATCTCGGCGAGGTCCTCCCACATCACGTGCAGGGCGCCGCAGCCGACCACCTGCCCCGCCGCGTCGCAGGCGACCCAGAACTCCTGGATGTCCTCGTACAGCGTCACGGTGGGCTTGTCGAGCAGCCGCCCGGACGTCACGTTCGCGTCGATCAGGGCGCGAATCGCCCGCACGTCACCGGTCTGTGCTCGCCGGATCGTGTACTGCATGCCTCGTCACCTTCGCTGGGTCCTCGCGTGCGGGCTGGCGCCGCCAGCGCCCATCAGACAGCATCCCAAACGCGGCCCTGGCCTGGCAATTCGATTCCGTACGCTGCGTTACCCTTCAAGCACATATTGTTCTGCGCCGCTGGTCACGCGCTTGTCCGCGCTAGTCGGCCGTACCCAGGAGACCAGCTCCACTGCCATTAACGCACATCACGCGCAGATCACGTCGCCATCACCATGGTACTGACACGCCGCCTGACCTGCGAAGACGTCGGCATGGGCGAACTGCAGGCGCACGGCGGAGCAGTATGAGCAGCGTAAGTGGGGGTGCTCCCGGCGGCAAAGCGCAAGGGCGCCACACGGTACCCAGCAGGAAACTTTGCCATTTAGCTCCGCTGCCACTGCACTTTCGATTAATCTCCATCGCTGTTACCCCGTTACAGCTGGCCCAGATTCCGGGCCGGCTGTCGCGACCCGCCGAGTTCCTGTCGCTCACCCAGCGCTCCAGGAAGCCGGGGACCCAGGTCCCTGGGGTGAATCGGCGGGCCGCGTCCGCAAACCGCGGTCGCGACCCGCTGTAGGGCTCCTCCAGCCCGAACCCGTCAGCTAACCCGGTAGGCGGCCGAGGAGAGGAGACTCCACGTGGAGCGCTTGCCGCACGGCAGGCATCACCAGTCCGACCCACGGCCGGCTAGTTCACGCAGCGGCGGCGGCACCACGCGTACCCCGCGTACCCCGCGCAGCCGGCGCCCGCTGATCTCCTGGACTCGGGCCGCGCTCGTGACCGGGACGATCGCCCTGGCCAGCGTCGTCATTCCCGCCGGAGTCGCGGGTGCGGCGCCCGCCGCGCCCGCCGCGGGCACTCCTACCCTGAAGGCCACGCTGGCCGAGGCGAACAATCTCGCCCACGAGATCGAGGCCCTCAGCGAGGAGTACGACTCGCTGCGGATCCAGGTCACCGCGGCCCATAAGGAAGCGGCGATCGCCCGCGAGGCCGCCGCCCGCGACCGCAAGCTCATGGCTTCCGGCCAGGCGGCGATCGGGCAGATCGCGGCCGAGGGCTACATGAACGGGGCCATCAACCCGACCCTGCAGATGCTTCAGTCGAGCAATCCGCAGCAGTTCCTGAACCAGGCCTCGATCATGCTGCAACTGCAGCAGGAGAACGGCGACAAGCTCAGCCGGGTGACCAGCGCCGAGCAGGCGGCCAAGCGGGCGAGCCTGATCGCCACCCAGGAAGAGGCCCAGGCCACCAAGCTGACCGCGGCCATGACGGGCAAGGTCTCCGCGATCCAGGCCAAGGAGGCTGAGCTCAATACTTCGGCCTTTGCCCAGGCCATGGTGATCTTCCAGCAGACCGGCAACTATCCCGCCATCAGCGTGACCGGCGACTCGGTCGAGGTTCAGGCGCTCAGGTACGCGCTCACCCGGCGCGGCGACGCCTATGTATGGGCCGCGGCGGGCCCGACGACGTTCGACTGCTCCGGCCTGGTCGTCTGGGCCTACGCGCAGCTCGGGATCAGCCTGCCGCACTACACCGGAGACATCTGGAACGACGGCGAGCACGTCTCGCAGGCCGAACTCCAGCCCGGCGACCTGATCTTCCTGTACGCGAACCTTGATCACATGGGCATCTACGTCGGCAACGGGCTCTACCTGAACGCCCCGCACACCGGCACGGTCGTCCAGGTTTCGCCCGTGCCGTGGGGCGCGTACGACGGCGCGGTGCGGATCGCCTGACTCCCCGTAACGGCGGATCGGCGGATCGCACTCGCGCCGTCAGGCGGGCTTCACCAGCGGGAAGAGCACGGTTTCCCGGACACCCGCGCCGGTGAGCATGATCAGCATCCGGTCGATGCCCATGCCCATCCCGCCGGTCGGCGGCATCCCGTACTCCAGGGCGCGCAGGAAGTCCTCGTCGAGCTGCATGGCTTCCGGGTCGCCGCCGGCGGCCAGCAGTGACTGCGCGGTGAGCCGGGCGCGTTCCTCGACCGGGTCGACGAGCTCGGAGTAGGCGGTCGCGATCTCGGTACCGAACGCGACCAGATCCCACTTCTCCGCCAGCCGGGGATCGTCACGGTGCTGCCGGGTGAGCGGCGCGACCTCGACCGGGAAATCGCGGTAAAATGTCGGCTCGACGGTGCGCGACTCGACCAGATGCTCGTGCAGCTCCAGGACGATCTGCGCGGCGCCCCAGCCCGGCTGCAGCTCGACTCCGGCACCCGCCGCCAGCTTGCGCAGCGTGTCGGCGCTGGCATCCGGGCCGACGTGCTCACCGAGCGCGTGCGACAGCGCCTCGAGCACCGTCACCGACCGCCACTGTCCGCCGATGTCATACTCAGATCCGTCCGCCCTGCGCACCACCGTGCCGCCCAGGGCGGCCCGCGCCGCCGACTGGAGCAGCTCCCTGGTCAGGGTGGCCATCACGTTGTAGTCGGCGTAGGCCTCGTAGGTCTCGAGCATCGTGAACTCGGGGTTGTGCGTGGAGTCGGCGCCCTCGTTCCGGAAGATCCGGCCGATCTCGTAGACCTTCTCGATGCCGCCGACGACCAGCCGCTTGAGATAGAGCTCCAGGGCGATCCGCAGGTAGAGGTCCAGGTCGTAGGCATTCATGTGCGTGGTGAACGGCCGGGCGTTCGCCCCGCCATGGAGCGTCTGCAGCACGGGCGTCTCGACCTCGAGGTAACCGCGGGCGTGCAGTTCCTCGCGCACGGACCGGGTGACCGCCGCGCGGATCTGGGCCATCTGGCGGACCTGCGGATTGGTGATCAGGTCGAGGTAGCGCTGCCGGACCCGCGACTGCGGGTCGGACAGGCCGCGGTGCTTGTCCGGTAGCGGACGCAGTGCCTTGGCCGTGATGGCGAAGGAATCGGCCAGGATGGACAGCTCGCCGCTGCGCGAGGTGATGATCTCGCCCTGCACGCCCACGTGGTCACCCAGGTCCACGTCCTGCTTCCAGGCCGCGAGCGCCTCCTCGCCGACCCGGTCGCGCGAGATCATCACCTGGATGTCGCCGCTGCCGTCCCGGATCGTCGCGAAGCAGAGCCGCCCGCCGTTGCGGTACAGCATGACCCGGCCGACCAGGCCCGCCCGCTCGCCGGTCGCCGAGTCGGGCGGCAGGCCGGCGTGGCGCTCGCGCACCTGCGTGATCGCGTCGGTACGCGGGAACCCGACCGGGTAAGGATCGATGCCTGCCGCGCGGAGCCGGTCCAGCTTGGCGAGGCGTACTTGCATTTGCTCGGGAGCGTCAGTGTCGGCGGCTCGGCCATCATCGGTCACCTGCCCGAGGTTACCGGGCTTGCCGACTCAGGGTTGCGCCGTATTGCGCTCGTAGATCAGCCGGAGGCCGACGAGCGTCAGCCAGGGCTCATAGGCGTCGATCACCTTGACCTCGTCGATGACCAGCGGTGCCAGGCCGCCGGTCGCGATCACCGTGACCGAGTCCGGGTCAGCGGGCGCGAGCTCGGCGGCCATTCTCGTCACGATCCCCTCCACCTGCCCGGCGAAGCCGAAGATGATGCCCGACTGCAGCGCCTCGACGGTGGTCTTGCCAATGACCCGGCTGGGCCTGGCCAGCTCCACCTTGAGCAGCTGCGCCGCGCGGCGCGACAGCGCGTCAACCGAGATCTCGATGCCGGGCGCGAGCGCGCCGCCGACGAACTCGCCACGCTCGCTGACCGCGTCGAAGTTGGTAGACGTGCCGAAGTCGACCACGATGGCGGGCCCGCCGTACAGGTGCACGGCGGCGGCGGCGTTAGTGATCCGGTCGCTGCCGACTTCCTTGGGGTTGTCGTAGCGCACGGGCACGCCCGTCTTCACGCCCGGCTCCACGATGACCGCGGGCACGTCGCCGTAGTAGCGGCGGCACATCTCCCGCATCTCATGCAGAACGGACGGCACCGTGGAGCACAGCGCGATACCGCTGATGTCTGGCCCGGCGAACATCGCGCTCTGGTCGAGCAGGCCCTGGAAGATGACCGCGAGCTCATCGGCGGTGCGCACCGGGTCCGTGGCGATCCGCCAGTGCTCGATCACCGCGTCCCCGTCGAACACGCCGAGCACGGTGTTGGTGTTTCCTACATCAATCGTCAGCAGCATGTCTCTCCAGCTAGCACCGCGGGCCGGTCATGAGGTGGCCGGGAAGATCAGCAGCGCGTTGTCGATCAGCCTGGTAGTGCCGGCCCGCGCCGCGACCAGCAGCAGGGCGGGGCCCGCATGCTCCGGGCCGACCTCGGCGAAGGTCGCCGGGTCGACCAGCGTGAGGTAGTCGAGCTCCAGCGGCGGGTCCCCCGCGTTCGCCGCGTCCAGCAGGAAGGCGGCCGCGGTCAGCGCCGCCTTCGGTCCCGCGCTGGCCGCCGCGGTGGCCGCGGCCAGCGCGCGCGGCAGGGCCAGCGCGACCGACCGCTCCTGCTCCGACAGGTAGACGTTCCGGCTGGAGGTGGCCAGTCCGTCCGGGTCGCGATGGATGGGCGCGGCGGCGATGCGGACGCCGAGATCAAGGTCGGCCACCAGCAGGCGGACCAGGGCGAGCTGCTGGGCATCCTTCTCGCCGAACACCGCGATGTCCGGGGCGGTGAGCTGCAGCAGCTTAATCACCACGGTGAGCACCCCGCCGAAGAACCCCGGCCGGAACTCTCCCTCCAGCAGCTGGCCGATCGGGCCGGGGTCGACCGTGACCTGCGGCTGCGTCGGGTACATTTCCCGGCCGGCGGGCGCGAAGACCACGCTGACCCCCTCCTGCGCGCAGATCTCCAGGTCCCGCTCGACGGTCCGCGGGTAGCGGTCGAAATCCTCGCCGACGCCGAACTGCAGCGGGTTGACGAAGATCGAGACCAGCACGCTGCCGTCCGGCTGGGCCAGCTCACGGGCCAGTCGCAGCAGGGACCGGTGCCCGTCGTGCAGCGCCCCCATGGTCGGCACGAGCACGACCGGCCCGGCCATCGTGGCGCGCGCGGCCGCCAGGCCGGCCCTGGTCCGGGCCAGGATGGGCCTCACCGGGGAATCCCGGCGAGCACGTCGAGCAGCCGCTGCGCGTCCGGCGCCGCGAGTATCCCGGCGGCCAGCGAGCGCGTCGCGGTCAGCCGGGCCAGGGCCAGGTAGGCAGGCAGGACCTCGGGAGCGGCGGCGCGCAGCGCGGCCAGGTGGCCCGCCACCGTCTCGGCGTCACCGCGTGCTACCGGCCCGGTCAGCGCGGCGTCACCGAGCCGCAGCGCGTTGTCCAGCGCCGCGGTCAGCAGGGGGCCGAGCATCCGGGCGGGGTCGGCGACTCCAGCCTGCGACAGCAGGTCACTCGCCGTCGCGACCTGGGTCACCAGGTGGTTGGCGGCCCCCGCGAGAGCGGCGTGGTACAGATCCCGGCTCTCCTCGGCGATGAACACCGGCTCCCCGCCCATCTCCACGACCAGCGCCTCCGCCACCGGGCGCAGCGGGTCGGGAGCGGTGACCCCGAAGGAGATGCCGGCCAGCCGGTCGACGTCGTCGGGACGCCCGGTGAAGGTCATGACCGGATGCAGGGCCAGCGGCATCGCGCCGCCGCGGGTGGCCGGCTCCAGGACCGCCAGGCCGTGCCGCCCGCTGGTGTGGGCGATCAGCCGCCCCGCCAGCCGCGCGCCGGTCGAGGCCAGCCCGGCCACCAGGCCCGGCAGGACATCGTCGGGGACGGTGAGCAGCACGAGGTCGGCGTCCGCGATGACCTCGTCCGGGCGCAGGACGGCGACGCCCGGCAGCGCCGCCTCGACGCGCCGCAGCGACGCCTCCGATACTGCGGACACCGCGACGACGCGGTGCCCGGCCCGGCGCAGCGCGACCGCCAGGGCCGTGCCGACGCGGCCCGCCCCGAGCACACCGACCGCCAGTTCGGCGGGATGGCGAAGGCGGCCGTGACAGGCCTCGTCGGACTCGCGGGCGTTGGTCATCTCGTTCCAGTCCTTGCCGGGTACCGGACGGAAAGGTTCAGCATAGCCATCCCCCAGGGCCGGTCTCCGGTAGTCACCGCCAGTCAGCTTGACGATCGCCGGACGCAGCATCGGAGTCTTCGGGCGGACGCGGGGCCCGGCAGCAACTTTCCAGGTAGAGGGCTGCGGCCACGAGCGCCGCGGCGGCCAGGACCGTGGCCGCCGCGGCGATCGCGTCGGAGCGCGGCACGGTCTTCTCCAGCTGCCCGGCCACGTAAATCCCGAACCCGGCCGCCAGGCCGCCTAGCGCGGTGGCGGCCGCGGAACTCGCCTTGGCCAGCGCGGCCATCCGGGCCACGGCGATGGGCTGCAGCGGCTTGCCGGTGCGCCGGCCGCTGATCCTGGCCTTGAGGTTGCGGCCGGCGATTACCTCGCCGACCGCCAGCAGCAGCATCGCCGGCACCGCCGTCCACGGCAGCGGCGGCAGGCCGGCGAAGGTCTGGCGGACCGTCAGCCAGGCCACCGCCGCGCTGATCACCGCGACGGCGAGCAACGTGCCCGGGCGAGTCGGGTTCACTGAGCAGCCGCCCCGGGGGCCGCCTCGGGCAGCGTGAGCGCCGCGCCGGCCAGCCGCCGGACTCCGGCCGTCCCGATCACGCTCACCAGGCCGGCCACCGCGCCCCGGCCCGGCAGGCACGCGGCCGGCGCCGCTTCCAGCCACGGCACGAGCACGAACGCCCGCTCGTGCGCCCGCGGATGCGGCAGGGTCAGCTCGGGATCGTCGCTCGTCTCCTCGCCGCAGGCGATCACATCGACATCCAGCGTCCGCGGCCCCCACCGCTGGGCCCGGACGCGCCCGAGCGCCACCTCAGCGGCCTGGCCGCGCCGCAGGATCTCGATCGCCGGCAGCGCGGAGGCGACGAGCAGGACCGCGTTCAGGTAGTCGTCTTGCGGCGGGCCGCCCACCGGGTCGGTCTCGTAAACGCCGGACACCGCGGTGGCGCGCAGGCTCGCGGCACCCGGAGCGCCCCCGCACAGCAGGTCGATGCCGCGCTGCAGGTTCCCGAGCCGGTCGCCGAGGTTGCTGCCCAGGGCGAGCACGACCGTGCGGGCGGCGCCGGGGACGACTGCGCTCATCCGCGGCTCCGGCGGATAGTCACGCTGATGTCGGCCACCTGCTGGGCCACCGGCGCGTGCGGCTTGTGCACCGTGATCTCGGCCTTCCGGATGGCCCGGTCGTCCAGGCAGGCGTCAGCGAGCCGCTGGGCCAGGGTCTCGATGAGGGCCACCGGGGGGCCCGCCACGATGGCGGCCAGGCGATCGGCCAGGGCGCCGTAGTCGGCCGTCAGCGCGAGATCGTCCGCGGCCGCCGCGGCCCGGGTGTCGACCGTCAGGATCGCGTCGATCACGAACTCCTGGCCGCTGACGCGCTCATGGTCCAGCACGCCGTGGCGGCCGAACACGCGCAGCCCCAGCAGCGAGATCCGGTCCCGGCTCATCTAGCCCCACCCACCCCGCCTGCCCCGCAGCCCCTGACCTCCTGGCGCCAGCGCGCGGCCACCCGCACCGCGTCGGCGCTGGCGGGCACCTCGTGCACCCGCACGCACCAGGCGCCAGCCGCCGCCGTCAGGGCCGTCAGGGCCGCGGTCGCGTCATCGGTACCGGTGAAGGACCGGAGCTCGCCGTCCGGGCCGGCCAGCAGCCGGCTGATGAACCGCTTGCGGGAGGCGGCCACCAGGAGCGGGAACGGCGACCCGGCGACCTCCAGGCAGGAAATCTCGGGCAGGCTGCCCAGGAGCGCCCAGTTGTGCTCGGCCAGCTTGGCGAACCCCAGCCCCGGATCCACGATGATCTGCGCCGGGTCGACGCCGCCGGCGATCACCTCTTGTACCCGGCGGCCGAGTTCCGCGCGGACCTCGGCGACCACGTCGCCGTACACCGCCTTGCGATACATGTCGGCGCTGTGCCCGCGCCAGTGCGTGACCACGTAGGGCACGCCCGCGGCGGCGACCACGGCGACCATCGCGGGATCAGCCAGGCCGCCGCTCACGTCGTTGACCATCGCCGCGCCCGCCTCCAGCGCCCGCTCGGCGACCGACGCCCGCATGGTGTCCACGCTCACGCAGACGCCCGCGCCGGCCAGTTCGGTGACCACGGGGATGGCCCGGCGCAGCTCCTCCGCCGCGGGAATCCGCTGAGCGCCGGGCCGGGTCGACTCCCCGCCGACGTCGACGATGTCGGCGCCCGCCGCGGCGAGCTCCCGGCCCCGGGCGCCCGCCCCGGCCCGGTCCGGCCACCTGCCGCCGTCGGAGAAGGAGTCCGGCGTGACGTTGACGACGCCCATCACCAGGGCGCGTGCCTCGCTGGGCAGGCCACGCAGCCGGCGGTCGGGCCGCGGCACGGCCCTGCCCTCCGTGTCGCCCCTCATAGGGCCAATCTACGGGCTGCCGACTACGGCGCGGGACGCGGCTGGCCTGGCGGGCGTGGCGGGCCGATGACCCGGCGGCGCAGCCGCCCCATGCGCAGTTTCCTGGCGACCCGGCGCAGTTCCACCGTGGGCCAGACCAGGAAGGCCTCGGCCTCCATCGCGGCCAGGCCAATCCGTGGCAGGTCGCGCGGGTTCGGGAAGACGAGGAACCTCGGCAGCCACTGCGGGCTGAACTTGGCGTTGAACTTATACAGCGACTCGATCTGGAACCAGCGCGACATGAACAGGAGCACCCGGCGCCAGGCCCGCAGCACCGGGCCCGCCCCGATCCGCTCCCCGCGCTCTAGCGCGGCGCGGAACATGGCGAAGTTGAGCGAGATGCGCTTGACACCCAGGTCCGCGCCGTGCTTGATGGTCTCCACGATCAGGAAGTCGTTCAGCCCGGGCGAGGCGCCCCGATCGCGCCGCATCAGGTCAAGCGAGAGCCCGTCAGAGCCCCACGGCACGAAATGCAGGACGGCACGGAGCACCCCGTTCTCGGTCGCCGTGACGATCACGCAGTCCTTGTCATCGCAGCCGCCCACCCGGCCCAGCGCCATGGAGAAGCCCCGCTCGGTCGGGCTGCCCCGCCAGCTGTCGGCCTGCCGCACCAGCCGCTTGATCTCGTCCGCCGGAACGTCGCCGACCCGGCGGACCTCGGCCACGTAGCCCTGCCGGGCGACCCGCTTGACCATCTGCCGGACGTTGCGCATGGCCCGGCCCTCCATCGAGAACTCGGCGACGCTGACGACGGCCTCGTCGCCCAGCTCCAGGGCGGTCAGGCCGCCCTCGCGGCACCAGACCTCCGCGCCCAGCTCGCTGCAGCCGATGACCGCGGGCACCCAGGCGTGGCGGGCGGCCTGGTCCAGGAAGGCGTGGATGGCGCCCGGCCAGGCCTCCGGGTCGCCGATCGGGTCTCCGCTGGCCAGCATCACGCCCGACAGGACCCGGTAGCCGATGCAGGACTTGCCGGTCGACGACCAGATGACGCTCTTGTCATCGCGCAGCGTGAAATAGCCCAGCGAGTCCTGCTCGCCGTGCCGGTGCAGCAGCCCTCGGATCCGCTCGGCGTCCTGCGCCCGCAGCCGCCCGACCGGCTCGGCCGGGCGCAGGAAGAGGTAACCGACCACGACCAGGGTGAGCAGGCCGAGCGCCCCGGTCAGGAAGCTGAAGCGATCCGCGGCGCTCGGCGAGAAGAAACGCACGGGACCGGAGAAACCGACCAGGTTAAAGGCCGCGGACTCCAGCCGCTGGGCCAGCGGGTAATTGGCGGCCAGCCCATCGGCGACCGACAGGTACGCGATGCTGATGGCCAGATCGGCGACGACCAGGCCGCACAGCGCCCAGAGGGCCCGCCACCGGGTGCGCGGGTCCCCGACGGCATAGAACTCCTTGCGGTAGCACACCAGCGCCACCAGCAGGGCAGCGGTGACCGTCGTCTGGACTAGATGCGGCGGGACGTGACGCAGCAGCGTGTGCACCGCCAGGCTGGACGCCAGCAGCGCCAGCACCGCCCGCCATGCCCGGCGCTTCCGCCTGCGCAGGCCGTGCGACAGCATCAGGAGCAAGAGCCCGATGATGACATCGGCGGTGCGGGTGAGGTTCGTGACCTCGGCCAGCCGGTGCAGCTTGTACCGGTAGAACAGCCCGGGGCCGAGGCCCTCGATGATGTCGGCGAGCCCGATCAGCAAGCCCAGCCAGCCCGCGACGAACGGCACCCAGCGACGTTGATGCCGCCGGTCGGGTGCTCGTCCGGAGACGGGCCTGGCCGACGTCAGCTCGCCGGCGTCGGCGCCGGAATCAGCTGCGGTTGGCACGCTCTTATCTGTCATCTCGGACAAGGTGCTCAGGCCCCTGTTCACGGGGCATCAGCGTAGTCATCGCCGTATGCCCCCGCGGGCAAACCCCCGAACGCGCGCCTGACTTGGCTCAGCGCCGATTCAGGAGCAGGCTCATGGCCTCTGCCCGTGTGCTGTCGGATTCCAGGAAGGATCCGCGGACCGCGGATGTGACGGTTTTCGCGCCGGGCTTGCGCACCCCGCGCATGGACATGCACAGGTGCTCAGCCTCGATCACGACGATGACACCGCGTGGTTCCAGCACGCGCATCATCGCGTCCGCGACCTGGCTGGTCATGCGTTCTTGCACCTGCGGCCGCCGGGCAAAGACATCCACCAGCCTGGCCAGCTTGGACAGGCCTGTGATCTGGCCCTTGGGGTTGGGGATGTAGCCGACGTGCGCGTTCCCGAAGAACGGGACGAGGTGGTGCTCGCAGGTCGAGTAGACCTCGATGTCGCGCACCAGCACCATCTCGTCGTGATCGGCGTCGAAGACGGTGGTCAGCACGTCCTCGGGCGTCAGCCGCAGGCCGGCGAACTGCTCGGTGTACGCCCGCGCGACCCGGGCGGGCGTCTCCTGCAGTCCGTCCCGCTCGGGATCCTCGCCAACGGCAAGGAGTATCTCCCGAACCGCACGCTCAATTCGCGGCAGGTCGAAATCCGAGCTCAATGAGAACCGCCGGCGCTGCCATCACTGCCATCGGGAGGCGAGCCGAACGGCCGGCCGAAGTCCTGCCCGTCTGGGCCGCCGAGCGCCTGCCCGTTCCCCGACGACAGCTCCTTGCCGTCGGACGCGGCGATCAGCGCGAGCTCCTTGGGCGTCTGGACCGGCGGCCGGTCAGACGGCAGCCGCTTGCCGTACCCGGTGTACGAGCCGCGAGTGGACCGCTTGTGGACCGGCGCGAAGATCCGCAGCACCGCGTCGCGCGACAGCGTCTCTTGCTCCATCAGCTGCAGCACCAGGTCGTCCAGCACGTCACGGTACTGAACCAGGATCTCCCACGCCTCGTCGTGCGCGGACTCGATCAGGCGGCGGACCTCGTCGTCGATCGCCGAGGCGATCTCCTCCGAGTAGTCCCTGCTGTGCGACATCTCCCGGCCCAGGAACGGCTCGCCGTCACCGGTGCCGAACCGCCGGGCGCCGAGGCGCTCGCTCATGCCGTACTCGGTGATCATGCCGCGGGCGATGGAGCTGGCCTTCTCGATGTCGTTGGCGGCGCCGGTGGTCGGCTCGTGGAACACCAGTTCCTCGGCCGTGCGGCCGCCCAGCAGCATCGCCAGCTGGTCCATCATCTCCACCCGGCTGACGAGGAACTTGTCCTCGGTCGGCGCCGAGGCGGTGTACCCGAGGGCGCGGCCGCGCGGGATGATCGTGATCTTGTGCACCGGGTCGGCATGCGGCAGCGCGTGCCCCACGAGCGCGTGACCGCCCTCGTGGTAGGCGATGATCTTGCGCTCCTTCTCCGACAGCAGCACGCTCTTGCGCTTGGGGCCGGCCGTCACCCGGTCGATGGCCTCTTCCAGCGCGGTCATCGTGATCTGGTGCTGGTTCCACCGGGCGGTGAGCAGCGCGCCCTCGTTGATGACGTTAGCCAGGTCCGCACCGGTGAAGCCGGGCGTCCGGCGCGCGATCATGTCCAGGTCGACGTCCGGCCCGAACGGCTTGCCGCGCGCGTGCACCCGCAGGATGCCCTTGCGGCCCGACAGGTCGGGCTGGGCCACGACGATCTGCCGGTCGAAGCGGCCGGGCCGCAGCAGCGCCGGGTCGAGGATGTCGGGCCGGTTGGTCGCGGCGATCACGATGACGCCGCCCTTGGTGTCGAATCCGTCCAGCTCGACCAGCAGCTGGTTCAGGGTCTGCTCGCGCTCATCGTGGCCGCCACCGAAGCCGGCGCCGCGGTGCCGGCCGACCGCGTCGATCTCGTCGACGAACACGATCGCCGGGGCGTTGGCCTTGGCCTGCTCGAACAGGTCCCGGACCCGGGAGGCGCCGACGCCGACGAACATCTCCACGAAGTCAGAGCCCGAGATCGAGTAGAACGGCACGCCCGCCTCGCCGGCCACAGCCCGGGCCAGCAGCGTCTTGCCGGTTCCGGGCGGCCCGTACAGCAGCACGCCCTTGGGGATCTTGGCGCCGATGGCCTGGAACTTGCCGGGGCTCTGCAGGAACTCCTTGATCTCCTGGAGCTCCTCGATCGCCTCGTCCGCGCCAGCCACGTCGGCGAAGGTCGTCTTGGGCGTGTCCTTGGTAATGAGCTTCGCCTTGGATTTGCCGAAGTTCATGACGCGCGAGCCGCCGCCCTGCATCTGATTCAGGAAGACGAAGAAGAGCAGGAAGATGGCCAGGAAGGGCAGCCAGCTCAGGATCAGGTCCCAGAACGAGCTGGTCTTGGGCACCTGGACGTTGTAGCCGCCGGGCAGCTGGCCATTCTTGACCTGATTCTGCAGGGTCGCGGCGAGCTGCTGGCCCTGGCTGCCGACCCAGTCCGCCTGCAGCAGCTGGCCGGACTTGGTGGTGACCTGGATCGTCTGGTTAGTGTCGGTCAGGGTGGCCGTCTTGACCTGGCCATTGTTGATGGCCGTGACCACCTGCGAGGTGTTGACCTGCTTGTAGGTCTGGCCGGACCCAGCCAGACGGAAGACAAACAGGAACACGATAACGACAAGGAGGATGGCGAGAACCCACCCGCGGAAGATGCGCTTCAGATCCATCGACGAACGGCCCCGCTGGTGTCGGGCCGATCCCTCCTGACGATCCTCATGCCCCGCCGACGCCCGACGGGGCTGCCTTGCGCTCCAGCGTCCACGCTTGGCTTCCTGCCTCCCGCCAGCTAGCAGCGAGATTTACTGACGGTACACCGGGCGCGGAGGCACTGGCACGCAGGAGACCCATGCCAGGCCGCCATCCGACAGCGGCCTCGATACGCCTCTTACCCACCTGAACGTATTTCAGCTGTCGCGGTGTTCCCGGCCGCGCCGCGCTGAGTCGGCGGCCCGCCGGTTCGGTCCCCGCGGCTTCCCGCGCCGCCCCGCTACACCGGGTCGCCGCCGTACACGTGCGGCGCCAGCATGCCGATGAACGGGAGGTTCCGGTAGCGCTCGGAGTAGTCGAGTCCGTACCCGACGACAAACGCGTCATCAATGTCGAATCCGGTGTAAGCCACGTCCACTTTTATCCGGGTTGCCATCGGCTTGCGCAGCAGCACGCACACCCGCACCGACGCCGGACCGCGCGACTCCAGGTTCCCCACCAGCCAGGACAGCGTCAGGCCCGAGTCGATGATGTCCTCGACCACCAGGACATGGCGGCCGGTGATATCGGCGTCAAGATCCTTCAGGATGCGGACGACTCCCGACGACTGCGTCCCCGAGCCGTAGGAGGACACGGCCATCCAGTCCATCTGCACCGGCAGGTGGATGGCGCGGGCCAGGTCGGCCATCACCATGACGGCGCCCTTGAGCACGCCGACCAGCAGAAGTTCGCGGTCAGCGTAATCGGTATCGATCTGCGCCGCCAGCTCCGCAATGCGCGCCTGAAGCCGCTCGGGAGTGATCAATACGTCCTGAAGGTCGGCTCCCACATCAATCGCGTCCACTCAGGCTCTCCCGTCGCGCCCCTCCGCGAGCACCGCGGGGGCGAACAGCAGCCTCCCATACCGACGCTGGCAGCGAACACCGCCGGGCAGGTCTACCCATTGCTGCCCATGCCAGCTGGTGACCAGGGCATCGATCTGCGCGATGTGCCGCTCGCCGAGCGCGCCGGCCGGCGCCCCGGAGGCCAGCGCGGCGCCGCGCAGCACCCGGCTCCGGATCGCCTCCGGCAGCCCGGCCAGGGCATCGGCGGGCAGGCCGGGCTCGGTGTCGGCAATCCGCCTGGCCGTCGCGGCGGCCAGCTCGTCCAGGGCATCCGCGTCCGCTCGCAGCTGACGGGCAGTCCGCGCCAGCGCGAGGGCCACGCCCGGCCCGAGCTCGGCCTCCAGCGCCGGCAGCAGCCGGACCCGGACCCGGACCCGCGCGTAGCTCGGATCGCTGTTGTGCGGGTCGTCCCAGGGCCGCAGGCGCAGTGCCGTGCACGCCGCCCGGGTCTGCGTCCGGCGGATGTCCAGCAGCGGCCTGAGGTAGCTGGCCCCGTGGTCAGCAGCCCCGTGGTCAGCAGCACCGTGGTCAGCAGCACCGTGGTCAGCAGGACTGCGCGGCGCCATCCCGGCCAGGGAGCGGGCACCGGAGCCGCGGGCCAGGCCCAGCAGGACGGTCTCGGCCTGGTCGTCCAGAGTGTGCCCGAGCAGGATCGCCGCCGCCCCGGCGCCGGCCCCGGCCTGGTCGAGGGCCGCGTACCTAGCGGCCCGCGCGGCCGCCTCCGGGCCGGGGTAGGGCGCCGGACCGCCGGGCCCCGCGACCTCGGCGCGGATGGCCAGCACGGGATCGAGGCCGAGCCCGGCGAGGATGGTGACTACCCTGGCGGCCTGATCGGCTGACCCGGATTGCAGCCCGTGGTCGACCGTGACGCCGCCGGCCCGCAATCCGAGCCGCGGGCCCTCGAACGCCAGCGCCGACGCGAGGGCAAGCGAATCCGCGCCCCCCGAGCAGGCGGCCAGGACGAGGTCGCCGGGAGCGAGGCCGGCCAGGCTACGGCGAACCGCTAGCCGGACGACGGCTACCGCCGGGTGCGGGCCCACCGCGGCTCAGCTGGCGGCGGCGCGGCCGCCATCTACCCGATCCAGCCACGCCAGCGGGTCGGTGATCTCATCCGGCGTGGGCAGCGTCTGCGGCGAGGTCCACACCTTGTTGAAGGTCGCCATCCCGGCCTCTTCGACCACCTTCCTGACAAAGCGCGAGCCCTGCTCGTACTGCTTCATCTTCAGGTCGATCCCCAGGATCCGGCGCAGGGCCTGCTCGATCCGGCTGGACGAGCCGCGCCGGGCCGAGAACCGCGCCCGGATCTGCGCGACCGACGGCACGACACTGGGCCCGACGGCGTCCATCACATAGTCGCCGTGGCCCTCGACCAGCGTCATCACCGAGGTCAGCCGCTCCAGGATCTCGCGCTGCCGGGGACTTTGGATGGCCTCGATGAGGCTGCCCGTGCCGGTGACGGCATCGGCGGCAGCGCGCAGCCGGTCCAGGATCGAGGCCGGGTCCAGGTCCGAGGCGAGCAGGAAGGCGGTCATCTGCTCCTGCACGTAGGGCCGGAGCCACGGAACCGAGGTGAACTGGGTCCGGTGGGTTTCCTCGTGCAGGCAGACCCAGCGGCGGAAGTCGCTGGGATCGACGGCCAGCTCGCGCTCGATCATCACGATGTTGGGTGCGACCAGCGTCAGGCGGCCCGCCGGCGCGTCCTGTCCGGAGGCGTCGGGGTCCGGCGGCAGGAAGAGCTCGTACTGGCCCAGCACCCGGCCAGCCAGGTAGGCCAGGATCAGGCCGGCCTGCATTCCGGTTACCCGGGACCCCACAGCGGAGATAACGGACCCGCCCGCCGGCCCGCCACGCTCGGCAAGGTGCTGGGCGAGCGGATCCAGGACCACGCGGAAGCCGTCCACGTTCGCCCGAATCCAGCCGGGGCGATCCACCACCGCCACCAGCCCGTCGTCGGCCGCGCCCGGCAGGCCGGTCAGCTCGCGAACCGGCTCGGCTACCTCGGCGGCCAGCTGCCGGAGCTGGGCGACGACCTTCCTCGCCTCGGCCATGGTGACGGCGGGACCCGGCCGGACCCACCGGACGCCGGTAGAGGTGGCCACATTCCAGTCGATCATCTGCGCGCTACTCACCCCTCCACCGTACGTGGCCCGGGCCAGGGGCGCCCCGCCGGCGCGGTCGCGGCAGCGGGGCGCCCCGTCACGACCGGCCGCGGCAGCCGCATCCGGCCAGCGCCGTGGCCACCCGGGCGATCTGGACTCCCGCCAGGTTCAGGTCGCTGGCCCTGAGCTGATCGGTCATCACGGCGAAGGACAGGAGCTGGCCGTCCCTGGCGTAGGCGATCCCGGCCAGGGACGCGACCGTGTTCAGGTTCCCGGTCTTGGCCCGGACGACCCCCAGCGCGGCATGCCCCGCTTCCGCGAAGACGCTGCCGCCCGGCGCGAGGGTCCCAGAGAAGCCCGCTACCGGCAGCCCGGTGATGGCGGCCCGCAGCCGCGGCCGGCCGGGGCTGGCGGCCAGGCCGACGAGCTGGACGAGGGTGGCCGGGGTAATCCGGTCATCGGGCGACAGGCCGCTGCCGTCGACTAGGTGCACGCCGGTCACGCCGAGCCGGCGCAGCACGGCCAGCTCGGCCGCCGCCGCGCCGCTGAACGAGGCGGGCCTCCCGGTCGCGATCGCCACCTGCCGGGCCAGGTTCTCGGCGATCACGTTGTTGCTCTCCACCAGCATCTGCTCCGCTATCTGCGCCACCGGCGGCGAGTACACCCTGGCCAGCGTCCGCGCGCCGCCCGGCGCGACAGCCGGGAACGGCGCGCCCGCGACACCGATGCCGTCCGCGGCCAGGAACCCGGCGAAGGCGTGGGCCGCGTCAAGTCCCGGCGTCAGCGTCCTCGGCCGGGAGTTCTGCGGGTCGTCGGCGTCCTCCGGCAAGCCGCTGGCGGTGAGCCGGCCCTGGTCGACCTCCAGCGGGCTGATCGGCGTCACATTGCCCGTCGTCACGTAGCTGCCCGGCCAGCCCTTCGCCAGGCCCGGCCCGGTGAACAACGAGGTGTCGTAGCCCACCCGCACGCGGTTCTGGCCGCGGGCGCGCAGGGCTCGCGCGGTCCGCGCGGCCAGCTGTGCCAGCGTCGCGGGCTGCGGGTAGTTGGACGCGGGCGGCTTCCCGGCTGCCAGCGTCGGGTCACCGCCGCCGACCAGGACGATGTTCGCCGCGGTTCCGCCGCCCGCGGAACTGCCGGTCGCGGAACTGCCGGTCACGGACGTGCCGGTGACGACCCTCGTGCTGAACCGGGCCGCCGGGCCCAGCACCTGCAGAGCCGCCACCGCCGTCGCCAGCTTGGTCGTGGACGCCGGGGCGAAGCCGGACGTGGCGTGTCGCGCGTAGAGGACCTGGCCGGTCGCCAGGTTGGTGACCTCCATGCCAACGTGCGGCCCGAGAACCGGCGAGCTGAGCAGCGCCGCCAGGGTCGCAGTCAGGCCGGCTGCCGTCACGCCGGCTGTTGTCACTCCGGCCCCGGCGGCGGAGCCGGCCGGTGCGCTCGGGGCGCCATCGGCCGCCCGCAGCGGCGGCGGCGGCGCGGCGAGCCGGCGGACTCCCACCCGCGGCACGTCCCATCGGTCGAGCCGGCCTGGCAGCATGCGGGCTACGGCGATGCCCGCCCCGATCTCGAACACGCAGATCAGGGCGAGGCAGGCCAGTGCCAGGCGGCGGAGCCGACGCACCGTGGGAACCCCTTCGCGAGGCGTGGCCGCCCCGCTGCTAGGCAGTGACACCGATCGGGTAGACATCATCAAGGTAATGGCATCAATCATCTAGGCGCTGAGAGGCTGGAACGTGGAGTTCGAAGTAGTAATCGAGATCCCTAAGGGGCAGCGCAACAAGTATGAGATGGATCACGAGACGGGGCGTATCCGGCTTGACCGGATGCTGTTCACCTCGACCCGCTATCCGGCGGACTATGGCTTTATCGAGGACACCCTGGCCGACGACGGCGACCCCCTCGACGCCCTGGTGCTGCTGGAGGAACCAACCTTCCCGGGCTGCCTGATCCGCTGCAGGGCGATCGGCATGTTCCGGATGCGCGACGAGAAGGGCGCGGACGACAAGGTGCTGTGCGTCGCCTCGACGGACCCGCGGATGGCTCACTATAAGGAGATCTCGGACGTCTCGGACTTCGACCTGCTGGAGATCCAGCACTTCTTCGAGGTCTACAAGGCCCTGGAGCCCAACAAGGAGGTCGAGATCGGCCGGTGGGCCGGCATGGCGGATGCCAACGCCGAGATCGAGGCCTGCCGCAAGCGACTCGCCGACAGCGGCCAGCACTGACCTGGCGGGACCAGCGCTGACCTGGCGGGACCCCAGGGTGTGACGCATGGGATCTATGCGAAACACTAGATCTACTATGGGAAACAGTAGGTAGAACGACAGAAACGTCAGAGAGGACGACCGTGGCCCAGGAGGACGACGCGCTCAGCCAGGCGCCGCTGTTCGAGGCCCTGAGCGAGGATGACGCCCGCGCGCTGCGGTCGGACGTGATTGCCGTGCGGCTCGACCGCGGCGAGCGGCTGTTCTCCGAGGGAGACGAGGGCGACAAGCTCTACATCATCCTCAAGGGCAAGATCAAGCTCACCAGGGCCGCCCACGACGGCCGGGAGAACCTGCTGAGCGTGCATGGCCCCGGCGAGATGTTCGGTGAGCTTTCGCTGTTTGATCCCAGCCCGCGCACCGCGAGCGCGACGGCCATCACCGACGCGACGCTGGCCGGACTCGCCCACGATGCCCTGCGCAGCTGGCTGGCGACCCGGCCGGAGGTCGCCATGCACATGCTGGGGGCCCTCGCCCAGCGGCTGCGCCGCATCAACGACATCAAGGCCGACCTGGTCTTCACCGACGTCCCCGGCCGGGTCGCCAAGGCACTGCTGGACCTCGCCGAGCGGTTCGGCACCCCGCAGGAGAACGGCGTCCAGGTCAATCACGACCTGACCCAGGAGGAACTGGCCCAGCTGGTCGGCGCGTCCCGGGAAACCGTCAACAAGGCGCTCGCCGACTTCGCGGCACGCGGCTGGGTCCAGCTGTCGGCCAAGTCGGTGCTGCTGCTCGACGCCGACCGGCTACGCAAGCGGGCTAGCTAGGCGCGGCGTTATCCGGTCAGTTTGCCGGCGTCCGCCCGACCTGCGGCTGCCCGGTGCGCGGCTACCAGGTGACGGCCGGCGGTACCTCGCCGCGGGCGGCCAGGTAATCGAGCTGAGCCCGCACGGAGGCCCGGGCGGACGGCCAGAGCACCGGGTCGACCGCCGCGTAGACGCGGGCCACGATCTGCGCCGGCGTCGTGTCCCCGCTCGCCAGCGCCGCCCGCACCTCCGCTAGCCGCTCCGCGCGGTGGTTCAGGTAGTAGTCGAGCGCGGCGGCCGGGCTGGCCAGCAGCGGCCCGTGACCGGGCAGCAGGACCCGCAGGCCGGTCTCGTCGGCGAGAGCCCGGAGGCGACGCAGCGAGCCCAGGTAGTCGTCGAGGCGGCCGTCGTCGGCGATCACCGTCGTGCCGCGGCCGAGCACGGTGTCCCCGGTGAACACCGCGTCGTCCGCGGGCAGTTGGAGGCAGACCGAATCCGAGGTGTGGCCGGGTGTGGCCAGCACCCGCAGCTCACAGCCGGCGTCGGTCAGCACGGCGCCGGCCGCCAGGCCCTCGGTGCCGAGCCGCTGCGCCGGGTCGACCGCCCGGACGGGCGCCCCGGTCAGCGCGGCGAACCGCGCCGCCCCTGCCGAGTGGTCGGGGTGCCGGTGCGTGAGCACGATCAGCGCCACCCGCTGGCCGGCCTGCTCGGCCAGGTCATGCACGCGCCGCAGGTGGCCCTCATCGAGCGGGCCCGGATCGATGACGATCGCCGCGGCGGAGCCGGGCTCGGCGATCAGCCAGGTATTGGTGCCGTCTAGCGTCATCGGCGAGGGGTTGGGCGCCAGCACGCAGCGCGCTCGGAGCGTGCCCGAGCCGTCGATCTGGGCCGCGCCTGGCTCAATCACAGGGCCAGCTCAATCACAGGGGGTACTCCGTCACGCCCGGCACGATCAGCCAGGTCAAATCGCCGCGCAGCTTCACCTCGGGGACGCGCGGCACCACCTGCCGGGGGGCCGACAGCGCCGCGGCCACCTCCCCGCAGGCGGCTAGCTCGGCGAGGGTGATCGCGGTCGGCGCCCACAGGTCGATCTCGCCGCGCTGGCCGGCCTCGATGGCCGCGGCGGGCTCGATCCAAGCCGCGGCGGCGGCCTCACCGCCGACGTCCCTGGTGCGCTGGCCGGCGGGCAGGGCGGCGGCGAAGAACCGCGCGTCGAACCTGCGCGGCTCGACCACCGGAGTGATCCACCGTGACCAGGGCCGCAGCAGGTCAGAGCGGAGCACGAGACCACGCCGGGCGAGCAGTTCGGCGAGCGACAGCGACCGGTCGAGCAGCGCGTTCCTGTCGCGTTCCCAGTCCTCGCTCGTGGTGTCGGCCACGATGGAGTCCGCGGACTCACCGGCCAGCAGGACGCCCGACTCCTCGAAGGTCTCCCGGACCGCCGCGCAGACCAGCGCCCTGGCCAGGCCGGGCGGAGCGGCGAGGAAGCGGCCCCACTGCGCGGCATCCGGGCCCGTCCAGGCCACCTCCTCGTCGGCATCCCTGGCGTCCACCGAACCGCCGGGAAATACCTGCGCCCCCGGCGCGAACGCCATGGACGGCTGGCGGCGGAGCATGTAGACCTCCATGCCCCCCATGCCCCCCATGCCCGCGCCAGCGGTGCCCGCGCGCTGGGCCGGGCGCAGCAGCATCACTGTCGCCGCGTCGCGCGGGGTCACGGGAGGGCGCGTGCCGGCCATGACCTCGTGGGCCGACTGAGGCAGCACGCCGGGAAAAGGGATCGAGACACCCCCCGCACGCCCCGCATCCTCCGCATCCTCTGTCACCTCTGCCATGCGCCGCTCACCTCCCGGTTGCTCAGTCACCGACCTCGGCGATGAGCTCGATTTCCACCGGCGCGTCGAGCGGCAGCACCGCGATCCCGACCGCGCTGCGCGCGTGCCGCCCCGCCTCGCCGAATACCTCCAGCAGCAGCTCGCTCGCGCCGTTCACGACCTGGGCCTGCGCCGTGAAGTCCGGCGCGCTGGCCACGAAGCCGGTGACCTTGACGATGCGCCGGATCGCGCCCAGGCCGCCCGCCGCCGACGCCGCGGCCGCGAGCGCGTTCAGCGCGCAGACCCGGGCCAGCGCGCTGGCCTCGGCGGCCGCCACCTCAGCGCCGACCTTGCCGGTGGCCAGGAGCTTCCCGTCGACCACCGGAAGCTGCCCCGCCGTGTACACGTAGTCGCCGGTCCGAACCGCCGGGACGTACGCCGCCAGCGGCGGGGTGACCTGCGGCAGGGTCAGCCCGAGGGCGGCGAGCCGGGCTTGCGGGTCGCTGTCGGTCACTCCTTGCCTCGCTTGAGGTAGGCGACAAGCTGCTCGGGGTTGGGGCCCGGCACGACGGCCACGAGCTCCCAGCCGTCGTCGCCCCAGCTGTCGAGGATCTGCTTGGTCGCGTGCACCAGCAACGGTACGGTTGCGTACTCCCATTTCGCCATAGCCGAACCATAGTGCGGATCACCGTGCGCCGGCACGACCCGGGCCAGCAGGCGCTACGCGCCCGGATCGGTCGGGGCCTCGTCCGCCGCGGCGGCGCCTCTCGCGGCGCTGGCCGGGCTGGCGGTGCCCACCTCGCCCTTCTCCGTGGGGGACAGCTCGGGAATCGCCGGGGGGTCAGGTATCTCCAGCGGTCCCGCGGGCACCCCCCCGATCTCCGCCTCGGCCACCGCTTCGGCGACCGCCGCGTCGCCGAAGTCCGCCAGCGAGGCCGAGTCCGCGGCCGACCTCGCCTCGCCCGCGGGGGCGCTCGGGGTGAACTTGTCGAAGAACCTGAGCAGCTCGACCGGAATCGGCATGACCAGGGTGCTGTTGCGCTCCGCGGCCACCTCGACGACCGTCTGCAGCAACCGCAACTGGAGCGCGGCCGGGTCCCTGGCCATGACGTTGGCCGCCGCCGCCAGTCGCTTGGACGCCTGGTACTCGCCGTCGGCGGTGATGATCCTCGCGCGGCGCTCCCGCTCGGCCTCCGCCTGCCGCGACATGGACCGCTTCATGCCTTCCGGCAGCGATACGTCCTTAATCTCCACGCGCTCGACCCGGATTCCCCAGGGACCCTCGGTCGGCTCGTCGATGATCGCCCGCAGCTTCTTGTTCACCGAATCGCGCTCGGCCAGCAACTGGTCCATCTCCGACTGGCCGATAATCGACCGCAGCGAGGTCTGCGCCTGCTGGGAGATGGCGAACAGGTAGTTCTGCACGTTGATGGTCGCCTTGATCGGGTCGACAACCCGGAAGTACACCACCGCGTCGACCCGCACGCTGACGTTGTCGCGGGTAATGCCCTCCTGAGCCGGAACCGCCATGGCGACGATCTGCATATTGACCTTCTGCATCCGGTCGCCGAACGGGCGGATGAGCGTCAGTCCGGCTCCGCGCGGGGCCGACAGCACCCGGCCGAACCGGAATACGATGCCCTGCTCGTACTGCTGCACCACGCGAACCGAACGGCCAACCGTGATCGCGCCGACCACGATAAGGATCACCAGAATCGCTATAACGACATCGATCATGGGTAACCACCTCTTTCGGCTCAGCTAAGAGCCATCATGTATCAGCCTAGTGACGTTCGGGCACGACGCCAGCCGCTGCGCCAGACAGCGCGGCCGACGGCGCGACAGACGGAGGGGCGATGCGGGCACAGCCAGCCACCGCGCCGGGCACAGCCAGCGCGCAGGGCGCGGATAGCCTCCAATTGTGAGCACACGAGACACGGACTGGGACGGCGTGCGGCTGCATGTCGTCACCGGAAAGGGTGGCACCGGCAAGACGACGGTCGCCGGCGCGCTGGCTCTGGCGCTTGCCGCCGGCGGCAAGCGGGTGCTGCTCATGGAGATGGAAGGCCGCCAGGGCATCGCGCAGCTCTTTGACGTGCCGCCGCTGCCCTACGAGGAGCGCAAGGTAGCGGTCGCGCCCTCGACCACGACCGGGCCGGGGGGCGATGTCTACGCGCTGGTCGCCGATCCCGAGTCCGCGCTGGTCGAGTACCTGGAGATGTTCTACAACCTCCGGCACGCGGGCACGGCGCTGACCAAGCTCGGCGTTATGGACTTCGCCACGACCATCGCGCCGGGGCTACGGGACGTGCTGCTGACCGGCAAGGCCGCCGAGGCCGTCCGCCGGAGGACGTCGGGCAAGACTGGGGGCCGCGTCTACGACGCCGTGGTCATGGACGCCCCGCCCACCGGTCGCATCGGACGGTTTCTGAACGTCACCTCGGAGGTCTCCGGCCTGGCTAAGGTCGGCCCCATCCGCAGCCACGCCGACACGGTGCAGAACGTCATCCGCTCGCCGGACACGGCTGTCCATTTCGTCACTGTTCTTGAGGAAATGCCAGTTCAGGAGACCCTGGACGGCATCGCCGAGCTGAGCGGCCTGGCCGGGGGCGGCATCCAGATCGGCGGGATCGTGATCAACATGACCCGGCCGCTGGCGCTGCCGAACGGGGAAATCCGGGCCGCGGCCGACGGCGTCCTCGATGAGGACGAGCTGGCGCTCGGCCTCAAGGCGGCCGGTCTCGATGACGGCCGCGGGCTGGCCGGGAAGCTGGCCGCCGAGCTGGCGGATGAGGCCAAGAGCGAGCTCGCCCGGCAACTCCAGCGGGCCAGGCTGGACGAGCCGGGGCAGCCGTGTTACGAGCTGCCGTGGATCAGCGATGGCGTGGACCTCGGCGGTCTTTACCGGCTGGCTGCCGAACTCCGGGACCAGGGAGCCGCGTGATGACCGGTTCGCACGAGCCGCCCGTGCTCGACGTGGACGCGCTGATCGACGACCGGCGGACAGCCATCATCGTCTGCTGCGGGTCGGGCGGGGTAGGAAAGACCACGACGGCCGCGGCGATCGGGCTACGGGCCGCCGAGCGCGGGCGCCACGTAGTGGTGCTGACGGTGGACCCGGCACGCCGGCTGGCCCAGTCGATGGGCCTGTCGTCGCTGGACAACACGCCGCGGCTGGTGCCCGGAGTCGGGCGGCCCGCTAACGGTGCTCCAGACCACGGGGACGAGGGCGGCAGCCTGCACGCCATGATGCTCGATATGAAGCGCACGTTCGACGAGATCGTCGAGGCCCACGCCGACCCCGACCGGGCCGCCCAGATCCTGGCGAACCCGTTCTACCAGTCCGTGTCGTCCAGCTTCGCGGGGACGCAGGAGTACATGGCGATGGAAAAGCTCGGCCAGCTGCGCCGGGCCCGGGAATGGGACCTGATCGTCGTCGACACGCCGCCCAGCCGCTCGGCCCTGGACTTCCTGGATGCGCCGCAGCGCCTGGGCAGGTTCCTGGACGGCAGGCTGCTGCGGCTGCTGATGGCGCCGGCCAAGTTCGGCGGCCGCGCGTATATGCGGGTGCTCAACGCCGGATTCGGCGTCGTGACCGGGGTGCTGACCAAGATCCTCGGTGCCCAGGTGCTCCGGGACGTGCAGACGTTCGTCGCCGCGCTCGACACCATGTTCGGCGGCTTCCGCGAGCGGGCCGACTACACCTATCAGCTGCTGCGTGCCCCGGGTACGGCATTCCTGGTCGTGGCCGCGCCCGAGCCGGACGCGCTCCGGGAGGCCTCGTACTTCGTGGAGCGGCTCGCCCGCGAGCGGATGCCGCTGGCCGGGCTGGTGCTGAACCGGGTCCAGCGCTCGCCCGCGGCCAGGCTATCGGCCGCCCGGAGCCAGGCCGCCGCCGAGACCCTGCAGGCGGCTGGATCCCATCCGCTGGCCGTCACCGCGCTGCGGCTGCATGCCGAGCGCATGCAGCAGGTGTCCGAGCAGCACCGACTGGCCGAGCACTTCACCGCCGCTCATCCGGACGTGCCGGTCGCCGAAATACCGGCGCAGGCTCAGGACGTCCATGACCTGGATGGCCTGCGCGCCATTGGGCAGGCATTCGGCGGCTAAATGCCAATACCGATTGTGGTGCCGAAAAGGTCCGGTGCCTTAGCTAGCGACGAGCTCGTCGCCGGTGCGCTCGTACTTGTTACGCGCGTCCTCCAGCAACTCCCGCCAGGACGTCACGTCCGGGCGACGGCGCAGCAGCGCCCGGCGCTCACGCTCGGTCATGCCGCCCCACACCCCGAACTCGATGCGGTTATCGAGTGCGTCAGCGAGGCACTCGGTCCGCACGGGGCAGCCGCGGCAGATCAGCTTGGCCCGGTTCTGCGCCGCCCCCTGAACGAAGAGCTCGTCCGGGTCCGTTCCCTTGCACGCGGCGCGGGCGGTCCAGTCCGTGATCCACATGTGCCCAACTCCTCCTGATCGTCACGCCCGCAGCGGTTCGTCACGCCGGGTGGCGTTCAGTTGCGGTCCGAGACCGGCGCTAGACGCGCTCGTCCCGGTGAGTGATGGTCGCGGAAGAGTAACTTACGGGCAGTCCGGCCTGCGGCGCTAGCCCCCGGCGGGCCCATTTCCGTATAGCCCTGATGAGCTATACGGACACAAGTGACTAGTCATTCCATTGGCGCCGCTCGCTGACTCAACTGGCGTCGGCCCGGCTCGCTCTTGACGTTTGAACTGCTAATTCGAGGTGCTGGCGAACGCTCTGCCGGTCGCAGCGTAACCTGATCGGGTGCAGAATCCATGGCGCCGCGCCGGCCTCACGTCGAGCGTGGTCGGCCGCATCGCGGTCGTGTCGGTCGTAGCGGGGGCGCTCGCCGCCGCCATCATCATGCCGGTGACCGGCCTGGTCGGGGTCGCTATCCGGGACGCCGCGAAGACCTTCAACACCCTCAGCGTGCCGCCGCTGGGGCAGGTGCCGACACGGTCGGAGATCCTGGACTCCGAGGGTCATCTCATCGCGTACTACTACCCGGGCGGCATCTACCGGGTCCCCGTGAGTTACAACCAGATCTCGCCCCTCATGCGGACGGCGATCGTCTCGATCGAGGACTCCCGGTTCTACCTGCACGGCGCGCTGGACCCCCGCGGCACGCTGCGTGCGGTCGCCACCGACTTGAACAACACCCAGGTTCAGGGCGGCTCGACGCTCGCGCAGCAGTATGTGAAGAACGCGCTCATCCTGACGGCGCACACCAAGGCGGAAAAGGCGGCGGCGGCGGCCCTGACACCCCAGCGCAAGATCCGCGAGCTGCGGATGGCCGCCAGCGTCGAGCACGAGCTGACCAAGAACCAGTTGCTCGCCGCTTACCTGAACGTCGCCTACTTCGACAACCAGGCTTACGGCATCCAGGTGGCGGCGGAGTTCTACTTCCGGACCAGCGCCGCGAACCTGAACCTGGACCAGGCGGCCCTGCTGGCCGGAATGGTCGAAGACCCCTATGCCGACGACCCGCTCGCGTTCCCGAAGGCGGCTATCCAGCGGCGCAACACCGTCCTGCTCCGGATGTTCCAGCTGCACAAGATCAGCCGCGCCGAGATGAACGCGGCGGCCAGCAAGGCGCTCGGGCTGCACACATCGAGCATCCCGGAGCAGACCGGCTGCCTCAGCGCCTCGGCCCAGCCGGAGGCGTTCTTCTGCGACTACGTGCTCGCTGTGCTGCGCACCACCCCGGCCTACGCGCAGGTCCAGCAGGACCTGGACACCACCGGCGGCCTCATCATCCACACTACGCTGAACGCGACCGACCAGCGCGCCGCGCGGTACGCGGTTAACTACGTCCAGCCCGCCAGCTCCGCCACTTTCAACCCGGGCCAAAACGCCGACGCCGAGGTGCTGATCCAGCCCGGCACCGGGCGGATCCGCGCCATCGCCGAGAACCGCCCGTATGGCACGGACACGGCCGCGGGCCAGACCACCATCGACTACGCGGTGGACCGGCAGTACGACGGCGGGTCGGGGGTCCAGACCGGTTCCTCGTCCAAGCTGTTCACCCTGCTGACCGCCCTCAATCAGGGAATCCCGTTCGGATTCACCGAGAAGGTCACCTCCCCGGCCACAGTCCCCGGCTACACCAACTGCAAGGGCCAGGGACTGCCGCCTTTCACCCTGTCCAATGCCGAAGGGCCGAGCAAGGGCGCCCAGGCCTTCACGCTCTACAACGGGACGACGGAGTCAATTAACGTCTTCTACGCCGAACTCGAACTCAAGGTCGGGCTGTGCAACGTGGTGAAGACGGCCGTGAGCCTGGGCATGCGCCGCGCCGACGGCGGGTCACTGCTGCAATACGACCGCGCCCTCGGCGCTAACGGGCTGCCGGCCGACGACCTGCCCACCTTCACGCTCGGCGCGGTCAACGTGTCGCCGATGAGGATGGCCGCGGCCTACGCGACGGTGGCCTCGCGCGGCATCTACTGCAGGCCCGTGGCGATCGAGTCGATCGTGACGAGCACCGGATCGCACCTGCCGGTCCAGTCGGCGCACTGTCACCGGGTCGTGTCCACGAGCGTCGCCGACGCCGCCAACCAGATCCTGCAGGGCGTGCTGTCCTCGCCCGGCACCGCGGCGGGGCTGGGCATCAACCGGCCGGCCGGGGCCAAGACCGGAACCGCGAACGGCGGCGCGTTCGCCGCGTTCGCCGGCTACACGCCGACGCTGGCCGGCTATGTGTCGGTCTTCAATCCCGTCAACCAGTTCGGCTACGGCGCCATGCTCGGCTCACGGTCATGTTATCGCGTGCTCGGCGGGGGCCAGAGCTGTGGCGTCCAGATGTACGGCGCCAACGCGCCGGGCTCCACCTGGCAGATAACCTTCCTGCACGCCGATCTAGGCCCGCCAGCGGCGTTCGTCGCCGTTCCCCCCACCAGCCCCTTCTTCTCCCTGGGATCGGGCGTCAACTCACCCAAGCCTCCTAAGCCGTCTAACCCCACCAAGCCCCCAGGCCGCGGCGGCGGACCCATCGGCGGCGGACCCACCGGTGGCCCGCCCATCGGCGGCGGTCCGGGACATGGCTAGCCGGGACATGGCTAGCCGGGACATGGCTAGCCGGGGAATGGCTACGTCGCGGACAGCTGGCGGCGGACCTCGGCGGCCACGCGGCTGCCCTCGGCGCGGCCGGCGATCCGCGGCGTGACGACCTTCATGACCTGTCCCATGGCCGGCATGCCGGCGGCGCCGGTATCCGCGATCACGGCCGCGACGATCCGCGTGATCTCGGCGTCGCCGAGCTGGACCGGGAGATAACCGGACAGCACGGCCTCCTCGGCCCGCTCCGCCGCGGCCTGCTCGTCCCGGCCCGCCTCCTGGAACGCGGCGGCCGCTTCCCGGCGGCGCTTAGCCTCCCTGGCCAGGATCTTCAGCACCTCGTCATCACTGAGCTCGCGAGCCGACGCCCCGGCGACCTCCTCGTTACTGACGGAGGTCAGGGCCATCCGCAAAGTTCTCGTTCGTACCTCGTCGCGCGCCTTCATCGACGTGGTGAGGTCGGCGCGGAGACGCTCCTTGAGTCCGGGCATGCTGCCTATCCTGCCGCCCCGCCCGGCGGCCGTCGAACCAGGCTCGCCAGCGGACTGCACAGGTCAGTCCGGCCGGCATGGCACCATGAGGGCATGCGAGCTAAAGCGGTGCTGGGGGCCGCGACAGTGGCGGGCGCCCTCGGCCTGGGATACGCGGCCGTCATCGAGCGGAACTGGTTTGCCCTGCGCCGGTATGACATACCCGTGCTGCCGGCGGGCGCGGCCCCGCTGCGCGTCCTGCACATCTCCGACGCCCACCTGACCCCCGGCCGCCACCGGCTGCTGTCCTGGATCCGTTCCCTGGACGCCCTGGACCCGGACCTCGTGGTGAACACCGGGGACTCGATCTCGCACCCGGATGCCGTGGGGCCACTGCTGGACGCGCTCGGACCGCTGCTGGACCGGCCCGGCGTCTTCGTCTACGGCTCCAACGACCTGCACTCGCCCAGGCCCAAGAACCCGGCCCGGTACCTGTGGCGCACGTCGTCGAAGGACCACGACCGGCACGTCCCCGACCTGCCCTGGGCAGAGCTGGGCAACGCCCTGGAGACCGCGGGCTGGCTCAACGCGAACAACCAGCGGGGCCGGCTCAAGGCCGGAGACCTGGACATCGAGGTGGCCGGCGTCCACGACTCGCACATGAAGGCCGATCGTTATGACCGGGTCGCCGGGCCCGCCGACCCGGCAGCCGACCTGCGGCTAGGTGTCCTGCACTCGCCGGAGCCCGCCGTGCTGGACCGGTTCACCGGCGACGGCTTCGACCTGCTCCTGGCGGGTCACACCCACGGCGGCCAGGTGCGCCTGCCGGGCACCGGCGCGCTGGTCACCAACTGCGGGATCGACCGCCCGCGGGCCAGTGGCCTGCATCACCATCCGGTTGACGGGAATGCGTGGCTGCATGTCTCCGCAGGCCTGGGCACGTCGCCCTGGGCGCCGATCCGGTTCTTGTGCCGCCCAGAGGCGACCTTGCTCACGCTGGTCCCCAGGATCAGCTAGACTTCTGGCGCGGTCGGCGGGGTGTGGCGCAGCTTGGCAGCGCGCTTCGTTCGGGACGAAGAGGTCGCAGGTTCAAATCCTGTCACCCCGACCAGATTTTCCCGGGTCAGCAGCCTGCGACCCGTTCCTTTCATTCCTGCTGCCCCTCTCGTGTTCGATTCTGGGAGCGGTGGCGAGCCGGTTCGCCTGCGTGCTCCCTGCGGCCCGGCTGGCCGACCCTGGCGGCTACTTAATAGATGTTCCGATTGTCTCAGTGATCGATCATCATGTAACGTATGTTCGAGATGCGCCAGGGACAGCCGGCAAGGAACATCGTCACGGAGGTCAGAACGGAACCGATTGGCGGCCCGCCCGCCTCCATCTGGGATTCGCTGCGGCAGCGGATGCAAGACTTCAGCTCAGCCGAGCGCAAGGTCGCCAGGGTAGTGCTCACGAACTCGCCGACGGTCGGGCTGGAGACGGTCGCGCGGCTCGCCGAGCTGGCCGGCGTCAGCGGCCCCACCGTAATCCGGTTCGTCAACCGGCTCGGCTTCGACAGTTTCATCGACTTCCAGCGCGCCATCCGGGTCGAGCTCGATGCCCG
Organism: Streptosporangiaceae bacterium; assembly: GCA_035532295.1. Lineage (GTDB taxonomy): Bacteria > Actinomycetota > Actinomycetes > Streptosporangiales > Streptosporangiaceae > DASUBV01. The sequence goes on from DATKRH010000017.1 coordinate 33,003, forward strand.
GATGGCATCGCCGGTCGGGCGCTACGCACAGCAGGGCGCGGCCGTCGGGCTCGATCAGGTGATCGGGCAGCACCGCGACCTGTTCGTTCGTGACCTGCAGGAGACCTTTGACGCGATGTCCCCCGGCGAGTTCCAGGCGGTCGTCGACCTCCTGGCCGATACCCGCAGGCGGATCTGGGTGGTCGGCGGCAGGTTCAGCCGCATCCTGGCGCAGTACCTGCACCTGCATCTGCAGCAGCTACGGCCGAACGTCCACCTGCTGACCGAGAGCGCGGCTGACCGGGTCGCCGCCGCCCTCGACGCAGGCCGGCGGGACGTCCTGGTGGCCTTCGACTACCGGCGCTATGAGACCGAGACCATCGACCTGGCCAGGGCGATGGCTGGCTCGGACGCGACCGTCGTGCTCTTCACCGACCGGTGGCTTTCGCCCATCGCCGACGTTGCCGAGGTCGTACTCCCGTCCATCGTCGAATCGCCCTCGCCATTCGAGACGCTGGTCCCTGGCCTCGCCGTCGTGGAGGCCGTGGTCGCCGGCCTGGTCGGCGCCATGGGCCAGCCGGCCAGGCGCCGGGTCGAGCGGTACGCGGCGATCACCGACCGGATGGTGATCGGGTGGAATCCGCCAGGCAAGAAGGAGCCGGGGCATGACAAGAAGGAGCCAGGGACATGACAGGCGTTGACTTCACGCTGGTGGCCACGTGCGACCTGGCCGGCCACGTGCGGGGCCGCTCGTTCAGCGCGGACCAACTGCCCGGCCGCCTGGACAGCGGCGTCGGCTGGGTGCCCGCCAACATCGCCATCACGGCATTCGGCGAGCTGGCCGAGTCCGCCCTGTCAGGCCCGCTCGGTGACCTGCGGCTGCGGCCGGATCCCGCGGCCAGCGTCCGGCTGGACCCGATCTCGGACGGCGGGGCCTTCCAGGTCACCCTGGCCGACATCGTCAACCTGGACTACTCTCCGTGGTCGTGCTGTCCGCGGCAGGTACTGCGCCGGGCGCTGGCTGCCCTGCAGGCCGAGTTCGGCCTGTCGGTCCGCGCCAGCTTCGAGCACGAGTTCTCCATCCTCGGGCCCGATGGCTCGGTCCTGCCCCGCGGCGGGCCGCCGTTCACCGTCGGGGCATTGCGGTGGCTCGAGCCATTCGGCTCCGACCTGGTCACCGCGCTGGACCGAGCCGGCTTCGAGCCGGACAACTGGCTGGCGGAGTTCGGGCCCAATCAGTTCGAGATCACCCTGGCCCCCTGTGACGCCCTCGCCGCGGCGGACCGCGCTGTGCTGCTCCGCGAGCTGGTTCGCGATCTGGCGGGGCGGCATGGCCGGCGGGCGTCCTTCAGCCCGCTGATCCAGCCCAAGGCAATCGGCAACGGGGTGCACGTGCACTTCAGCCTGTGCGACGCGGACCGGGAGCCGGTCTTGTACGATCCGTCGGCAGCCGGCGGACTCAGCTCGGCCGGATCGTCCTTCGCGGCCGGCATCCTCGCGCATGGCAAGGCGATCTGCGCCCTGACCGCGCCCAGCGTCGTGTCGTACCTGCGCATGCGACCGCACACTTGGAGCACCGCGCACATCTCGCTTGGCCTGCGTAACCGCGAGTCGATGCTACGCATCTGCCCGACGGTGGGAACGCGCGACATCGCCGGCCAGTACAACCTGGAGTTCCGCGCGGCCGACGCGACCGCCAACCCGTGGCTGGTCATGGCCGCCGTGGTCCTCGCCGGGCTCGACGGCCTGCGCGCCCAGATGCCACGTCCCCCGGTGGTCGAGGGGGATCCGGACGGCTGGACACAAGCCCAGCGCGAGTCCGCCGGAATCGCCCCGCTGCCAGGCTCCCTGGACGAGGCCCTCGACGTCCTCGCCACCGACGAAGTCGCGGGGCAGTGGCTCGGGCCTGAGCTCCTCGGCGCCTACCTGGCGGTCAAGGGCAATGAGATGGCCGCGCTCAAGGGAGCCTCGGCTGAGACGATCTGCGAGAGGTACACGGATGTCTACTAACCGGGCAGGCGATCGTGCGGCGGTTCCGGATCAGGGTGACCCGGCGCCCGGCCTGCTGATCGACCACCACTGCCATGGCGTTGTCCGCGATGACCTGGACAGGCCGGCCTTCGAGCAGCTCATGACCGAGTCTGCTCTGCCGGCGCCACCGGGAACCACCCATCTGGACACCCCGATGGGACTGGCGATCCGCCGGTGGTGCGCCCCACTGCTCGATCTGCCGCGGCACGCGCCCGCCGAGCGGTACCTGGAGCGGCGCGCCGAGCTGGGAACCGCCGAGGTGAACCGCAGGCTGCTGACTGCCGCCGGCATATCACACCTGCTCCTGGACACCGGGTACACGCCAGCGGCGATCCTGGCTCCGGCGGAGATGGCCCGGGTAGCCGGAGCGCGGGCGCACGTAGTGACCAGAATCGAGGCCGTGGCCGAGCAGGTCGCCGCCGCGAGCGATTCCCCGGCGGACTTCCTGGCGTCGCTCGGCCCGGAGTTGCACCGCCAGGCAGCCGCATCGGTCGGGCTCAAATCGATCATCGCCTACCGGTACGGGCTGGATTTCGACCCGGCACGGCCGGGCGATCACGAGGCCCTCGCCGCCGCGCAGGAGTGGTTCGCGGCAGGCAGCCGTGAGCGCGTCACGCATCCGGTGCTACTTCGCTGGCTGCTGTGGCAGGGCGTGGACATCGCGCGAGAGCTCGCCCTGCCGGTCCAGTTCCACGTCGGCTACGGCGACGGCGACCTGGAAGTGCACCGGTGCAACCCGCTCCTGATGACCTCGTTCATCCGCGCGACGACCGGGCTGGGCGTTCCGCTGATGCTGCTGCACTGCTACCCGTACGAGCGCGAGGCCGGGTACCTGGCCGCCGTGTTCCCGCATGTCTACTTCGACGTCGGCTGCATCGTGCATTACACCGGCGCCGAGAGCCGCCGGGTCATCGCGCACGCTCTCGAGCTGGCCCCGTTCCACAAGGTGCTTTTCAGTACTGATGCCTTCGGGCTGCCGGAACTGTACCTGGTGGGCGCCTCGGCGTTCCGCCGCGGCCTGGACGCCACGCTCTCCCGGTGGGTGGAGAACGACGACTGCACGCGGCTGGATGCGCACGCGATTACCGAGATGGTGTGCTCCGGCAATGCGCTGCGGGTGTACCCCGGGCTGTCCGCGTGATCGGCCGGAGGTGACGCCGCTCGACCTGCCCGGCTTCGTCGGCGCGGTAGAGCAGGAGCTTGCGTCCGTGCTGGCCGACGTTAGGGCCCTGCGCCGGCGCATTCACCAGGCCCCAGAGATCGGCTGGCAGGAGCACCGCACGTCGGCCGCCATCGTCGGCGCGCTCCCTGGCCTCACCGTGGAGCCGATCGCCGGGACCGGGCTGCTCGTCCGCACCGGGAGCGCCGGCACGCCCGCGATCGGCGTCCGGGCCGAGCTCGACGCGCTGCCGCTGGCCGAGCAGACCGGCGCGAGCTTCGCCTCGGCGACGGGGGTGATGCATGCCTGCGGTCACGACGTGCACATGTCCGCGCTCGTGGCCCTGCTGCGTGCCTTCGCCCTGGCTACCGCGGCCACGCCCGCGCCAGCGGCGCTGCTCGGCGTCTTCCAGCCCAGCGAGGAGGCGTCCCCGTCCGGGGCCGTGCGGATCACCGAGACCGGGCGGCTACAAGAGCAGCACCTGGCGGCGATGCTGGCAGTGCACCTTCACCCGGACGTCCCGTGGGGGGCGGTCACGACGGGCGAGGGCGCGGTGAACGCCGGCTCGGACAGCTTCGTCCTGACTGTCACGGGCGCGGGCGGCCACGGGGCCTATCCGCACCGGAGCCATGATCCGGTGCTCGCGCTGAGCCAGGTCGTCGTGGCCCTGCAGCAGGTCGTCAGCCGCCGCACCGATCCGATGCACCCGACCGTTCTGTCCGTCTGCCGGCTGCAGGCCGGCTCGGCGGCCAACGTGATCCCGACCGAGGCGCTTGCCGAGGGCACTGTCCGCGTGCTCATCCCGGATGACCGCCAGGAGATACTCGACCTGATCGCGTCGGTGACGGAGAATACGGCCACCGCGTACGGGTGCCTGGCGAGGGTGGAGTTCACCCTCGGTGATCCTCCCCTCGTCAACGACCGCCGGCTGGTGAGCGCCGTCGATCCCTGGCTTGACCGCAGCGGGTTCGGCGCAGCCGAGCCGATGCGCTCCTGCGGGTCAGACGACTTCGCGGTCTACCGCGAGGTGGCGCCCAGCCTCATGATGTTCCTCGGCCTGCGCGGCCATGACGGGGACAGTTACCCGGCCCTGCACCACCCGGCGTTCCTGCCGCCAGAGGATGCCGTGGAACAAACCGCGCGCGCCATGCTGGCCGCCTATGCGGGAGCGGCGGAACTGATCATCGGCACCGGCTAGCGATCGCGCCGGCTCCGCCGCCGGCTCTGATCGCCGCCGTCAGCTCCGATCAGGGAGTCCAGCCGAGGATCTTGCCGCCATCGGCCCGGACGGTCACGCCGGTGACGTAGCCGGCGTCGTCGCTGGCCAGGAAGGCGACCACCGAGGCGATGTCGCCCGGCTGCGCGACCCGCCCGAGCGGCAGCTGCGCGCCTACCTCCCGGCGCGCGCTGTCGTCGACCAGGTAGTCGGCGTTCAGCGGCGTATCGACGATTCCCGGCGCGACGCAATTGACCCTGATGCCGAGCGCGCCGAGTTCCCAGGCCATGGCCTCGGCGAGCATGCGAGCGCCGCCCTTCGATGCCACGTAGGGCGCCGTTCCCGCCGAGGGAGACTCCGCCGAGATGGACGTGACGACCACGATCGACCCGCCCGACCCGGCGGCGACCATCTCCCGCGCCGCGGCCTGCGCGGTGATGAACACGCCGGTCAGGTTCACCGCCAGATGGCGATTCCAGGTAGCCAGGTCGGCGTCGAGGAACGGGACGGGCTCGAACACGCCCGCGTTGCAGACGGCGATGTCCATCCTGCCGAACCGCTCGCGCCCGGCCCTGATGGCGGCACGCACGTCCTGCGCGGCCGTCACGTCGGCAAGCACGGGGAGCACGGTTCCCTCTTCGACCTCCCGCTGCCAGGCGCCGGCGGGCAGCGGATTGCGATCGAGCGCGATCACCCGCGCCCCGTCATCGAGTAGTCGCCGCACGACAGCCGCGCCGATGCCCTGCGCTGCGCCCGTCACCGCGGCCACGCGGCCTGCTAGCCTCACCGGACTCCCGTCATGCCAGATCGTCGGCGAACATCTATTACAGATAGACACTCTACATGGAACAACGTAACATCTGTAATATACCAGCCAGTACCCGTCCGATGGCCAGTACGTCAGAGGGAGAGACATGACACAGATCAGCTGCCGGGCAGCGGCTGCCTGATGACCGCGCACCCGTACATCCCGAACTCTGAGCCCCGGGTCAGAGCGCAGATGCTGGCCGCCGTCGGCGCCGCGAGCACCGAGGAGTTCTATGCGGCGATCCCGGCGGCCCTGAGGGTTGACGGCCTGCTGGACCTGCCGGAGCCGTTCACCTGCGAAGCGGACCTGGTTCGTCATGTCGAGGGACTGCTTGGCCGCAACACCTCGACGCGCGACGCGATCAGCTTCCTCGGCGCGGGCTGCTACAACCATCACGTGCCCGCGGTCTGCGATGAGGTGAACGGCCGGAGCGAGTTCCTCACGGCCTACGCCGGCGAGCCGTATGAGGATCATGGCAGGTTCCAGGCGCTCTTCGAGTACGCGAGCATGATGGGCGAGCTGCTGGAGATGGACGTCGTCACCGTTCCGGTCTACGACGGCTACCAGGCGTCGGCCACCGCGCTGCGGATGTGCGGCAGGATCACCGGCCGGCCGGTGGTCCTGGTCACCACGGCGATCAGCGCGGACAAGCGCCGCAAGATCGCCGACTACCTGCTGCCGGACATGCGGATCCGCGACCTGCCCGCCAGCGCCGGCACCGGGACCCTCGATGAAGACTCGCTCGCCGCGGCACTGGACGACGACGTCGCTGGCGTCTACCTGGAGAGCCCCAACTACTTCGGCGTCGTGGAGACCGGCATCGCCCGGGCGGCCGGGCTTGCCCACCGCAACTCCTCGCTCCTGGTCGTCAGCGCCGACCCCATCTCGCTCGGCGTGCTCGCGTCGCCGGCTTCCCTCGGCGCCGACATCGCGTGCGGAGACATCCAGAGCCTGGGCATGCATCAGTACTTCGGCGGCGGCCAGGCCGGCTACATCGCCGTGCACGACGACGAGCGGTTCGTCATGGAGTTGCCTGCCCGGCTTTTCGGACTGGCTCCGACCAGCGTCCCCGGCGAGCTCGGCTTCGGCGACGTGGCATACGAGCGGACCTCCTTTGCCGTCCGTGAGCAAGGAAAGGAATGGGTGGGAACCGCTGCCGCGCTCTGGGGCATCACCGCCGGCGTCTACCTCGCCCTGATGGGCCCGGCCGGCATGACCGACATCGGGGATACGATCCTGGCCCGCACCCGGTACGCCATGATGCGCCTGGACGCCATCCCAGGCCTCACCGTCCGGCACCTGCCCTCGCCGCACTTCCGCGAGTTCGTCGTGGACCTGACCGGATCCGGAGCGCAGGTCGCCGCCGTGGACGCCGCGCTGCGCTCGGCCGGGATCTTCGTCGGCAAGGACCTGTCCAGCGAGTTCCCCGAGCTCGGGCAGTCGATCTTGGTCTGCGTAACCGAGTTGACCACCAAGGCCGATATCGACCGGCTGGCCGACCTGCTGAAGGAAGCGATCGTTACCCGATGAGCCACCTAGAGCACGCCGCAGGACCTGGCGGGTTCCCGATCGAGGCGAAGCCGCCGCTGCGCCGGTTCCATCAGGCCCGCTGGGATGAGCCCCTCATCTTCGAGCTGACCCAGCCCGGCCAGCGGGGCATCCTCGTTCCGCCCGCCGAGCCGGCTGTCACCGAGGCCGTCGCCGGCGCGCCAGGCGAGCTGCCACCGGGCATCCGCAGGGCCGCCCCGCCTGCCCTGCCCGAGATGTCGCAGCTCCACGTGCTGCGCCACTACCTGCGGCTGTCGCAGGAGAATCTCGGCTTCGACCTGAACGTCGACGTCGGGCAGGGCACCTGCACGATGAAGTACAGCCCGAAGGTCAACGACCGGCTGGCTGGCTCGCACAAGCTCGCCGACATGCACCCGCTGCAGCACCCCGACACCGCCCAGGGGGTACTGGAGATCTACTGGCGGATGGAGCAGATACTCAAGGCCATCTCTGGCATGGACCGGGTCACCCTGCAGCCGGGCGCCGGATCGGCGGCGATCTACGCGAACGTCTCCATGGTGCGCGCGTACCACGCGGCGCGCGGGCAGGGTGATACCAGGGACGAGATCATCACGACCATCTTCTCGCATCCGTCGAACGCGGCCTGCGCCAAGACAGCGGGATACAAGGTCATAACCCTGTATCCGGACGCCGACGGCTACCCGGACCTCGACAGCCTGCGGGCGGCGGTCAGCGACCGGACAGCGGCACTGCTGATCACCAATCCCGAGGACACCGGCATCTTCAACGCCGCGATCGCCGAGTTCGTCGACGTGGTGCACCAGGCAGGCGGCCTCGCCGTGTACGACCAGGCGAACGCCAACGGGATACTCGGCATCACCAGGGCCAGGGAGGCGGGCTTCGACCTCTGCCACTTCAACCTGCACAAGACGTTCTCCACGCCCCATGCGTGCGGCGGCCCGGCAGCCGGAGCGTCGTGCGTGACCGCGGAGATCGCGCCGTACCTGCCAGTGCCCACGGTCGAGCGCGATGGGGAGAGGTTCTTCCTCGACTACGACCGCGAGCAGTCGGTGGGCAAGATTCGCCCGTTCACGGGCGTCGGGCCGAACATACTCCGCGCCTACGCGTGGGTGATGAGCCTGGGCGCGGAAGGCCTGCGCCAGGTTGCTGAGACCGCGGTGCTCAACAACAACTACCTGCTGAGCAAGATCCTGGAGATCCCGGGCGCCAGCCTGCCGTACGCGAGCGGCCAGCGCAGGATCGAGCAGGCCCGCTACAGCTGGGAAGAGCTCGCCGCCGATACCGGGGTGCACTCGGAGGAGATCGGCATCCGGGCCGCGGACTTCGGGGTGCACTACTGGACGAGCCACCACCCCTACGTCGTCCCCGAGCCGTTCACGCTTGAGCCCTCGGAGTCTTACACCAAGTCGGACCTGGACGAGTACGCGGCGATCCTGAGCCAGGTCGCGCACGAGGCCAGGACCGATCCCGGCCTGGTACGGGGCGCCCCGTACAACCTGCCTGTGCACCACACCGAGCACGAGGTGCTCGATGATCCCGCCCAGTGGGCCGTCACCTGGCGCGCGTATCAGCGGAAGCACGTCACCGGCACGCCATGAGCCCGGTCATCGGCCTGATCGTGAATCCCGTCGCGGGAATCGGCGGCCCGGCGGCGCTGAAGGGAAGCGACGGCGCAGACGTGCAGCGGCGGGCCATCCGGACGGGCGCGGTCCCCCGGTCCGGCGAGCGGGCCGCGGTGACCGTGCGGCGGCTGCTCGCGAGGCTGCCGGACCTCGTCCTGCTCGCCGCCCCGGACCGGATGGGCGAGCGGGCAGCCCTCGACTGCGGCGTTGCCGGCCCGCGCCTGCGCGTCGTCATCGAGACCGGGCAGGTCACCACGGGCGATGACACCAGCAGGGCCGCCGTAGCCATGCGGGCTGCGGGCGCGGAGCTGATCTTGTTCGCCGGCGGCGACGGCACTGCCCGCGACCTTGTCCGCGGGGTATCCGAGTCGGTCCCGGTGCTCGGCATCCCTGCGGGCGTCAAGATGCAGTCCGCGGTCTTCGCCACCTCGCCGGTCGCGGCCGCCGAGGTCGCCATTGCCTTCCTGGCGCGCGGCGGCACGATGGTGCGCCCCCGCGAGGTCGTGGACATCGATGAGGATTGCCTGCGGGCCGGGCGGCTGACCGCCCGGCTGCACGGCCATCTCGCCGTGCCCGTGGAGCGGCGGCGGGTCCAGGACCGCAAGACCGGAAGCAGCCAGGCGGCGGCCGGCACCGCGGCGGACGTTGCCGCCGCCTTCGCCGCCCAGATGGAGCCTGGCCGGCTCTACGTGCTAGGACCCGGCACCACGATGCGGGCAGTGGCGGATCATCTCGGTATCCCCAAGACGCTGCTCGGCGTCGACGTGGTGACAACCGCGGGACTGGTGGCCGCCGACGTCACCGCACGCGACCTGGATGCCATGGTCAGCGCCGGCACCACGATTGCCGTCTCCCCGATCGGGGGCCAGGGCTTCATCTTCGGCCGGGGCAACCAGCAGATCAGCGCGACCGCGCTCGCCGCGGTGGGGCCCGGTGGCATCGCCGTCCTCTGCACGCACGAGAAACTGGCCGGCCTGCGCGGCGCTCCGCTGCTCGTCGATACCGGCGACCCGGCGGTGGACGCCAGCCTCGCCGGCCACGTGCGGGTCATCACCGGTCGCAACGAGCGCACCATCTACCGGACAAGGGCCGCAGGAGGCTAGCCGAATGGCAGATCTGAAGAACAAGACGGCGGTCATCACCGGCGCGGGCTCCGGCATCGGCCGGGCCATCGCCCAGTGCCTCGCCGGAGCGGGAGCCCGGGTGCTCGTGCTCGACATCGACGGGGAACGCGCCGCTGCCGTCGCCGGCGAGATAGTCGCGGCCGACGGCTCGGCGCTGGCGCTCGCCGCCGACGTGAGCCGCGCCGCAGACTGCCAGGCTGGCATCGAGACGGCGGTCAGGACCTGGGGCGGCGTCGATGTGCTGGTGAACAACGCGGGCATCATCCGGCGTGCCGACGCGGTGAGCACGACGGAGGAGGAGTGGGACCTGGTGATGGCGGTGAACGTGCGGTCGGTGTTCCTGATGTGCAAGTACGCCATCCCGGTCATGAGCGCGGGGACCGGCGGCGCGATCGTGAACACCGCATCCGGCTGGGGCCTCAAGGGCGGGCCGAACGCGATCTCCTACTGCGCGTCGAAGGGGGCAGTGGTGAACATGACCAGGGCACTGGCGATCGACCACGGCCCGCAGGGCATCCGGGTCAACGCGGTCTGCCCTGGCGATACCGACACGCCCATGCTCCGCGAGGAGGCGCGCCAGCTCGGGATCGATGCCGGGCAGTTTCTCGCCGAGGCCGCCGACCGGCCGCTGGGCCGCATGGGCAGCCCGCGGGAGATCGCGCAGGCAGTGCTCTGGCTCGCATCCGATGCCAGCAGCTATGTCACGGGGACGGCGATCCCCGTCGACGGCGGCGGCATCGCCTGACGGAGTGCCCGCGCCAGCGCTCCGCCCCGGCGGGATCACCAGCCGCTGTAGGCGGCGACCGCGTCCTTGTCCACCTGCCCGGCCTCGGCGTCACCGATCGCCCGGTCCACGATCTCGATGGCCTGCTGAACCTGCTGCGCCGAGATGATCAGCGGCGGCGTGATTTCCAGGACGTCGGCACGGGGTCCCACGTAGAACAAGACAACCCCGAGTTCCCACGCCCGGTAGGCGACCTGTGCCGCCAGCGTCGGCTGGGACGAGCCATCGGCGCTCGCGTCGCCGCGCAACTCGAGCCCGATCACCAGGCCTCGTCCCCTGACCTCGCTGACGCACCGGTGCCTGCCCTGCAATTCGCGCAGGCCCCGCAGGAACACCTCACCCGTCGCAGCCGCCCGGGCCGGCAGATCCTCCGCCAGGATGGTGCGCAGGACGGCGCGGCCGGCCGCCGCGCACACCGGGTTGCCCGCGGTGGTCAGCATGGTAAAGGCCTCGGCCACGTTCATGACCTCCGCAGGCCCGACGGCCGCGCTGAGCGGCAGGCCTCCGCCTAGCGACTTCCCGAAGGTGACCACGTCGGGCTCGACGCCGTCCGCCGCGAACGCGTGCAGCATCCCGGTCCTGCCCAGCCCGACCTTCACCTCATCGCACAGCAGGAGCGTCCCGTGCCTGCCGCACCGGTCCCTGAGCTCGCGCAGGAACCCGGCCGGCGGGATGACTATGCCGCCGTCGGACATCACCGGCTCGACCAGCAGGGCCGCCGCCCCGCCGGGCGCGCCGAGCACGGCATCCAGTCTGGCAAGGATCGCGGGCAGGTCGGTCCCCGGCGCCGCGCCGGGGTAATCCAGCAGGGTCAGATCCGGATCGGCAGGCTCGCCAGCGTCGACCATCAGCCCGGAGAACTGCGCCGAGCCTGCCAGGCCGCCGTGATAAGAGCCGTGGAAGGCGACCAGGCGACGTCTGCCGGTAGCCCGCCGGATCGCGCGGACCACCGCCTCGTTCGCGTCCGAGCCGCTGTGACCCAGGTAGACGCGACGGTCCGCGGCACCGGGCAGCGTGGCGACGAGCTCTTCGGCCAAGCCGACAGACTCGGGGTTGCAGACAGACCCGGCTCCCGCCCCTGCCATGTCGCCGGCGGCGCGGGCGACGGCGGCGACCACGGCAGGATGGGCATAGCCCAGCCCCGCCGCGCTCCAGGTGGCGGACAGGTCCAGGAGCCTGCGCCCGCCCGCCTCGTGCAGCCAGCACCCGTCGCCGCCGGTCACCGCGAGCGGGAAGAACCGCAGCCGCTGGACGGCGGCCAGGGCCGCGGCCTCCCTCTCGTACAGGCGGCTCCCGCACTGGTCGGTCAAGGTCAGACGGCCTTGCCGGCCGACTGCCCCGCCTCGGCGGGATCCGGATCATCGATCTCGGCGGTGAGCTGCTCGCCGATCCGGCGGGCGAGCGACGGGCGGATCACCACGGCGGCCAGGCCGAGCACGCACCACGCGGCCACCAGGTAGGGGAAGACCGTGTAAGGAGGGCTGACGCCGGCGAGCTGCTCATAGAAGACGTAGGCCAGGTAGGCGACTCCGACCAGGGGGATCAGCAGCTCGATCCTGGGGATGTCGGCCCTGCGCGTGATGATGAACCGGATGGTGCCGAGGGCAACGGCAGCATAGACGACGATGATCCCCAGGACACCGATGGTGGCGTAGTAGAAGTAGACGTTGACCTCCGTCGTCCCGTAGAGCGACATCACCAGGTCCGCAACCAGCGACACGGCGAAGACCGCGATCAGGGCGGCGACGGGCGCGCCGTGCCGCTCAGATTTCTTGCTGAGGATGGCAGGACCGAATCCGTCCCGTGACAAGGCGAAGACCATCCGCCCCGCACCGGCGCCGCTGCTCATGGCGCTGGCGAAGGCGCTGCCTGCGGCAGCGAGAGACAGCACGGTCGCCAGCCCGCCGCCGATGTACGCCTTCGCGAGATCGCTCACGGCGTTGCTGGATCCCGAGAATGCGGCCACCCCCGCCGCATTAGTGCCGAAGCCGATGGTCTCCGCGAACATGGTGACGATGTAGAAGACGGCGCTGATAGCCAGGGCGCCGATGATGGAGCGCGGGATGTTACGGCGGGGGTTCGTCGTCTCCTCGCCCAGCGATGCCGATGCCTCGAAGCCCGCCCACGACAAGAACGCGAACACCGTCGCCGAGATCAGGGTCCCGAATTTGATGCCGCCGGGGGTGAAGGTAGCGCCGACCGCGAACGTCTGCCCGTGCGGGGCGTGACCGCTGAGGATCCTGGCGAAGATGACGACAACGAGAACGGCGATCAGCAGGATGCCGAAGCCCTCGAACGTGAGCAGGCTGCGGGCGGCGATCCGCACCGGCCGGGTGTTGAGGTACAGCATCAGCAAGCCGGCGGCGAGGGCGATCGCGAACCAGGGGATGTGCGCGTGGATTCCCACATCGGCCAGGAAGCCCGAGAAGAACAGGGCGGTGGCGGCAAGGCTGCAGATCGTGAAGGACACGTAGACGCCCAGCAGGGTGAAACCAGAGAAGAAACCAGCGCGGGGCCCCAGGGTCTTCCCCGCCAGCGCGTAGACCGACCCAGCGTGATTGAAGTAACGGGTCAGCCGGACGAATCCGTAGGCGACCAGAATCACTCCGAGGAAGCCGATCACGAAGACGAGCGGGACCTTTGCACCGACCCGGCTTGACGGCAGCGGGCCGTTGAGTGCCATGGCCAGGGTGGGAGCCATCAGCCCGATGGACAGTGCCAGCGCTTCCCATGGCTTGAGCTGGCGGCGGAGTCTGGTTCTCTCGGCCATTGGCGTCGACCTGCCTTCTTCATGACCGCTGACGGCGGGGCTAGGCGGTACCTTGGCTGGGATGGTAACACTTGTTAGAGCCTGGCTGTCAATGATCTGCGATGTATCGTACGTTAGTTACTGGCCCGGCCCGGCGCCCGGCACGAGCCGCCCGGTTGAGGCTGACCGACGTCGAGCGGCCGCCTTCGCCGGGTCCGACCGACCGGCGGGCCGCCCCGAGGGACGGCCCGCCTTCTTGGGTCACACTGGGCGCCGCGGCGCCCCCGACTGGCTCACCGGATAGCGCTCAGGACATCAGCCGACCCCACCACGGCGTCGGAGTCGGCCGCCGCGGCCCGCGCCACCGCCGGGCAGGCCGGGTGCGAGGGGCAGGCCGGCCGGGCGAGCGGGGTCACCCGCAGCAGCCGGGCCAGCGGCGCCGGCAGCCACCAGTTGGCCCGTCCGAACAGGGCCACCATCGCCGGCACCAGCAGGCAGCGGATGAGCACGGCGTCAATGAGGATCCCGGCGCCCAGACCGGTGGCCAGGATCTTCAGGTCGGTTACCGGTCCGGTGGACATCGACAGGAAGCTAAGCATCAGGATGGCGGCGGCACTGGTGACCAGGCGCCCGGTCCGGCCCAGGCCCTCGGTCACCGCGAGACGGCCGTCACCAGTGGTGTCGTAGACCTCGCGGATGCGAGTCAGGATGAACACCTCGTAGTCCATGGACAGCCCGAACAGGAAGGCGAAGACCATCAGGGGCACCCACATAGTGATCGCGCCGGTGGCCGGGAGACCCCAGATCGCCCGGGAGCCGTGCCCGTCCTGCCAGACCCAGGTGAGCACCCCGTACGCGGCGGTCAGCGAGATGAGGTTGAACACGACGGCCTTGGCCGCCAGGACTACCGAGCGGAACGCCCGGGTCAGCAGCAGGAAGGTGGCGACGCTGATGATCGCGAGCATCAGCGGGAAATGCCCGTACACGGCGTGGTCGAAGTCGATCAGCGACGCGCCGTCACCGCCCACGCCCACCACGTGCGGGCTGGCCAGCAGGGCGTTCTCGAGCCGGGCGATGGTGGCCTGGCCAGACGGAACGTTACTTTCGGCGGTCGGGATGACGGTCACGATGGCCGCGGCGCCCTGCCGGAAGCCGCCGGCGGCGGGGGCCACGGCCGCGTACACGCCCGGCACCCGCGCGGCCCGGGCGGCCACGCTGCCAGGGACGGCCACGCCACCAGGGCCCGTTACGCTGCCCGGGCCGGCGGAGGTCAGTACCTCCGCGGGGGTCAGCACGCCGGAGGGGATGCCGCCATCGGTGAGGGTGACCAGGGCGTCGTGGGCCGGCCCGGAAGTAGCCTGCGCGGCGCTGCCCGGCTCGCCAAGGTGCAGCGACAGGGCGGGCAGCATGAGCGCGGCCAGGATGCCGAGGCCGGCGAGCGCAGCCAGCCAGCGGCGCCGGTAGACAACACGCGCCCAGGCGGAGAACACCCGGCTAGCCGACCGCTCGGTGCGCAGCCGCGGCCAGTCGAGCCGGGGGCCGACGGTGGCCAGGATGACGGGCAGCAGGGTGACCGCGACGGCCACGGAGACGAGCGGGACGAGGACGCCGCCGTATCCGACGCTGCGCAGCATGGGAACCGGCAGCACGATCATCGACAGCAGGCCGATAGCGACGGTGAGCCCGGAGAAGACGACCGCTCGGCCGGCGTGATTCATCGCTTCCATCACGGCAGCGGAGTTGTCGCGGCCCGCGGCGCGCTCCTCGCGCCAGCGACTCACGACGAGCAGGGAGTAGTCGATGGCCACACCCAGGCCGATGAGCGCGATGAGGAACTCGACGATCTGGCTGACGCTAGTGAACTCGGTCAGGCCGCCGACGATCAGGAAGGTGGAAAGCACGGACACGCCGCCGATCAGCAGCGGCAGGAGCGCCAGGAAGCTGGCGAAGACGATGGCCAGGATGGCCAGGGCGCCGACGGCGCCGATCATGCCCTCGGCCATGACCCCGGTCCCGTGACTGGCGGCGGGCCGGCCGTTGGCCAGCAACTGCGATCCGGTGACGCCTACCTGCCACCCCGGCGGCGCCGCGGCGCGCAGGGCGCGGGTGATCTGCGGTGCGATGCCCGGGCCGCCGAAGCCGCCCGCCGGCGGGGTGTAGAGCAGGGCGAAGGTGGAACGCCCGTCGCGGGTGACGAACGCACGGTCATGGGTCGTGGCGTAGTCGGCCAGCCGGGCGTTCGGGATGTCTCGCGCCGCCGCGGCGAAAACGCGCCCGGTGGCGGCCGCCACGGCCGGATCGGTGACCCGCTGCCCGGCCGGCACGCTGAGGACCGGCACGTACGGGGTCTGCGAACCGCCATTGCCATACAGCCGGGCGATCTGGCTATCGACCCGGAAGGCCTGCCCCGGCATGGCGAAGCTGTTGGTCATCCGGTGCGTGGTGCCGCCGATGGTCGCCACTCCGGCGATGGTCATGGCGAGCCAGAACAAGGCGACCAGCGCCTTATGGCGGAGCACGAAACGAGTCAGGGCGGGCATCGCAGCCTCCGAGGGCTCTGGGTGCCGGCGGCCGTTCCACCAGCTACCGGAAGCGTGCGCTCTGGCGGCGTGCCCAGTCGTCGTGCTGCGGGCGACAGTTGCGGCTACCACGCCGGGCGCAGCAGCCCATGCGGTACTCCCAGGGGAGTAGCCAGACTGCCAACCTGAGGACGACGACCATAGCCCCCGCAGTGTCTACTGTGTGGGCTATGGACGATGCCCTGGCGATGTGGCGGCGATGGCGGGAGTCCGTCGCGAGCGACATCGCCGTCGCCGTGACGCTGACCGCCGTGATGCTGGCGGGCGCCTACGGCGAGGCCCACCCCACCAACGCGGCCGACAAGGTCAACAGCGGCCATCCGGTCCCGCATACCCCCACGGCGGCGTTCCTGCTGGTGGTGATCGCCGGCCTGGTCCTGGCCGGACGGCGGCGGTACCCGCTGGCCGTCCTGGCCGTCTCGACCTCGGCGGTGGCGGTGTTCAGCCTGCTGGGCTACGTCAACGGCGCCGCCCTCCTGCTCCCGACCGCCGCGCTCTACGCCGCCGCGAAGACCGCGGAAGTCCGGCAAGTGGTCGCCGCCGCCTGCCTCACCCTCCTCGTGCTGATGGCCGCCACCGGCATCGGCAACCCATTCGGCGTCACCGGCGGGGGTTTCGACCTCATCCCGGGGCTGATCGCCGCCGCCCTATTCGCCGGCCTGGCCGCCAGCAACCGCCGCGCCTACATCGCGTCGATCCGGGCCCGCGCCGAGGACGACGCGCGCCGGCGCGTCGACGAGGAGCGGCTGCGGATCGCGCGAGAGCTGCACGACGTGGTCGCGCACACCATGGCTACCATCAACGTGCAGGCCGGGGTCGCCGCGCACGTTCTCGCCGACCGGCCCGAAGCGGCCGCCGAGGCCCTGCGGGTCATCAAGGGCGCCAGCAAGGAGGGCCTGCGCGAGCTGCGGGCGATTCTCAACGTCCTGCGCCAGGCCGACGAGGATGACCCGACCCAGCCGGCGCCCGGGCTCGCCCAGCTCGACACCCTGATCGCCGGAGCCGCCCGGGCCGGCCTGGAGACCACCGTCAGGCTGACCGGAGAAGCCGTGCCGCTGCCGACCGCGGTTGACCTGGCCGCCTACCGGATCGTTCAGGAGTCGCTGACCAACGCCATCCGACATGCCGGGCCGGCCACCGCCACCGTGTCGCTCCGCTACGGCGGCGCCGAGCTGGGGATCGACGTCGTCGACACCGGCCGCGGCGGCGCCGGGACCAGCGACGGCTCCGGGCACGGGCTCATCGGCATGCGGGAGCGGGCCACTTCCGTCGGGGGCACGGTGGAGACCGGCCCCGAGCGTGGCGGCGGCTACCGGGTCGCCGCCCGGCTCCCCCTCGACGGCCAGTCCCTCGACGCCCAGCCCCTCGACGCCCAGCCCCCTGACGGCCAGTCCCTCGACGCGGCGCCGCTCGGGCAAGGCGCGCAGCGGTGATCCGCATCCTGCTCGCCGACGACCAGGCGCTGATCCGGGCCGGCTTTCGGATGCTGCTGGACTCGGCCGACGACATGGAGGTGGTCGGCGAGGCGAGCGACGGCGCGCAGGCGGTGGCCCTGGCTCGCCGCCGGCTGGCCGATGTCATCCTGATGGACATCAGGATGCCGGGCGTCGACGGCCTGGAGGCCACCCGGCGCATCGCCGCCGATGACGACCTCGCGGGCGTCAAGGTGATCATCCTGACCACCTTCGAATCCGACGAGTACGTCTACCAGGCCATCCGGGCCGGGGCGAGTGGATTCCTCGTCAAGGACGCCGAGCCAGCCGAGCTTGTCCAGGCCGTGCGGGTCGTCGCGCGCGGCGAGGCGCTGCTCTCGCCGAGCGTGACCCGGCGGCTGATCACCGACCTCGCCCGCCGGCCAGAACGCCAGCCGCTGAGCGGCCAGGCCCTGGACTGCCTGACGGCGCGGGAGCGCGAGGTCCTGGCGCTGGTAGCGACCGGATTGTCGAACGAGGAGATCGCGGGCCGCCTCTACCTGAGCCCGCTGACCGCCAAGACCCACGTCAGCCGCATCATGACGAAGGTCAGCGCCCGCGACCGCGCTCAGCTTGTCGTCATGGCCTACGAGACTGGCCTGGTAATCCCCGGCCACCACTGATAACGAGACTGCGCCAGCGTGAACGTCTGATCCATAACGGCAGCTTTCCTCCGCGATCCCGCTGGCCGTCAGGACGAGGCTGAGCTCGTCACCCCGGAGCTCGTCACCCCGGAGCTCGCCGCGCGGGCCGCGAACTCCGGCACCAGCAGCTCGGCGATCTGGGCGGCGTTCAGGGCGGCTCCCTTGCGCAGGTTGTCGCCGCAGACGAATAGCTCGAGCGCACGCGGGTCGTCCTGACTCTGCCGGACCCGGCCGACCCAGGTCGGGTCCGTCCCGACCACATCGGCGGGCGTCGGGTACTCCCCCCGGACGGGATCGTCGCTGAGCACGACGCCCGGTGCGTCCCGCAGCACCCGCTGCGCGTCGGCGCGGCTGACCTCATGGTCAAAGACGGCGTGCAGCGCGAGCGAGTGCCCGGTGATGACCGGGACCCGCACGCACGTCGCCGAGACCCGCAGCTCCGGCAGCCCGAGAATCTTCCGGGTCTCGTTGCGGATCTTGAGCTCCTCCGAGGACCAGCCCTCATCGCGCAGCGAGCCGGCCCACGGCACCACGTTCAGGGCGAGCGGGGCGGGGAACGGGCCCAGGTCGCCGATGGCACTGCGGATATCACCAGCGCGCTGGCCGAGGGCCCGGTTGCCGCCGACCTGGCTGAGCTGGTCGTAAAGGGCGTCGGTGCCCGCCTTCCCGGCCCCGGAGGCGGCCTGGTAGGACGCGGCGACCAGCTCGCGCAGGCCGAACTCCCGGTGCAGCGCGGCAATCACGACGATCAGCGACAGCGTGGTGCAGTTCGGCACGGAGATAATCCCCTTGGGCCGCCGGGCCGCGGCGTCGGGGTTGACCTCGGGGACCACCAGCGGCACCGCGGGGTCCATCCTGAACGCGCCGGACTTGTCGATCACGACGACGCCCCGCGCCGCCGCGACGGGCGCCCAGGCCGCCGAGACCTCGTCGGGGACATCGAACATGGCCAGGTCCACGCCGTCGAATGCCTCCGCGGTCAGTTCCTGGACGACGACCTCCTCGCCGCGCACCGGGAGCTTGCGGCCCGCGGACCGGGCCGAGGCCAGCAGCCGGACCTCGCCCCACAGGTCATCCCGGGTCGACACGATGTCGCGCATCACGGTCCCGACCGCTCCGGTGGCGCCGGCAATGGCCAGCACGGGCCGGTAAGACGGTCCCGTGCTCGATGGTCCCGCGCTCACAGGCCGCTCCCCCCGTACACGACAGCCTGCCCCTCGCCGCTGCCAAGCTCGAATGCCGTGTGGGTGGCATCGACCGCGACGTTGACGTCGTTCTCGCCCACCACTACGGAGATCCGGATCTCCGACGTGGAGATCATCTCGATGTTGACGCCCGCCTCGGCCAGCGCGCCGAAGAAGGCGGCGCTGACTCCGGGGTGAGATCGCATCCCGGCGCCGATCAGGGAAACCTTGCCGATCCGGTCGTCGTACAGGAGCGAGTCGAAGCCGACCTCGTCCTGCAGTTCCCGGAGCGTCGTCATGGCCGCCTGGCCGTCCTCCCGCGGCAGCGTGAAGGAGATGTCCGTGCGGCCGGTCGCGGCGGCGGAGACGTTCTGCACGATCATGTCGAGGTTGATCGAGGCTCCGGCCACGGCGCGGAAGATCCTGGCGGCCTCGCCGACCTTGTCCGGCACGCCGACGACCGTGATCTTCGCCTCGCTCCGGTCATGTGCCACCCCGGAGATGATCGCCTGCTCCACCCGTTCCTCCAACTCCTGGCCCGAGCCGCTGACCCAGGTGCCTTCCCGGTTGCTAAACGACGACCGGACGTGAATGGGAATGCCGTAGCGCCGCGCGTACTCGACGCACCGCAGCATCAGCACCTTCGCGCCGCACGCGGCCATCTCCAGCATCTCCTCGTAGGAGATCCGGGGAATGCGCCGGGCCTGGGGCACGATCCGCGGGTCCGCGGTGAAGACGCCGTCGACGTCGGTGTAGATCTCGCAGACATCGGCCCCGAGCGCGGCGGCGAGCGCCACCGCCGTGGTGTCGGAGCCGCCCCGGCCCAGCGTCGTGATGTCCTTGCTGCTCTGCGAGACGCCCTGGAAGCCCGCCACGATCGGGATGGCGCCCGCGTCCAGCGCCGCCTGGATCCGGCCGGGCGTCACGTCGATGATGCGGGCCTTGCCGTGCGTGGAGTCCGTGATGACACCCGCCTGCGAGCCGGTGAAGGAGCGGCCCTCCAGGCCCAGGTTGGCGATCGCCATCGCCAGCAGCGCCATGGAGATGCGCTCGCCCGCGGTCAGCAGCATGTCGAGCTCTCGCCCCCGCGGCAGCGGGCTCACCTGGTTGGCGAGGTCGAGGAGGTCGTCGGTCGTGTCCCCCATCGCCGAGACCACGACGACTACGGAGTTACCTGCTTTCCGCGTGGCCACGATTCGCTGGGCAACGCGCTTGATCCCGTCCGCATCCGCGACCGAGGATCCACCGTACTTCTGGACGACGAGGGCCACGGGCGGGCCTCCACCTCCCCGGTGCGGGTCTGCTGCTGACGGCGGGCAGCCCCGAGTCTACCCGGGACGGCGACCGCTAGCTCGCCGCGTGCTCCTCCTCTGTCACGTCCAGCCGGGCATGCGCCACTACCGAGTGCAGCGCCCGCAGCGCGGCGCCGCCGTGCGTGCCCCAGTGGTTGACGTAGGAGTACTGCCACCACCACAGCGCTTCGGCGGCGCGGCCGGCCTCATAGTGCTTCAGCCCGTGGATCAGGTCGGCCGCCACCGCGGCCAGGTCGTCCGACAGCCGGAACGCGGTGGGGCGGGTGTCGGCCGAGTACGGGTCGAAGATTTCCGCGTAGTCGTCAGAGGGCAGCCGGGCGGCCAGTCCGGTCCGCAGCGTGTCCAGGTCCGGGTCGGCGCTGACGTCCGGCTCGCGGTTGCCCACCGCGATCACGTCCTCGCTGGCTCCTAGCTGCGCGCCCGCCAGCATGACCTGCGCGACCTCCAGCAGCAGCAGGGGCACCGTCTCGTTTCCGCTCTCGCCGCGGGCTACCGCCGCGACTCCGTCCAGGAAGTCCCGGGCATGCTGCGCGATCCGGTCGGCCAGCGGCCGCCACTCCTCACCGGGCTGCCCTGGCCGCTGCTCGGCGGCCTGCGCCGAGATCACCGGAACCGCCGCGCGGCCGCCACGTCACCCAGTGCACCCAAGACCAGTGCGCTAGACATCCAGCAGCCTCCGTCCTTCGAATGCCCGCCCGAGGGTCACCTCGTCGGCGTACTCAAGTTCGCCGCCCACCGGCAGTCCGCTGGCGGGCCTCGTCACCCGCAGGCCCAGGGGCTTGAGGAGCCGCGCCAGGTAGGCCGCCGTCGCCTCGCCCTCAAGATTGGGGTCCGTCGCGAGAATCAGCTCGGTGACGGCACCATCGACGAGCCTGGTCATCAGCTCCTTGATGCGCAGGTCATCTGGGCCAACCCCGTCGATCGGGCTGATCGCGCCACCCAGCACATGGTAGCGACCATGGAACTCGCGGATCTTCTCAATGGCCGCGACATCCTTGGGCTCCTCGACGACACAGATGAGTGACGGGTCACGGCGCTGATCGCGGCAGATCCGGCAGTCGTCCTGCTCGGCCACGTTGCCGCACGTGCGGCAGAACTTCACCCGCTCGATCACCTCGAGCAGCACCGATGAGAGGCGGCGTACGTCGGCCGGGTCGGAGGCCAGCAGGTGAAACGCGATGCGCTGGGCACCCTTGGGCCCGACGCCTGGCAGCGTGCCCAGCTCGTCGATGAGGTCCTGAACGACGCCCTCGTACACCGGCGAGCCGCTCTACTGCTCACCGGGCATGCTGCCCGGCAGCTCGCCCGGTCCGGGCATGCCGGGCAGTCCGGGCATGCCGGGCAGTCCGGGGATGCCGACCCCGCCGAGCCCGGAAGCGAGGGGACCCATCGCCTCCTGCTGCAGCTCGCCGGCCGCCCGCGAGGCGTCCCGGATCGCGGCTAGCACCAGGTCGGCCAGGGTCTGGGCGGTCTCGGCCAGATCGGCCGGGTCGATGGCCTCCGGGGCGATGATCAGGTCCAGGAGCTCACCCTGCCCGCTGACGACCGCCTTGACCAGCCCGCCGCCCGCCGTTCCCTCGACCGCCGCGTCGGCCAGCTCCTGCTGGGCGTTCATGAGCTGGCTCTGCATCTCCGCCGCTGCCGCGAGCAGTTGCTGCATGTCCAGCTGACCGCCAGGCTCCACGATGCCCCCAAACCGTCTGGCACCCTCAGTTGCGGGGTGACCGCTGTCATTACCAATCGCGCCCGCTGGCCCTGGGCGACTGCGATTCCCTGTCGTTCCGAGCCTACGGCCTGTGTGCCCCCGTGGCACCCGCGCGGCCCGAAGGGCTCAGCTAGAGGTCGCCGGCATCCTCGATGACCCGGCCGCCTAGCTCGCGCTCGATGAGGTCCATGGCCGTCAGCGCCCGGCCCGCGGGCGCCTGGCCTAGGGTCGGCCGCGAGCCGGTCGCCGAGCCCGGCCCCGAGCCCGGCCGGGAACTCCGCGGCGGGACCGGCGGCGGAGGCGGCCCGACAGCGTCGTCGTCGGGGTCATCGTCTCGCGCGTCATCCCAGCCCGCCGCGGGATCGTCCCACGCCGGCGGCGGCTCATTCCAGCCTGCCCGCGCGTCGTTCCCGCCCGCCGGGGCATCCGGCCCGGCTGCCCCGCCGGGCGCGGTGCCAGCCCCGGACCCGGCGGGTCCGCCCTGGCCGCCTCGGCCGCCCGAGCCGCCCGCGCCACCCGAGCCGACGCCACCTGAGCCGCTCGCGCCGCCGGGACCGCCCTGGCGGCCCGGTCCGGCCGGCACCCGTGCGCCCGGTGCGGCGCCCGGCGTCCGCGCCGTGGTCTTCAGCTGCGGGGAGATCCCGAACATCGACTGCAGGACTCCGCCGAGGACCTCGCCGTAGCCGCTGCTCACGAACCCCTTCGCGTCGCCCTCCCGGGCAAACTCGACGGTCAGGACGCCGTCGGTGAGCGACTCGACGGTCGCGTTCGTCAGCAGCATCCAGGCCACCTTGCGCTCGCCCCGCACGACATCCAGGACATCGGGCCAGCGATCCCGCAGCAGGCTGGCGTCCACGGCGTCCACCGGCCCGGCGGATCGACTCGCCCCGGACGCTGCCGGCTCCTGCGGCCCCTGCGGCCCGTTCGCGTTCGCGTTCGCGTTCGCGTTCGCCGGGGCTGTATTCTGCGGCCTGCCCGCGCTTCCCCCCGTGGTTTCCGGATGTGCCGTGGTTTCCGGATGTGCCGTGATTTCCGGATGTGCCGTGATTTCCGGGCGCACGGGCGAACCTGCCTGCCCCGGACCGGGATCTCGGCTGGCGCCGGCGGCCGGCTGGCTGGCGGCCCGGCCGGGCGGCGGCGCCGACTCCAGCCTGCGCTCCAGGCGCTCCAGACGGCTGCGCAGGTCAGAGTCGCCGGCGCCGGGAGCCGGCAGCAGCACCTGCGCGCACATCAGTTCCAGCAGCAGTCGCGGCGAGGTAGCCCCGCGCATCTCGATCAGGCCGGCACTGATGATCTCCGCCGCCCGGGCGAGCTCGGCCTGCCCGAATCCGGCGGCCTGCGCCCGCATCCCGTCTACCCGGTCGGCGGGCACATCCAGAAGGCCGGTCGAGACCGCATCCGGGACCGCCGCGAGCACGATCAGGTCACGTAGGCGATCGAGCAGGTCGGCCGCGAACCGGCGCGGATCGTGGCCGCCCTCGACCACCCGGTCGATAGCGCGGAAGACCGCCGCGCCATCGCGCGCCGCGAATGCCTGCGCCACCTCATCCAGCAGCCGGTCATCGGTGAAGCCGAGCAGGGCGACCGCGCGGGCATACGACAGGCCGGACTCGTCGGAACCGGCGATCAGCTGATCCAGCACCGACAGCGAGTCCCGGACCGATCCCGCGCCGGCCCGGATGACGACCGGGAGGACAGCGGGCTCGTAGGCAATGGCCTCACTGGCCAGTATCTGCTCCAGCAACTCGCGCAGGACCGCTGGCGGCACGAGTCGGAACGGGTAGTGATGGGTCCGGGAGCGGATGGTCGCGATGACCTTCTCGGGCTCGGTGGTGGCGAACACGAACTTCAGGTGCGGCGGCGGCTCCTCGACCAGCTTGAGCAGGGCATTGAAGCCCTCCCTGGTCACCATGTGGGCCTCGTCGATGATGTAGATCTTGAACCGCCCGGAGACCGGCGCGTAGAACGCCCGCTCACGCAGGTCCCGGGCGTCGTCGACGCCGCCATGGGACGCCGCGTCGATCTCGATAACGTCGATGCTGCCGGGGCCGGTCGGCGCCAGCGCCACGCAGGACGCGCAGACTCCGCAGGGGTCCGGCGTGGGCCCCTGCTCGCAGTTCAGCGACCGCGCCAGGATCCGCGCGCTGGAGGTCTTGCCACAGCCGCGCGGGCCACTGAACAGGTAGGCGTGGTTGATCCGCCCACTGCGCAGAGCCTGGCGGAGCGGCTCAGTGACGTGATCCTGGCCCTTGACCTCGGCAAAACTCGCCGGGCGGTACCTGCGGTACAGCGCCAGCGGCGCGGCGGGAGCCGCCTGCCGCGGCCCGTCCGCGGGGCCAGGACCCTGACCGGGACTGGGGGCGTCGCCTGTCATGACCTCATCCTCGCCGGGAGGGGAAAAAGGACCCCCCGCACACCCGTCAGAGCCCGCGTACCCTTGCTGCCTTCCGGCCCTGGGGGAGTTGGCGGGATAAACGCCGTGCGAGGGGTCTGCCGGCCAGTCTAGCCAGGCCCGGCGACATCCCGTGCCAGCTATCCCGTAGTCGGCCGATACTGGCTGGTCAGCAGGCTCCCGCCGACGACAAGCCGGTTGGTGGCCGAGGCGCGGCCGGGAGTCGGTAGGCTTACCGGCGGAGGATTCGCCTAGTGGCCTAGGGCGCACGCTTGGAAAGCGTGTTGGGGGCAACCCCTCAAGAGTTCGAATCTCTTATCCTCCGCCACGCTGACCTACGCAAACGCCGCCTGCGTGCATTCCGCCGCCACAGTGATCTCGTTCGCTTGTCTCTAGAGGCTCCCCGCACGCTGACCCGCACGCCGCCGAGGCGTGCTGGCCAGCGTTCACCACCGTTCGCCCGCGTCGCAAAGTCCCATCACCTCTGCTCCGCAGCAGGGTGGGCGCTGACCGAAGCCCAGGCTAGTGTCACAAAGTGACACTAGGTGGTACCATGATCGCATGGCTGACCACTACACCTTGCGGCTAGCACCGGGCGTCCGGCAGCGGCTATCAGAGTGGGCGCGCCGGGCAGGCCTTCAAGAGCGCACCCTGGCACAGCGCTACGTCGAAGAGGGGCTGCGCCACGACGCACACCCGCTCATCCAGTTCATCGACGGCCCAAGCGGCCGCCGGGCCAGCCTGCTCGGACGGGGCCTGGATGTCTGGGAGGTCATCGCCACGGTCCGCGACAACAACGGGTCCATGGCTGAGGCCGCCGAGTACTTGCAGATCCCGGCCGGGCTGGTAGAAGCGGCCGTGGCCTACTACGGCGAGTACCGAGACGAGATCGACAGGGAAATCGAACTCAACGAGGCCGAGTACGAACGCGGGCGGGCGGTCGCCGCAGCAGGTGAACAGGCTCTGCGGTCGTGAGAGCCATCCTGGACAAGCAGTTGTCCCCGCAGCTCGCGGTGCTGCTGCGCAAGGCTGGCTACGACGTCGATGCCGTGGCCGACCGGGAGGACCTTGTCGGGCTCAGCGACCGCATCATCCTCGAATCCGCCTGCCGCGAAGGCCGGGCCGTGGTCACGAACAACATCAAAGACTTCCGGCCGCTCGCGGCTGAATGGCTGGCGCAAGGCAGAGTGCATGCCGGCCTGATTCTGCTGCCCTCGACGCGGACGCGTAGCCGCAACGCCGTCGCCGCTGTCGCTGCCGCGATCGAAAGCGTCCTTCGCGACCACCCAGACGGGCTAAGCGGAAGCGAACGGTGGATCGCCCCACTGCCCAAGCTGTGAGGAATCACCACCGCACCCGTCCGGCAGGGCTGGCCGATGGCGGCCGGTCGAGTTGGAACATGATCAGGCAGAGGCCAGCCCGAAGGTCTCAGCGCTCACCACACCGTGCCATGCTCTGCCGGTAACGGCGCTTGCCACTTGTCTCAGTTCTTGTCTCATTCACCTCCGCCCGCAGCCGTTCACCAGCGTCGGCCCTCAAGGCATCATGACTGGTCACGTATGGCCCTGGACGGGGGTGAACGCTGGCCAGCAGTGTTGGAAAGCGCGCGCCCGGGCCGGGGCCGTGGTCCCTCCCGGCTCGGGGCCCGACAGGGCCCGGTCCTCGGGGACGCGTCGGGCGCCGTCGTCGCGTGCGCGCGCCGCTATCAGGTGGCCTCTTGAGTGTCGCGCAGCACCTGGCTGCCGTCGCAACGGATTTGATCCCGGGAAACCGACTCGATCGTCCCAGCTTCATCGATCCGCCCGGTGAACACCACTCATCACCTCTCCATCGCTGGAAGCAGCCGCCAGATAGCGGCCAGGGCTTCAGGGACCAGACAGGTCCGAGAGATGACGGGGTATACCGCGTGGCCCCGGAGTCACACCGGGTCATTCCGCCTGACGCGGAACCGGCGGGCTGTCACCGCCGCACCTGGAATCGCACCAGGACAACCATAACCCAACGCCACCACGAACTCACCCGGGTTCCGCGGCCGACGATCACCAGGTAATCCGCGGTGTCCTCCAGTTCGCTCATCAGGGATCAGCCGGGGCTTCCCGGGCGGGGACGGGCTCAACGGCCAGCAGGACGCCGCCGAAGCTCACGCGGCCTTCACCGCCGGGCAGGCCGCCGTCCGCCCATGAAACTGCTCGCGGGACGAGATGCTCTCATCCCGCCATCGCGCGCGAACTGCAAGCCCGCGGCCACGACGTCGAAGCGGTCGCCGGCCACCCGGACCGCGAGGCGCTGCCCGATCCGGAGGATCGCAGCAGGACACGGCCGTCGCTGCCAGTGCCATTGCCGTCGAATCCCGACGTCCGCGTGGTGTACCCGCACCGTTCTTCGGCAGATCGTCCACGAGATGATCGGCAGATCCACCACGATATGCTCGGCAGATCCACCACAAGATGCTCGGCAGATCCACCAGTCATCCAGTAGCGTGCAGCTATGGAGTCGGTCAAAGCACTGTTCCCCCGGCATGCATGGCGGGCTGTAACGGCCGCGTTGGCTGATACCCGGGTAGTGGTGATCAACGGCGCGCGGCAGACAGGCAAGAGCACACTCGCCAGGCTCGTGATGTCTAAGTACCCGGGATCTGAACTGCGGTATCTCGATGAGGCACCACTCCGGGACGCAGCTCGGGCGGATCCCGGCCTGTTCGTGCGCCACGGCGGGCTCCTGGTCATCGACGAAGTCCAGCGAGTGCCGGACCTGTTCCTCGCCATCAAGCACGAGGTAGACATCGATCCGCGGCCAGGGCGGTTCCTGCTCACAGGTTCGGCGCGCCTGGTCGGCCTGCGCGACATCCCCGACCTGCTGCCTGGCAGGTCGGAGACAATCGAATTGTCGCCACTGTCGCAAGGCGAGATCGATCAGAGCCCCGACGGGTTCATCGACACGGTGTTCGCGCGCGGCGTCGAGATCCAGGTCGCGCAATCCGATCTGCGGCGCGACGACTACCTGGAGCGAGCCCTCCGCGGAGGTTACCCCGAGGCGGTACGCCGCACCGACTCCGGTCGTCGCGGCCGCTTCTTCGAGTCGTACATCTCTGACGTCATCAACCGTGATGTCCGGCAGCTCACCGATATCGAGCGAGCGGGTGACATGCGGCGCCTAGTCAATCTCATCGCAGCGTCCACCGGGACGCTCGCGAACCCTTCGAGCATGGCGAACCGCCTGCAAGTCCCCGCGACGACGGTCAAGCGCTACCTGGACTTGCTCGACTTGGTCTTCATCACACGCCGCGTCCCGGCCTGGTCAAGCAACCTCGCTACTAGGGCCGTCGCAACGCCTAAGCTGCTTCTCAATGACTCCGGGCTAGCCGCATATCTCACCGGCATGAGCATTAAACGTGCCCGGCATCCGACCGCCCCAGTCGGCCCCTTGCTGGAGACATTCGTCCTCGGCGAGCTATCCCGGCAGCTGACATTCGCGAGCCAGCAAGTCCGGCTCTACCACTACCGCGACCGGGATCAGTATGAAGTTGATGCCGTACTCGAGTCCGCGTCCGGAGAGATCGTCGCTTGCGAGGTCAAGGCCGCGGAAACAGTCCGGTCGGAAGACTTCCGCGGCATCGAGCGGCTCAGGCGTCAGCTCGGCGACCAGTTCATCGCCGGAATAGTTCTCTACGCTGGGCAAACACCGCTGCCCTTCGGCGATCGGCTCCGCGCCTGGCCGATATCCGCGCTCTGGGCCCTGACCCCGGATGCTTGATCAAGAGCCTGGCTCGGTGCGGAGGGCGGCCTCAACGCGGCCAGATCAACGCGGCCGGTAGCTTCAGTCTCGACATCGCCTCGACGCTCACCGGGCATCACCTGCCGCGGCGGCAGGTCCAGCTCCACGTAACCGCCGGCCCGGCGCCTTCCGGGTCTCCCGCATTTACAAGGTCACTCTTTGGGGGTGATGCCGCCCAGAATGGCGTCGCGATACTTGGGTCGTGGACCCGCTTGGACGTCTGCGATCAGTTGGGGACCGACTGGCCCCCCCGGCGGAGGCGCTGGCCCAGCGCGTGGCGGAGCGTGTCGCCGATCTTGTCGTTTCTGCGCTGGATGTGAACGCCCTACTGGATCGAGTCGACGTGGACGCGGTGCTGGACCGGATCGATGTGGACAGGCTGCTGGACCGGGTCGACGTGGACTGCTTGCTCGCCAGGGTGGACCTGGACCCGATCCTCGCCCGGGTGGACCTGGACGAGCTACTCGCTCAGACCGACCTCGGCGCGGTCGTCGCACGGTCCTCCGGCGGGGTCGCGAGCAATGCGCTCGACGTAGTCCGGAGCCAGACCGTCGGCCTCGACGAGTTCATCGCCCGCTGGGTCGGGCGCCTTCGCCGACGCCCTTACACCGGCCCGCCGGGCCCGCCCGATGAGCCGCGGGCCGTGGCGCGGTCATGACCGCGCGCACGGGCAGGGCGACGGCGGCCGGGGCCAGGGCCGGGGCCCCGGCCGCCGCCCAGGAGAGCCTCCAGGGGCATTACGCGGGCTTCGCCTCGCGGTTCGCCGCCTATGTCGTGGACGCGGGCGCCAGCACCGTGGTGTTCATGCTCATCCTGGCCGCCATCTCCTTCGCGGTCAGCGTCGTGACCGGCCAGTCGATCAACTGGAACCGGAACGACACCTGGGCCAGCATTGCCTACCTGGCCTGGCTGTTCATCTACTTCGCCTACTCCTGGGCGGCGAGCGGCAAGACCTTCGGCATGGCGCTGCTCGGGGTGCGGGTCGTACGGTCCGATGGCGCCGATGCCGGCGCCCGACGGGCGGTGGTGCGCACGCTGGCACTCCCGTTGAGCTTCCTGGTTTTCGGCCTCGGATTCGTCGGCATCCTCCTGGGCCGCCGGCGTCGGGCGCTGCACGACGTCATCGCCGGCACGGTGGTGATCTACTCCTGGGACGCGCGGGCGGCCCGGCTCCGGTTCCTGTCCCGCGCCTCTTAACCGCCGGACCCTGCGGGCCCGGCCGGCTTGAGCTGGGCTGGCGGCCTGCCGATCAGCTCGATCAGGCCGAGGACCAGTAGCAGCACGATCGCGATGATGAGCACGGTCAGGCCCGTGGGGGTGCCCCAGAAGACGAACACCAGAGCGGCGATGACGACGGCGGTGATCCGCAGTGCGGTGCGGTGCCGGTAGACCCAGGTGCCGACAGGGCCGGTGGTGACGCCGGCGCGTTCCCCGGTTCCGCGCAGTGCGGCGAAGGCGGACCTGAAGGCTTGCCGGGTCTTAACGGCGGTTACGGACGGTCCAGTGAAGAAGCCGGCGGCGGCCACGATGAGGCCAAGGACGAGCAGGACTCGCAGCCCCTGCTTGACGAAGCGGACAATGGTGTCGAATGCGACTGCGGCCGCATCAGCGGACACGGTGCCCGGGAGCTTGTTGAGGTAGATCGTCCTGCCGATGGCGAGCCCCGCGCCGAGCACAAGCATCGATGCCGCGAGCCCGAGGCCCGCACCGACCAGTGCCCGGCGGTGCCGCGGGGCGATGTAGATGCCGGCCGCCAGGAACAGGATGGCGAGAATCGGCAAGACCCATTTCAGCGTGTTCAGCAGCCTGTAGAGCGACTGCGCCTGCACCAGGTACTTCGCTGAGAAGAGCGGGAAGGTGGGATTGATCGGCGGGAGCTTGTTCACGACCGTGAGGCCCCGGGCGGCCAGGTTGCGCTTGACCTGGTCGATAATCGGGCCAAGGCCGATGACCGCCTGTCCGTTGGAGGTGGTGATGGAGCTCTTTTGGCCGGACAGGGCCAGCACGAGTTGTTTGTGCACGATCCGGTTACCCTGGACCCAGAGCTTGCTGACCTGAGGGCTGCTAACGATCTTGGCGACGGTGCTGTGGATGAATCCGTTAACGCCACTCGCGATGGACCCAGAGAAGCTGGACAGCAGCGAGCCGAGCTTGGGCAGGCCCCGGCTCGACAACTGCGCGGCGGCCTGATTCGCAATGCCCTTGACGTCGATCTGATCACTGACCGCCTTGCTGATTCGGTCCGTCAGAGCGCTGCGGATGGCCGGCTCGGTGATCAGCGGAGACACGTTCTCGACGTACCTGCTCGTGTTGGAGACCTGGTTGGCGGTCCACACGGCGACCACGGAGATAGGCGCGAACACGCAGCCAACGACGATGAGCAGGACGGCTACCGGACCACGCCAGCCCAGTCGCCGCCTGGCCGGCCGTCCGGCTGCTCCCTCGGCAGGGCCGCCCGCCGCCTTCGCCTGCGCCGCCTGCTCCTGGGCGGCCGCCAGCTGCGCCTTGAGTCCGCTGACCTCGGCGCGTAGCTGCTCAAGCTCGTTCGCGCCCCCGTTATCACCAGCCAGGTTGATCTCCCCCTGCGCCTACGCTCTCGCGCCCAGCTGCTGCGCCTCGACCGATCAGAATTCCCGCCAGCCAGGCCCCCCGGTCCCCACCTGGGCATTCCGCCTTGCTCGAGCAATCTTCAGTCGCGCTCGGTGAGTTGACATCGCCCGGCGCGGGTGACCAGTTTGCGACCTTGGCGAGATCGACGATCTGGCGACCGCCGGAGCCCATGCGAGTGCCGCGGGGCCGCGGGGCCGCGGGGCCGCGATTAGCTCCGGGCCGCCGGCAGATCCTCATCGCCGGGTCATTCCCGCTAAAGTGCCTGGCCAGGCGGTCGCTCAGGGACTACGCCCGAATTAGTCCGGGCGACCGCAGCCAGCCTCGCCTAGACTCACCTTGTGGTATTCAAGCAGGTCGGGGAGGGACGGCCCTATCCCGACCATGCCCGGACCTCGCGCGAATGGGCCGAGATCCCGCCGCGCCCTGTCCGGCTTGACCAGCTCATCACCACCAAGAACGTGCTTGATCTGCATAGCGTGCTGTCGAAGGACTCCACGTTCTACGGCGACCTTTTCCCGCATGTGATTCGCTGGCACGGCGAGCTCTACCTCGAAGATGGCCTGCACCGGGCCCTGCGGGCGGCTCTGCATCAGCGATCGGTGCTGCACGTCCGCGTCCTCGAACTGGGCTAGCGGACGGACTAGCGGGACGGCCGGGGCTAACGGACAGCGGCGCTAGGCTCTGCCGCGCCCGGGCTGGCCGTCGGCCGTCGCCGCGTTCTTGTGCTGCCGGGCAGCCCGCGCATCGGCCGCAGCCGCCTCGCTAGCCAGTTGCGGCGTCATCCAGGCCAGCATCTGGGGCAGCAGGATCCGCCAGGTGAACATGGTGTGCCCGCCGCCCGGCACCACCTGGAAATGCACCACGGGCTGACGCAGTTCCAGCAGCTGCCGGAAGGCCTGCGAGGCGTGCACGTCGCTGACGTTCAGGCCGCCCGCGCCGATCCAGAACTGCGCGATCGGCTGCCGGGCCGGCAGCGACCGCACCAGGTCTATCGGGGTGTTCTGGAGTTCCTGCGTGCGGCTGCCAAACGGGCTGACCGTCCGGTTCGGGCGGATCAGCTGGTTAGGCGTGGGCTTGAAGTAGCCGCTGAGGACCCCCGCGTAACTGAAGGTCCGCCCGTGCTGCAGGCCAAGGTTGGCCGCGCAGAAGCCGCCCTCCGAGTAGCCCGCGATCCCCCAGCCGCTGCCGGGTGGCTGCACCCGCAGCGCCGCGCCGATGAAGTCCGGCACGTCCTTGGCGAGATAGGTGTCGTCTTGCGGCCCGTGCCACTGGTTGAGGCACTGCAGCGATACCCCGAGCGAGCCGTTGGCATCGGGCATGACCAGAACGGTCGGCTTGGCCAGGCCCTGCGCGACCATGCTGTTGAGCGTGGAGTTCACGCTCAGCACGGTGATCCAGTCCTGCGGGTTGCCCGGAAAGCCGTGGATCAGCTCGATCACCGGGAAGCGGTAGTGCTGGAAGGCCGCCTGGAAGTACTGCGGCGGCAGGTAGATGTAGGCCGTCCGGGAGATATGGCTGGTCTGGCCGCGCACAGTCAGCCGTAGCGTGAAGCCGTCCTGCGCCGCCAGGCCGGTATCGATCGTCTGGCCCAGGAACGTGCCGAACTTGACGCCAGGACGCACGGAGTTCGGCACATTCACCGCTGCCGCGACGCCCTGATTGGTCAGGTCCGAGACCGCCGCGTTCCAGTTCTGGTAGTAGTCGTAGTACTTGTTGACCGTCGCAACGCCGAACATCATCGCCGGTATGAACGCCAGGCAGGCGGCCAGGATCCTGAATACCAGCTGCTTGGCGACAATCAGCCACCAGACAAGGGCGCCGAACACCGCTATCAGGATCAGGAAAAACTCCGTGCTCTGCGGCTCAGGCAATCGTCTCTCCGGTCAAGCGGCTTCGCTGGTTCACAGAATGGTCGCGCTGCCCGCACAACGAGCGACGGGCGCGCCCAGTGCCCGCATGCGCCCGGTGCCCGCATGCGCCGACCCGGTGAGCGATGGCGGTGGAGGTGGGATTTGAACCCACGGAAGAGTTACCCCTTCACACGCTTTCGAGGCGTGCGCCCTCGGCCACTAGGCGACTCCACCGGGGTCGAGCCTACCCGAGCGGAGGCGGGTCCGCGTGCGGGGCATCGCTTCGCCGCTGCCCGAAGAAGTCCTGCAGCAACGCCGCGCAGTCGGCCGCGAGCACGCCACCCAGCACTTCCACCGGCTGACCGAGCCTCCTATCATGCAGGACATCCCACACCGACCCGGCCGCCCCAGCGCGGGCATCGACGGCGCCGTAAACCAGGCGGCTGATCCTGGCCGCCAGGATCGCTCCCGCGCACATCGTGCAGGGTTCCAGGGTCACGACGAGCGTGCACTCAGCTAGCCGCCAGCGGCCAAGCGAGCGGGCCGCGGTCCGCAGGGCGACGATCTCGGCGTGGGCGGTGGGATCGGCGTCTGCCTCGCGGCGGTTGCGCCCGCCACCCAGCACGGTGCCGCCGCTATCGAGCACGACCGCCCCGACCGGCACGTCCGCGTCCGCGTCCGCGTCGCCCGCCGCCCATTGCAGGGCCAGTCGCATGGCAGGCTCGAACTCAGCTAGGTAGCCGGTCACCGCGGCCTCCGTATCTCGCCACGAGCCCAGCTTGTCAGGCCGTTGCCGTTCAGGCAGCCGGGCCCTTCAGGCACCCAGCGAGGCCGCATCTAGGGCGCGCTCCAGGGCGGGACCGAACCCGATCCGGCGGGCGAGGCTGGCCAGGACCTCGTCCGGAAACAGGTCAAGGTCACCGGAAAGGGCGCCTAGTTCCATCTCGTCCACGCCCAGGTCGGCGAAGATCGACATGTCGCCGGCCGGCAGCACCTGATCGAGGTCCTCATCCTCCGGCACGGGGATGTCCAGGTAATCCAGGACCTGCCAGGCCAGCGGCCAGTCAACGGACGCGGTCAGGTCAGAAAGGAACACCGACACCTGGCTGCCGATCACCCGCAGCGCCACGAAGAAATCATCGCCGACCGCGGCCAGGCCGATCGTCCCCCCAATGCCCGGCTGCTGGCGCAGGGCCAGGATGAGCCCATCCAGGTTCTCCGCGAGCGCAGCAGGCAGAACCTCGATCTCCCACACGTCGTCGTCCCTGTAGACCACGACGCAGAAATCACTGCTGGTCAGTTCGCTCATCGTCACCCCACGGCTGGCTTCAGGAAGGAATGGTGTCAGATTCTCCTGTCCCGCGTGTCCCGATCCCCCGTGCGGCACCGTCCGCAACGGCGCCATCGCGCTACGTTACGAAGCCGGGCAGGGAAGGGCGGCGCGCATATCGCCCGGCCGACCGGGCATATTGGGCGTATGGGCACCAGTTGGGCTCGCGGGCGATTGGTTCGTAAATTGCCCTGAGCTATGCTGAGCACATCAGCTGTGCTGGGTTTCATTGCATACTTGCCGTAACGGAAAACTGCGAGCGCACGTAGGAGGTGATCACGATGCTCCGGAAGGTCATCACATGGGCGATCGTCGTGTTTATCGTGTACTACCTGGTCTCTGATCCCCACAGTGCCGCCGGAACCTTGCATGGCGCCCTCAACGGGCTGCGCTCGGCGGGGAACTCATTGTCCAAGTTCGTCAGCGCGCTCTAGAGCCATGCGACAGCCAAACTCCGCCGCGCGCGGGCCCGTCGCCGTCAGCAAGTACCTGCTGCCGCGCGAGGTACAGGTAGCCACGGTACGACAGCACCCTGCGGTCCTGCTGCCCGTCGGCGGCCAGGCACTGATCGGCCTGCTCATCGCGGGCGTCCTGAGCGCCACGGTCGCCAGCAGCAGTCACCTGGTGCTGGCCATCCTCTGGATTGCCTGGGGAGTGCTTCTTCTCCGGCTGATCTGGAAGGCCATCAACTGGGCCGTGGACTATTTCGTGATTACCACCGAACGGCTCCTGCTGACCACCGGTTTGCTGACACGCAAGGTGGCCATGATGCCCTTGTCAAAGGTCACGGACATGAGTTTCCGGCGATCTTTCGGCGGTCGCCTTCTTGGATACGGTGAGATCATCGTCGAATCGGCCGGGCAGAACCAGGCTATCGACCATGTTGAGTTCATTCCGTACCCAGAGCAGCTATATCTGCTCGTCTGCGGGATGTTGTTCCCCTCTAGCTCAGAGGACGCCGAGACTTCCGACGAGCTCTAGGCCTGAGCGCCGTCCCTTCCCATCACGGGGACGGTGACCCGCCGCTATGTGGGCAAGATCACGGTCATATTCTGGCTGGCAGGAGCCTTGCGCGGCCAACCGCTCCCGGCGGCCACGCGTCGTATATGCACCCGGGGCGGCGCCCTGGCTGCTGGCGGTGTCCGAGGGGGGATCGCTAGCCTCGCCGGCGCCGCCCTGGGCACCAGCACAGGCACCTCTTCGGACTGCCGCTCACGCCAGGCGCGCAGGACGGCAATTGTCAGCGCGTCCAGCGGGATAG
>DATKRH010000018.1:0-8819 GCA_035532295.1 Streptosporangiaceae bacterium
CCTCGCCGGGAGCGGCCAGGTGGACCTCAAGACCGGTCAGTGACATGCCCGGTTGTCTAGCATGAAACGGTCAGACTGTCCAGTCAGCCATATCTAGGCAGGTCACAGCCAGGATCGCACGACTTTGACCTTAGCCCTGCCGCCAGGAGCGTGCCGCAGGAGCTTCAGCGCCGTTGTCCACCGGCCGCTCCCCATGACGTCGGCGACAAGAACTAGGACGCGCTCGTTGTACAGAATGTCGGCGGCGGCGCCTTCGTTGCGGGGCGGGACATAGGCGGCGAGCTGCTCATCCACCCAGCTCTTCGGCAGGGGCTCGCCTCGGTGGATGCGTACGGTGGTCTGGATGTTCAGCCCGATGATGGTGCCGTAGTTGACACCCGTGTGTATATCGGCGTGCGGGCCTGCGAAGCTGGTCCGAGTCGTGGGAGCGATCTCGTCGCTCGAGTTGGCTGTTACTGGCGAGGTTTCCGGGACCGGAATCGGATCCGGTTTGGTATGTGATGGTGGCGAATTGGCTGACTGTCCAGTCAGGCCCGCCTGCTGTTCATCTGCCGTGGCCTGTGCTTGCGTTTCGGCGGCAGTTAAACCTGTCATGTCCATTTCAGGATCCGTGCTAGCTGAAGGCATGCTGTCAATAGGAGGCCCGAACGGTGGCGTGGGATCGGCGGTCGGCACTGTCACGGAACGGCTCCTTGATGCGGCGGGACGCAGGATTATGCGCAAGGCGAGTCATCTGTGGTCTTCGATTATGGGCGCGGACATGCCGACGACTTTGCCACCTGGCTGGATGATCTCGACATTCAAATCAACGGCGGCATTCCCACGGATAGCTTCTAGCGCCTCCATACCGATGAGGTTCCCGGCTACCTCCTTGGACCGGACGCTGACGAACGGACCCGAGCCGGGCCTCTGTTCTCCAAGGAATGTGAACCGCTGGCCGTAGATCTCCTCTAGCGCATCGCGGGCCTGGCTCAACATCGCCATGAGCGCCGTGTCCGAAGTGTTGATTAGTGACGGATCCGCCCGGTAGCGGGTTAGGGCGAGCAAGTATGCGTTGAGTTCGCCCGCTCGAGCTTCCAACCGGGCTGCGTCGGTCTCTAGCGGCAGCGAGAGCGAGCCGACCAGTTCGCCTGGGACCTGCTCTGCCGTCATCTCTGCGCGTGTGTCACGGTGTCCCCGCCACCGAGCGAGAAGGGAGCCTGCCTGCTCGAAAAGGAAGGTAAAGGCTGCTGGAAGAGCGGACTGGGTGACCATGGCCAGGTCTACAGCGTCAGACACGGCTTCCCTCCCTCCCCGAACTGAGAACACTAACGGTGGCTCCTCGAAGGGTAACCGGGCAGTGGCCCCGCGTGGCAAGCGTTACCCTCGCGCCACCTACTGACAGTCTCTAACATTCAGTCGGCGCGTACTGGAAACGCCCTGGGGATTTTGGAGGCGCTGATCCCTGGGAGGGTACGGAGTCATGCCCGCGCGGTGGTGATCGGCCGGCGCGGGTGCAAGCCCGGCCCGAGCACGGCAGGGGGTTGGGCCGGTTCTGTTGTGGTGACGGTGAGGGCGTGGTCGCCGAAACTGGCGATGAGGTCGAGTCGTCCGCCGAGTGCGGCGATGTAGCGGGCGACTGCGTCGATGGTGGCCAGTTCGCCGCGTTCTATCTGGGATACCCGGCCGGGAGAGATTCCCATGGCCTGGGCGAGCTGGGCCTGGGTGAGTCCGTGGCGCTTGCGTTCTCCGGCGAGGCGCTGGCCTTGCCGCCGCAACGTGAGGGCCTGTTCGCGAGTCCGGGTGCGGGCGGAGACCGGTTGCTCGCGTGGGCGGAGCGCTCTGGGCGCCGCCCGGTCGCGGGATCGCGCTGTGACAGGCTGCGGTTTGCGTTCTATGGGCGGGTGTCCACCGAGGATTACCAGGATCCAGTCACGTCCCGGGCGCGGCAGCGTGACCAGGCGGGTGCGCTGGTCGCCGGGCACGGGCGGATCGTGGCCGAGTTCTTCGACGCCGGGCAGAGCCGGGTGCTGCCATGGGCGCGCCGGCCGCGGGCCGCCGCGCTGGTGGCGGCGATGGCCGACCCGGATCGCGGATTCGACGCGATCGTGGTGGGGGAGTATGAGCGGGCGTTCTGCGGCAGCCAGTACGTCCTGATGGCGCCGCTGTTCGAGCATTACGGCGTGCAGCTGTGGATGCCGGAGGCCGGCGGCCTGGTCGACTTCCAGGCCGAGGGGCAGGAGGAGATGATGATCGCGCTGGGGATCCAGTCGAAGCGCGAGATTACCCGGACCCGGATCCGGGTCCGCGCCGCGATGGCGGCCCAGACCCGCGAGCAGGGCCGCTACCTCGGCGGCCGCCCGCCCTACGGGTACCGGCTGGCTGACGCCGGGCCGCACCCGAACCGGGCGCACGCGGCGTGGGGACGGCGTGCCAGGCGACTGGAGCCCGACCCGCTGACCGCACCGACCGTGACGTGGATCTTCGCGCAGCGTCTGGCCGGGCATAGCGTCGCCCGGATCACCCGGGCACTCAACGACGCGGGCATCCCATGCCCGTCGGCGGCCAACCCCGGCCGCAATGCCCACCGCAGCGGGCAGGCATGGACGCTGACCACGGTGCGGGCGATCCTGGCCAACCCCCGCTACACCGGCCGCCAGGTATGGAACCGGCAGCCCACGGCCATGGACCTGATCGACCCGGCCAACACAGGCCTCGGGCACCGGCAGGTGCAGCGGTGGGGCCTGCCTGACGGCTGGGTCATCTCCGCCCGCCCCGCGCACCCGGCGCTGGTCAGCGAAGAGGATTTCATCGCGGTGCAGGGCATCCGCGCCGCACGCGAGAACACGGGCACCGGGCGGCGCTACCGGCTGGCCGGGCTGCTGCACCGCGGGATCTGCAAGCGGCGGCTGGAGTCGTGCTGGGCGAACAACAGGGCCGCCTACCGGTGCCGCCATGGGTATTCCAGCGCCAGCACGCCGGACCCCGCCCGGCCGAAGAACCTGTACATCCGCGAGGACCGCATCCTGCCGCACCTGCCCGCCCTGTGCGCGCTCCTGACCGTCGCAGAGAATGCCCCGGAGCGCAGAAGGCGCCGCACCCGCTGCGGAGCCGACGTATCGCGCCCGGTCACCGAAGAGGACGCGATCAGCTGCCTGCGTGCCCGCGAGATCCCCCTCACCTATGACCCGCGGACTGGGGACCGTGCAGGCAGACAGCCCCGAAGGCGTCAAGACCATCATCGCCCAAGCGAGCTAGCACCAGGGCGCTCCGCGCCCACCAGCCGATAGAACGACTAGAGAAGGGAGGCAGGCCAGCGGGCTGAGCGCCCGGCACGTGCGTAAGCCCGGGCCCGGGTGACGTTCTGTCATGCCCGGAAACAGCCAGATATGTACAAAAAGCGTGTCCGAGGGGACCGACCCCGTATCCCCATATTTCTCTATCTGCTACATCGCCGAGATCGATCTATGGCATGAATGTGTTCTTGGGCGGTTCTAGCCGTGTGGCGCGAAGGTCTTTGCGCGTTGCGCAGCAGAAAGACTGGCTGTGCCAGTCTGGCGGTTCCAGTGGGAGGCGCCAGCGGGCCTGCCTGCTGGTCCTGGTAACGTATCTACTTGGATACGTTAGGAGCTGAGTGATGGAAACGTCCGAGCTGCTGGAGCGGGTCCGGTCTGCGGCTGGCTTGAGCCAGGAGGAGCTGGCGCGCCGGGCTGGGACGTCACGCCCGACGTTGTCGGCCTATGAGCATGGCCGGAAGTCACCGACGATGGCTACGATGGCGCGGCTGCTGGCGCATGTCGGCTATGAGCTCGTGGCTCAGCCGCGGGTTGAGTTCACTGAGCGGGCCACAGCCCGCGGCCGGTCGGTATGGGTTCCCGATCATCTGCCGCGCCTGAATGTGGAGCAGGCTTTCGCGCGGGTGCGATTGCCGCTGCACCTGAACTGGTCCACCCGGGAACGGGTGTTCGATCTGGCCTCACGCGCGGACCGTGCCCGCGTCTATGAGGTCGTGCTGCAGGAGGGCCGCCCGGTGGACATATTGACCTACGTGGACGGCGCGCTCCTGGTAGATCTGTGGGACGAGCTAGTTCTTCCGCGTGCCGTGCGCTCCGCGTGGGCCGGCGTTGTCCGGGCTTCTCTGGACGCGGCGGCCTAGTTGCCTGAGTCGGCAGGTGATGACGAGCCACTGGCGGACCGCGGATCGGGCCTTTCGGCATTTCAGCTAGAGGTCGCCCGGCTGTTCTTCTCGCTTCCGGCAAGCCGCGGTTTCCTGCTCACAGGGGGAGCGGCCCTGCTCGCGCTGCATCTCACCAGCAGGCCAACCGAGGACCTGGACTTCTTCACCGCGCCGGAGCGGGGCGAGGTCCCGGCCGCACGCGATGGCCTGGAGGCCGCCGCCCGGCAGCGCGGCTGGACCGTCGAGCGGATCCGGGACAGTGACACCTTCTGCCGCCTGGTCATCCGCAGCGACACCGCGGAACTGCTGACCGATCTGGCAGTGGACGCACCGCCCGGCTACCCGGGCTCAGTCACTATCGCCGGGCCGACCTTCGCTCCCGAGGAACTCGCTGGCCGTAAGCTGCTCGCGTTGTTTGACCGGGCTGCCGCCAGGGACTTCGTTGACGTCTACCTGCTTGCCCAGCGGTTTCCCAGGGATCTGCTACTGGCCCGCGCAGCGGAGATCGACCTCGGCTTCGACACCTTGGTCCTCGCCGACATGATCGCAACCCTCTCCAGATTCACCGACGCGGAAATACCGCTACCAGGCGAGCCGGTATCAGCGCTTCGGGCCTTTTACAAGATCTGGCACTCCGAGCTGACCACATAGAACGCCGCACCGGCCTGCTCCCGACCAGGTGGACGGCGGCTGGCCTTGGAGGCAAGGCTCGCTGCTGGCGGCCGGGTGGCGGCAGACTGCGACACGTGGTGTTCCAGCCCAGCGCCTGCTCTCCTGTGTTCAGCGCATCGGCGAACGGCTGACTTTAGGAACTTAAGCCGTGCCGCCCATCCCACCCGTGCGGCGAAATTCGGTGGAATCGGCGGCGTGGCGGGTGGAATCATCGGCACCTGACATGCGATCACATCTCCTGGGTCATTCGGGCGGTGCTGAGCCGTAGGGCGGCCACGCCGGAAAGACCGGCGGCCCGCCCTGAGGCCGGCATGTCCCGCACGGTTCACTCTCTCCGATGGCAACGCCAGCGCGCCCTGGCAGCCGACCCTGATGGCTGGCGTGGCTGGTGGCGGCCCTGGACCTTCAACGTTGTCGCTGACTTGCGCTACTCCCGCGCAGGCCTGGCCGCCGCCGATCGCGAACGCCGGCGCCGACCTGGACGACTTCGAACCGAAGGCTCCGCGCACTCGCCACCAGGCCCTCTACGACGCCTGGTGATCCGCGCCGCCCTGGTTGGTCCTTTGCCTCGTGCCAGGGAATACCGGCCGGAGAGCATCCCGGTGAGGGCCCTCCCCGGCTCAACCCACCCGCAATCCGTTCACCTACATCGAATCGCGCGAAGATCGCCGCCTGTGCGAGTGCGGCTGCGGAGCTGAGGTATCGCACGGCCCGTTCGTCTCGGGGCACGATCAGCGGGCACTGCACGAGCGCGTCGCGAAGAAGCGTCGAGGCCGCAGACTCGCCGAGCCGCCGTTCTGGCGCTCGTTTCCTCGGTCTGGTCGGGTCGTCGCACGGCCCCTGAACTGGGAGTTATGCGCCCGACATGCATCCCGGTGGTACTTTCTGGCCATGGGGAAGGGTTTCCGTGAGGCGATGCGGCTGATGCGCCGTCATGATCCCCAGGCGCAAGAGGATGGCTTCGCGATGCTGCGGCCCCGCGCGCGCGAGCACATCGCTGACCTGATCACCGAGTTCGAGCACGAAACCGAACCCGGCCTGCGCCGCTGGCTGCTTGAGCTCATCGGCGACGCCCAGGACGAGCGGGCCCTGCCGCTGCTGGCGCGGCAACTTGGCAGTCCCGACGAAGCGCTGCGGTCCCGGGCGATCACCGGCGTTGAGAAGCTCGCACCCCGCACGCCCGCCACCTCCTGTATCAGGAAAGAGCCAACGGCACGGACCGCTTACCTGGCTTGCCGACGTGACCCCTCGGTGGCGTACCCCTTGTTCCACGCGGTGCTGCGGAGCCGGTATCCCAGCTCGAGGTTCCGCGCGTCCTCACCCAGGCCGGGCCGCAGATGGAACCAGCCGAGGAATTCCCCAGTTGCGCCGGACTCGGCCGCCCACGTGCCCAGCCTGCCGGACCGCCCGTACGCGGCCAGGTAGCGCGGGAGAACGCGGCCCTCGATCTCAGCGCGGGGCGTGGCCTTGCCGCCGGTCAGGTAGCGCATGACCAGCGGGTCACCGTTCAGCTCGAACAGTGCGTTCGCATCGCCGGCGGTGAACTGGCGCAGCCTCAGCCGCCCGGTCTCCAAGATGACGCGCACCCGGCTATTATGAGCTGGCGCGGCCCGGCATTCCAGGGAGGACGGCAGGACCGCCGGCGGACTCCCGGTGGCACCAGCGATCCCGGACCCCGGGTGATCCCGCGCTGCGGGCCAGCACGGAAGCCCCGGTCACAGTCCGTAAGCGCCGCACCTGCCGTTTGACGCGCTCAGCCCCGCCGCTATTTGCGGCTGTCTCGGTCTGCAGATCGCCATCGTCGTGGCGCGGAACCGGATGATCTGCTTGTCCTGGCTAGCCGGCGCGGGTCCGGTGTCATTGCCGGCTGTTCCGGTCGCGTAGCCAGTGGTCGAATTCGGCGGCGATGATGCGCTCGTCGTGCACGCCGACGGCCTCGCCGGAGGCCAGCCAGACGATCGGCGGGCCCATTACTGCGGGCTCAAGGAATCCCTGCCCCCCGGGCACGGCGCCGGGCGGCAGCATGCCGGTGCTGGTCGCGCCGCCGGGCAGGAGCAGGTTGACGGTGACGCCCGTGTCTCGCAGGTCGGCGGCCATGATCCGGGATAGCGCCTCGCTGCCGGCCCGGGACGGCCCGTAGGGCACGAACCCGGCCCGGCACATGGTCGGATGGCTCACCGAGATGTTGACGATGCGGCCGTGGCCAGCGGCGAGCATCCGAGGCGTTACCTCGCGCGCCACCAGGAAGTAGCCGGTCAGGTTGGTGTCGATCACCGCACGGAAGCCGTCTGGCGGGACCTCCCAGAAGCCCCGAGGATGCGTCATGAACTGCGGGTTAACCGTGCGCATCCCGATCCCCGCGTTGTTCACCAGCATGTCGATGCCGCCGAGCCGCGACCACGCCTGGTCGACCGCCCGGGTCACCGAGGACTCCTCCTGCACGTCCAGCTCGATGCCGACGGCGCCCGGCAGCCCCGCGGCGACCGCGCTGGCACGCACTGCGGACCGGCCGGTCAGCGCGACCGCCGCTCCCGCCGCCACCAGCGCGGAGGCCATCGCCAGGCCCAGGCCGCTCGTCCCGCCGGTCACCAGCACCTTCAGCGCTGAAGCACTCATGACCGCGACCCTAAGACTTAGAGCACGCTCCATGTCAAACCGCGGCCAGCTTCCGGGCCCGCTCGCCCCGGCCCCGGGCGGGTCCGGATACCGCCCGGGGCCACCCGCCGCACCAGGCCAGCGCGCCCGCCCTGGCGCTACTACCAGCGCGCCTGCTACTTGCGGGTTTGCTGCCAAATGCGACGGGAAGGGCCTTGTCCATGTCCGGGCCGGTGAAGCGGGCAGCGATTGGGAACGCCCGCGGTGGCGCGCCCGCCGGAAGGGTGAACGACACGCTGATCAAGGACCCGAGGCGGAAAGCTGGTAGACGCCGTCGTCGTCCGGGGGAGTCCGGGGAAATGTGAAGGTCGGAAGGCGCGCCTGATTGGGGCTGAGCACGCTGAGGAATGTCACCTCGATTGCCGTGGCCTGGTCGGGCCAGTCCGTGAGGCGGACCTCCAGGCTGAGGTCGTGGGCTTCATCGGGGCGAAGGACGTGCGCGTTCGTGACGAGTGTTCCGTCCAGGCGGCAGATCCCCACTGCCGGGATCACCTTCTGCTCGCCTTCGTCGGCAGGAGCGGCCAGGCGGAACCGCCTGACGCGTGCTTCGACGATGCGGAGCGGCAGCGGGACCGATTCGAGTTGACGGGCGATCGCGGCGATGTCGCCGGGTCGCTGGACTGCCGCGATGTGAGCGTTCAGGGTGGCGAGAGGCTGACAGGAGGGGGTCGCCGCCCATGTCCGCCGTCCCGTTCGACAAGGCTACCTCAGCGCGCCGTCGGGCAGCTTGCAGGTGACGGCCGGCACCAGCGTCAGGCAGACGCCGCCGAGGGGGTAGAGCGGGTCGCACCGGTCGCAGTGGTGCAGCGTGAAGCCCGCCTCGATCAGCGACTGCCCGATCCGCCCGGCCAGGACCGCGATCCCGTCACCGCCAGCCGGCGCGGCCGGCCCGGCGGCGCCCGCCGCCCGCGCCGTTTCACCACGCTCAGTCATCGAGATCACCATCTTCCGGGTTTGCGAGGGGGTGGGGCTCGCTGGTGAGCGCGGCCAGCGCGGCGGCGACCTCGTGCACGCTGGCCCGGACGTAGGTCGATGTGACCCCGGCGTCCCCGCTGGTGCCGTTGTGGCCGGCGTAGGCGCGGGCGGTGGCGTAGCCGAAGTTCCGCTCGACCCACGTCAGCGTCGTGTGCCTGATCCAGTGGGTGCTGACCTGCTGGGTGGCCACCCACGGGAGGTGGCCGCCGATCCGGGTCCACAGGTGGTCATACCGGCGGTAGGTGATCGGCCGCCCGCTGGCGTAGCGCAGCAGTTGCCCGTCTGGCGGGGCGTGCCGCTTCATGAGGGTGGGGGAGACCGGCTGCCAGCGGACCGTCTCGCCCTTCTCCCGCAGCAGCAC
>DATKRH010000019.1:0-82629 GCA_035532295.1 Streptosporangiaceae bacterium
ATAGCAACCAGACATCCACCGCTACGCGAGGGCGCGAGGGCCGCGCTTGATCATCTGGTCGGCGATGATGGCGCGCTGGACCTCGCTGGTGCCCTCCCAGATTCGCTCGACGCGGAGCTCGCGGAAGAAGCGCTCCGCCACGTTCTCGCGCATGTACCCGCGGCCGCCAAAGACCTGGACGGCCCGGTCGGCGACCCGGCCGGCCATCTCCGATGCGTACAGCTTGGCCATCGAGCACTGCGCGTGCTGGACCTTGACGTCCGCGCCGGCATCGATGCCGCGGGCCGTCTCGTAGACCAGCGAGCGCGCGGCGAACAGCTCGGTCAGGCTGTCGGCGAGCATCCCCTGGATCGCCCCGAGCACCGCGATCGGCCTGCCCTGCACCTGCCGCCCGGCCGCGAACTCGGTCATCTCCTGGGTTAGCCGCGTCGCCGCGCCCAGGCAGCGCGCGGCCACCATCAGCCGCTCGAACCGGAACCACTCGTAGGCGAAGCCCATCCCATCGCCCTCGGCGCCGACTAGGTGGGCCGCGGGCACGCGCACGCTGTCGAACGCGACGATCGGGTGATGGTGGCTGATCGTGTGCGAGTAGGCGGGCGTTCGCACCACCGTGACCCCCGGGCTGGGCAGGTCG
This sequence comes from Streptosporangiaceae bacterium, assembly GCA_035532295.1. GTDB lineage: Bacteria > Actinomycetota > Actinomycetes > Streptosporangiales > Streptosporangiaceae > DASUBV01. The sequence goes on from DATKRH010000019.1 coordinate 635, forward strand.
ACCAGGAACATCGCGTGCTCGCCCGCATGCTCGCCGCCGGTGAGCTTGGCCTGGAAGAAGGCGAAGTCCGCGCTGTTGTAGGACGTGACGTGCCACTTCTCGCCGGTCAGCAGGTAGTCATCGCCGTCTCGCCGCGCGGTCGCGACGATCGCGTCGACGTCGGAGCCTGCGCCCTCCTCGGTGATCGCGTAGCACTCCTCGCGCTCACCCCGGATGGCCGGCAAGACGAACTTCTCCAGCTGGAACGGGGTGGCCACGGCCGGCAGCCACGACGGGGGCGTCGAGGCCACCCAGCCCAGGGCATTGGTCACCCGGCCGACCTGCTCCTGGACGAGGACCTGCCGCAGCGCGGTGTAGCCGAGGCCCCCCAGTTCTCGCGGCATGTTGGTCGCGCACAGGCCCAGCTGCCTGGCCCGTGCGGCGTGCGCGGCGGTGACCTTCTTCGGCAGCTCGCCGTCGTTGAGCTCCGCGGTGACCTCCAGCGGGATCAGCTCGTCGGCGAACGTCGCGGCGCGTGCCTGAATCTGCAGGTCCTCGTCTGACAAGCTGTACATCGCGCCCTCGAGAATATCGTAGTTCTTGACTGAACGTTCAGTTTATGCCAGCATCGTGCTCGTGCCAATGCCTGCGGCCAGCGAGCCAGCCACTGTCAGGACTCCGGCCCCCGAGGCCGCCGACGTCCCCGACGTTCCCGACGCCGCCGACGCTGTCGTCGTCGGGGGCGGGACGGTCGGGGCCTGGTGCGCCTACTTCCTGCGCCGCGGCGGCCTGGACCGCGTCGTCCTGGTCGAGAAGCGGACCCTCGGGCAGGGCGCGAGCAGCCGGGCCGCGGGCGTGGTCCGTACCCAGGGCGGCACCCCCTGGGCGGTGCAGCTCGGCGAGTGGTCACGCCGCTTCTACCTCGGCCAGGCCCGTGAAATGGGCATCGACTCCGGGTTCACCCCGCAGGGCTATGTGCTGCCGTGCTTCACCGAGGCCGACGTGGCGGCCGCGCACGAGCGGATGGCCATGCAGACCTCGCTGGGCCTGTCGGTTCGCTGGCTGGAGCCGGCCCAGCTCGACGTCCTCAACCCGACGCTGGCGCCCGGCCGCACGCTCGGCGGGACGTACCGCGCGGAGGACGGGTACCTGACGCCGCCGCGCAACGTGACCGCCTACGCGGTGGCCCTGGCCATCAGCGGGGTGCAGATCCGCGAGCGGGTCAGTTTCACCGGGCTGCAGATCCAGGCCGGCCAGGTGACAGGCGTGCAGACGTCGGCCGGTCCGGTCAGCGCGCCGCTGGTCGTGCTCACGGGCGGGCCGGAGCTGGCCGAGGTGGCCGGCCTCGTCGGCGTCGTCGTCCCGGTCGGCGGGGTCCGGCACCAGGTAGCGGTGACCCAGCCGCATCGCGATCTCGATCCGGCCAGGGTGCCGATGGTGTTCGACCTGACAGCCGGGCTGTACTGGCGGCCGGAAGAGGGCGGCCTGCTGTTCGGGATGAGCAATCCCGACGAGCCGCCGGGCCCGGCGGCGGCCGTGGACGAGCCCTACCTGGCGCTGATGCGACGGCGGCTGGCCGAGTTGGTGCCGGTGACCGCGGGCCTGGGGCTGCGCCGCATCTGGGCCGCGACGATCGACTACACGCCGGATCACCTGCCGATCATCGGCCCCGCCCTCGCCGGCGGCCGGGCGATCGGCGGCGTGACCGTGGCGAGCGCGGGCGGGGCCGGGATGATGTGGGGCCCCGCCGTGGCCCGCGCGGCCGCGGACGTGGCGCTGACCGGCGCCTCCGATGTCGTCGACGTGACCGACCTGGGGCTGGACCGGTTCGATGCGGCGGGCCACAGCCGGCTGGCCACCGACCCGATCGCCCTACCCTTCCCGATCGCCCTGCCCTTCCCGGCTGCACCGCCCTTCCCGGCTGCACCGCCCTTCCCTACGGCCCCCCCGGCCAGCTGACGACCCCCTGACCTCCGCCGTCCCGAAAGGACTCTTCCGCCATGAGTGACTTCACGACTCCGTTCCTGGCCGCCGCCGTGACCGCCGAACTGGAGGACTGGGGTCCGCTGGAGGAAGCGACCGGCGAGCCGATGCAGACCGCCGGCTTCACCCTCTGGCAGGACGGCGACCAGGAAGCCGGGGTCTGGGAGTGCGCCCCCGGCGCGTCCTACTGGAAGCTGGAGACCCACGAGTTCGTGCACATCGTGGCCGGGCGGATGACGGTCACCCCGGACGGCGGACCGGGGCGGGACGTCGGCCCCGGCGACACCGCCGTCTTCCCGCGGGGCTGGGCGGGGACCTGGCAGATCCACGAGAAGATCCGCAAGGTCTACGTCATCTTCTAACTCCAAGACGGCGCGTTTACCTTCTTTGCCAGAAGGTGGAAAGTAAATTAACCGATTCTAGCGGTGTGCCCGTGTCTGCCGCTGGTGAACGGGTAATGCTCGGCGTATCTGCAGACGTCCGGGCCGAATAATCCGCTCTCGAAGTGGCGGGCGGCACCGCTCGGGCGTCGCCGGTCAATCGGGGGAGGAATTCAGCATGCGCTCTATGAAGTCTGGCATGGCGATCGCCGCAGTATGCGTGGCCATGCTTTCGCTGACCATGGCCGTCAGGCATAAGCGCCAGGGTGTGCAGGGACAGAAGGGCCGGCGGTCTCGCGCCTGAGGGCGCGGCCAGGCGGAGCCCGGCGCTGGCAGCAAGACGGCCGCCGCCGGGCTCGTCGCCAGCCAGGTACGGGTAGCGGGGCGCGCGGGGGAGCGGGGATTTGCGTGAGCAGTAGGACGGCACGACGGGGTCGGGGGACCTTCGCGCTGGTCGCTTGGGCTATGGGGACGGTGCTCTTGCTGGCGCTGGCGGCATGCTCGGCCGGCGTGGCCGAGTCCGTGCGCAAGGAGGCGCTAGTTCCGCAGCTGGCGATCACGCCGGGGAACGGACTGCACAACGTCCGGCCCGGAGCCGGGATCATGGTTCAGGCTACGAACGGAACGCTGGGCGATGTCCGGGTTCAAACCAGCGGCGATCCGGTCGCCGGCCGCCTCAGTGACCACGCCGCCGTCTGGCATAGTCGGCTTCCGCTGAACACGGGCCGGCAATTCACCGTGGTCGCGACGGCCCGCGGTTCCGACGGAAAGATAGTCACCGCGACCAGCTCATTCAGCACGCTCAGGCCCAAGAAGACCTTTGCGGCGATGACTATCGAGGGCTATCAGCAGCGCTATGGCGTGGGCATGCCGATTATCTTGAACTTCAGCCATGCGATCACGCATAAGGCCGCGATCGAGCGGGCCATCCAGCTCCGGACGTCCCGGCGGGTGGTCGGCGCCTGGTACTGGGATGGCGATAAGACGCTGTACTTCCGGCCGCGCACGTACTGGCCGCCGTACACCAGGGTCAGCTTCGACGCGAGATTCAACGGGGTGGAGGGCGCGCCGGGCGTCTACGGCACGCATGACCTCACCCAGAGCTTCGAGATCGGCCCGTCGCTGATCGTCGTGGCGAGCACGCGAACCCACTACCTGCACGTCTATTACAAGCGCCGGCTGTACGGGACCTGGCCGATCAGCACCGGCAGGCCGGGCGATGACACCCCGAACGGGACCTACGTGACGATCGACAAGGGAAACCCGGTGGACATGGTGGGGCCGGGCTACAACCTGGAGGTTCCGTGGTCGGTGCGGTTCACCTGGAGCGGTGACTACATCCATGACGCCTACTGGTCGGTGGGCGAGCAGGGCGTTACCAACGTCAGCCACGGCTGCGTCAATACCTCGCCCGCGCACGCACAGGAGTACTACCGGCTCGCCGTGCCGGGCGACCCGGTGACCGTCACCGGCAGCCCGAAGGCGGGGACCTGGGGCGACGGCTGGACGGTCTGGTTCCTGTCCTGGAAGGAGCTGCTGGGCGGCAGCGCCCTGCACCAGGCCGTGGTGGCCGGGCCGGGCGGAAGCGCGCTCGTCAGCCCCGCCGCCGTGCCGGCCGCCCACGCCGCAGCGCCGCTGAGCGAGCCGCGCCCGCACAACGCCCGGAGCTCATGAGGACGCAGGGATGGCGAGGGCGTCCACAGCGACGGCGCCGGCGGGGCCGCAGATCAGCGGGTTGACGTCCAGGGCCTCGAGGTCGTCGCCTAGGTCGAGGGCGAGCCGCGACAGGCCCGTGATCGCCTGAATGATCGAGTCGAGGGCCGCGCGCGGCCTGCCCCGCACGCCGGCCAGCAGCTTGCTGACCCGCAGTCCGGCGAGCAGCTCTCCGGCCAGCCGTTCGTCGACGGGCGGCAGCGCGACGGCCCGGTCGGCGAGCAACTCGACCAGCACGCCCCCGGCGCCGACCACGATCAGCGGGCCCAGGCCGGGATCGCGGGTGATGCCGAGCGTCAGCTCCGGGCCGGCCGGCACGGTCTGGCAGACCAGGACCCGCGGGCCGAGGCGGGCGGCCAGGTCGGCGTAGCCCGCGGTCAGCTCGGCCGGGCCGGCGATGCCCAGGAGGACCCCGCCGACATCCGACTTGTGCGCGATCGCGGGCTCGTCGGTCTTGAGCACCACCGGGTAGCCGATCGACTCCGCCGCCGCGAGCGCCGTCCCGGCGTCGCTGGCCGGCTCGGCCGCCGCCACGGCGATCCCGTAGTCGCGCAGCATCGCCAGCAGCGGCGCGCCGCTGGCCTGGCCGGCGGCCAGCAGCTCGCGGGCCCGGAGCTGGCGGCCGGGGTCTGCCAGGCGGGCGGGGTCCGCCAGGCGGGCGCGGTCTGCCGAGCGGACGGGGTCTGCCAGGCGCGGCGGGTCGGATCGCGTCCCGTGGTCCAGCAGGTGGCGCAGGGCGAGGAGCCCGGTCCGGGTGCTTTCCAGCACGGGGATGCCCTGCTCGCGCAGGTGGCTGGCGAGCTCGGGGTCGATCGCGCTGCCGAGGCTGGCCAGGACCGCCAGCGGCTTGTCCGTGCGCTGGGCCGCGTCGGCCAGGGCCAGCGGATAGGACGGGTCCCCGTCCAGCTCGGGGACCAGGTCGATGGCGAGCGCCACCGCCGCGACGTGGGGATCGGCGGCCAGCGCCGTCAGCGCGGCCGCGAACAGCCCGCGGGTGTCGGCCCCGGTGCCCCAGACGTCCAGCGGGTTGGTCGCCAGCAGTCCGGGATCGAGCAGCTCGGTCAGTCGCGCCGTGGTCGCCGCGCCGATCGGGGCGAACGGGACGCCGAGCTCGGCCGCCAGGTCCGCGGTGTGCGCTCGTTCCAGGCCGGAGTCGTGCACGGTCGCGATGCCGGCCGGCCCGGCGGAGGCGGCCGACGGGACGCGGTGGGCGCGGCGGGGGCGGCGGCCGATAGCGAACAGCTCCACGGTGTCCGCCAGCTCGGCCAGGTCGCCGACGCGGTGCACCCCGTAGGCGCGGGCCAGCGCCTCCCAGCCGCCGTCGGCGGCGGCGAGGGCGCCCGAGTGCGCGGCCACCATGTGCCGGCCGCTGGCCGAGCTGCCCACCGTCAGCAGGACCACGGGGATGTCCCGGTCCGCCGCGCTGGCCAGCACCCGGCGCAGCCGGCCGGCGTCGCGCATCGCCTCCAGGACCAGCGCGAGCACTCGGGTCTGCGGCAGGCGCAGCGCGTACTCCAGGTAGGCGGGGGCCGCGGTCACCAGTTCCTGGCCCGAGGACACCGCCAGCGAGAAGGCCAGGCCGCGGCGGGCCCGTAGCAGGGCTGAGAACACCGACCCCGAGTGCGTGATCAGTGCCACCGGGCCGGCCGGCAGCGGGCTGGCTTCGGTGTACCCGATCGCGCGCAGGCCGCGGCTCACGTTGACGAAGCCCATGCAGCCGGCCCCGCATAGCTCCATCCCGGCGCCGCGGGCGATGCCGGCCAGCCGGTCCCGGAGGGCTGGCCCGGCGGGATCCGGGGGATGGCTCCCCGGACCCTCGTGCGCGTTGCCGAAGATGACGGCCGACCGGTCGCCGCAGGCGGCGGCCAGGCTGAGCTGCTGCTCCAGTGCGTCGTCGCGGACGCCCAGCAGCACGAGGTCGACGGGCTCGGGCAGGTCGGCCAGGGACGGATAGCAGCGCCGCGCGCCGACCTGGGCGTACTTGGGGTTGACGAGGTAGACCCGCGGCCGGGCCGGGCTGCGAGTCACCTCCTCGACCATCCGCTGGCCGAACGTGCCCGGCCGCGGCGACGCCCCGACCAGGGCGACGCTCCTGGCCTCCAGCATCGATTCGAGCGCCGTCGGCGACGGGGCCTGCCCTGGCTGCCGCGTCCCGGCTGCCACCGGGGCGCGGTGACTGGCGGAGGTCATCCGTTATGTCGCGGGTGGCGCGGTCATGGTCGCCGGGTGACCTTGCGAATCTGGCCTGCCCTCTTGCTGTTCTTCCGGTCGGCGATGGCGGCCCTCGCCGCCTGCCAGCCGGGGATTCCGCACACGCCGCCGCCGGCGTGGGTCGCCGAGCTGCCGTAATAGAGGCCCGGGACGGGCGTCCGGTAGTCGGCGTAGCCCGGCGCCGGGCGCATGTGGAACAGCTGCTCGAGCGAGAGCTCACCGTGGAAGATGTTGCCGCCGACCAGGCCGTACTCCTGCTCCATCTCGTGCGGCCCGACGACGTCCCGGTGCAGGATCGATGCCTTGAAGTTCGGCGCGAGCTCGTTGTAGCAGTCGATCATGCGGTCCGCGTACGCCTCCAGTTCGGCGGTGTGCGGCTCCTCGCTCCAGTCCGCGGGCACCCACTGGGTGAACAGGGACATGATGTGCGTGCCCTCCGGGCAGAGCGTCTTGTCGAACGCGGTCGGGATCACGCCGTCGCTGAACGGGCGGACGGCGGGCTGGCCGTCGCGGGCGTCCTGGAAGGCGCGCTCGATGTACTCCATGGTCGGCGCCATCTCCACCGAGCCGGTGTGGTGCTCCTGCAGCTGCGGGCTGGGGTCGGCGGTGAAGTCGGGCAGCTCGCTCAGGGCCAGGTTGATCTTCACGACGCCACTGCGGCTCTTCCAGTGCTCGATGTCGCGGATGAAGTCGTCGGGCAAGTTCTCCGGGCCGAGGTGCTCCAGGAAGGCCGTGCGGGGATGCAGGGTGGACACCACGACCTTGGCCCGCAGCTCGTCACCGTTGTCCAGGACCACTCCGGCGGCCCGGCCGTTCTCGACGATGATCCGGGCGACCCGCGCGTTCGTGCGGACCTGCGCTCCGTGGCTGCGGGCGGCCGCCTCGATGGCGCTGGAGACCCCGCCCATGCCGCCCTCCTGGAAGCCCCAGTTCCCGAGGTGGCCGTCGCCGACGTCGCCGATGGAGTGATGGGCCATCACGTAGGCGGTGCCGGGCTCGTAGGGGCCGGCCCAGGTGCCGATCACGCCATTGACCGCCAGTGCGCCCTTGACCTGGGAGGACTCAAACCAGTCGTCGAGCAGGTCGGCGATGCTCATGGTCATCAGCCGGGTGACGTCGGCGATGGTGCGGACATCCAGGCCGCGGTTGCGCCAGGCGAGCCGTAGCGTCCCGGCCAGGTCGCGCGGCCGGCGGGAGCCCAGGTTCGGGGGCACGGTGAGCAGCAGCGGGCCCAGGACGTCGGCGAGGCCGGCCAGCCAGGCGTCCCAGCGCGGCATGGCGTCGGCGTCCTTCTTGGACCACCGGGACACCTCCTCGTGGTTGCGCTTGGCGTCGTCGGCGTAGAGCTTGATCGAGCCGCCCTCGGGGAAGGCCTGGTAGTAGGGGCCCATCGGGTAGATCTTGTAGCCGTGCCGGTCCAGCTCCAGGTCGCTGATGATCGTCGGGGGCAGCAGGCTCATCACGTAGGACAGCCGGGTTACCCGGAACTCGGGGGCGTCCGGCCAGGGCGCCTCCGTCGTGGCCGCCCCGCCGGTCTTGGGCCGGCCCTCCAGCACGACCGTCCTCGCCCCGGACCTTGCCAGGTATGCGGCGGCGACCAGGCCGTTATGCCCGCCGCCTACCACGATCGCGTCGTATGTCGCGGTCATGAGCCCGCCCTCCGTGGATTGACTGAATGTTCAGTCTAGAAAGCTGATAACGTAACGACAAGAGGGCAGGGCACACGAATAAGCAGCGGGCCCCGCAGGCGGACATCGCGAGAGAATGAGATGCCGAACGTGGCAAGAACGACCGCGATGAGAGGACAGTCGCGATGACAGACCGACCCGGCGACGGCGCCGAGGCTATGGGCACCGCAGACCAGCGGCGCGCGCAGATGATGGCCGCCGCCCTGGAGGTCATCTCCGAGCGCGGCTATGCCGACACTCGCATCGCCGACGTCGCGGGGCGCGCGGGAATCAGCCCGGCGCTGGTGATCTACTACTTCAAGACCAAGGATCAGCTGCTCACCGAGGCGATCCGGCAGTATGAGGACTCCTGGTACGCCGTGGGGCAGCGCCGGATGGCGGAGCTGCCCACGTCCGCGGCCCGGATCGAGGAGATCGTGGCCATGAGCTGCCTGCCGGAGGCCGACCCGGAGCCGGCCAGCAGCTGGCAGCTCTGGCTCGACTTCTGGGCTCAGGCGGCCCGCCATCCCGCGGTCGCCACCGTCCGGCGCGAGTCGGACGAGCGCTGGCGTGACCAGATCGCCGCGCTGGTCGTGGCCGGGCAGGCCGCTGGCGAGTTCCGCGATGCCGACCCCGGCAGCTTCGCGATCTGCCTCACGGCGCTGATCGACGGGCTGACCGTTCAGATAGCCCTCGAAGACCCGGCGGTTGACCCCGTGGGTGCTTTCGAGCTATGCATGCAGTTCGTCGCCGACCAGCTCGGGCTGGACTGGAAGCCCGGTCGCGGTCGGGTGGCGTGACCAGCGTGGCCGGTGAGTGACCAGCGTGACCGGTGAGTGATCGGGAGAGTTCCTAGAAGGGTAGGTGCCCGCCATGCCTGGTGGCCGGATCGAGCTGGTGTCGCTGACCAAGCGATTTGCCGAGGTCGCCGTCGACGCGATCGACCTGCAGATCGGCAGCGGTGAGTTCTTCTCCCTGCTCGGGCCCTCGGGCTGCGGCAAGACCACCACGCTGCGCCTGATCGCCGGATTCGAGCAGCCGACCGCCGGCCAGATCCTGCTCGACGGGGTGGACGTCACGGGGGTGCCGCCGCACCAGCGCAACGTCAACACGGTGTTCCAGAGCTATGCCCTGTTCCCGTTCCTGACCGTCTTCGACAACGTCGCGTTCGGCCTGCGCAACCGGAAGCTGCCCGCCGCCGAGCTGCGCAGCCGGGTGGACGCCGCCCTGGAGCTGGTCAAGCTCAGCTCGCTGCGCAAGCGGCGGCCAGGTCAGCTGTCGGGCGGCCAGCAGCAGCGGGTCGCCCTGGCCCGGGCGCTGGTGCTGCAGCCGTCGGTCCTGCTGCTAGACGAGCCGCTCGGGGCCCTGGACGCCAAGCTCCGCCGCTCGCTCAAGGTGGAACTCAAGGCCCTGCAGGAGCAGGTCGGCATCACCTTCCTGTACGTCACGCACGACCAGGAAGAGGCGCTGACCATGTCCGACCGGCTGGCGGTCATGCGCGACGGCAAGATCGTGCAGATCGGCGCGCCCAGCGAGGTCTACGAGGAGCCTGCCGACACCTACGTGGCCGACTTCCTGGGCGTTTCCAACCTGATGGCGGTCGACATCGTCGAGCGCGGACCCGGCGCACGCTGCCAGGCCAGGCTCGGTGAGACGGTGCTGACCGTGGAGCACGGCGGCCAGGACGCCCCCGATCGCTCGCACGCGGTCATCCGGCCCGAGCGCGTCAAGATCGAGGAGTTCGGCTCGGTGGGCCCGAACCGGGTCCCGGCCATGGTCGAGCGGCTGGTCTACCTGGGCTCGGCCACCCAGGTCTTCCTGCGCCTGGCCGCGGGCGCTGACCTCCAGGTCGTGCTCCAGAACGACGGCAGCGCCGCGGCCATCGCCCAGGGCACCCCCGTGCACGCCTTCCTGGCCCCCGACGCGCTGCGCGTGCTGTCGGGCGGCGACCAGCTGGCGGACCAGACCGCGGCGGACGCCGCCGAGGCGCAGGACGCGCTCCAGGCCAGCTAATCCCCTATTCCGCCCCGGCGATGGTGACCAGGGCCTGACGGCCGTCGATGCGCTCGCCGCGGGTCATCCAGCGGTAGCCGATGAAGCCGAGACCCGCCACGACGAACGACATCACGAGCATGATCGTCGCCAGCGCGTTGAGCGCCGGGCCGCCGTTGCCGCCGTGCTGCGTGGAGTAGATGATCACCGACATCGGGGTGTTGCCGGCATTGGACGACAGCAGGTCGACGATCACGAAGTCGTCGATGACCCCGGAAAACACCAGGATGGCACTGGCGAAGATGGCCGGGGTCAGCAGCGGGAGCAGGACCCGGCGCATCGTCTGGAGCTGCGTCGCGCCCAGGTCGGCGGCCGCCTCCTCGTACTGCCGCCCGATGCCCACCAGGCGCGCCTGCACGATGATGGCGGGCCAGCTCACGTTCCAGGTGACCAGGCCCAGTACCTCGGCCAGGGTGCCGAGCTGGATGCCGCTGAACAGCTTGGTGAAGACGAAGAACATCGCCACGCCGAAGATCAGCTCGGGCACGACAAACGACAGGATCATCACGAAGTTGAAGCTGGCGGAGACCTTGCTGCGCCACCGGTTGATCCCCAGGGCGAACGCCACCCCGATGGGCACGGCGATCAGCGTCGTGTAGGCCGACAGCCTCAGCGTGGTGAACACCGCGCTTTGCAGCTGCGGGTTATGGAAGACGGAGTTGACCGGGTCGCCCCAGTACCAGCGGATCGACAGGCCCTGGTAGGTGGCCTGCGACTTGCCCTTGTTGAACGAGAACAGGACGGCGATGGCGATCGGGGCCAGCGACCAGATGAGGTAGAGCCAGGTGAAGCCCTCGAGGAACCAGGGGTGCCGCCACGGATTGCGCCAGGGCCGGGTCCGGGCGCCGCCGCCCGCGCCCGCGGGGGTATCCGAGGTGCGCGACGGGGCGGTCACGCTGGTCATGACGCCTCCCGGGACGAGCGGTTGGTGGCCACGACGTAGTAGATCATCGGCGCGATCAGGACGATCAGCACCAGCAGGGACAAGATCGCGCCCTGGCCCTGGAGGCCGGGCGTGCCGAGCTGGCCCTGGATCAGGTTGCCGATCATGGAGGTGTTCGGCGCCCCGGACAGCAGCTGGTTGGTGAAGTAGTCACCGACCATGGGCAGCACGGTGATCAGCATCCCGGTCAGGATCGGCTGCCGGGACAGCGGCAGCGTTATGCGCCAGAACGTCCGCAGCCGGCTCAGGCCAAGGTCGCGGCCGGCCTCGATCAGCGACGGGTCGATCCGGTCCAGCCCGGCGTACAGGACCAGGATCAGGTACGGGATGTACCCGTAGACCAGGCCCAGGATCACCGTGATCGAGTGGCCGCCCAGCCAGTTGACTGGCTGGGCGATGATGTGCAGGGACGTCAGCACCTTGTTCACGTAGCCGCTGGTCTGCAGCAGGTCGATCCAGGCCAGCATCCGCATCATGTAGCTGATCCAGAACGGCGCGATCAGCAGGACCAGGAACAGGCCCTTGCGCCGGCCGGCGAAACGGCTGACGAAGTACGCCGTCGGGTAGCCGATGACCAGGCAGAGCAGCGACGCGACCACGACGTAGATGACTGTCCGCAGCACAATGGGGCCGGCGAATGATCCCGCGCCGAACAGGTCGTGCCACACGTTGCTCAGGTTCGCCGAGCTCCAGTGCAACGGGTTGTAGACGGCGACGGGCAGCTCCAGGACCCGGTTGAGCTTGCCCTCACCGATGGCGAGCACGGCATAGAACGGCACGATGAACAGGACGGCTAGCCACAGGATCCCGGGCGCGGCCAGCAGCACCCAGAACGCCTTCGACTGCCGAGCTTGCGTCGCCACCCTCCTCGTCACCCTAGATCCCGTTGCTCGCGACGAGCCACGCCTGCTGCCACAGGGCGTCGGCGTCGACCGGTAGCTGGAGCTCGCCGACACCGCGCCGGAAGTAGGACGGCAGGACGGCCGTGGACATCAGGCTGGGCGGCAGCAGTTTCTCCTTGACCAGTCGCTGCGGGGTGATCTCGTTCAGCGGCTGCATGTAGCCGTTGAAGCTGATGTTCTCCAGCACGTTCGGCAGGTCGAGCAGGTAGTTCAGGAAGGCGTGCGCGAGCACGGGGCTGGTGGCTGAGCGCAGCACGGTGTTGGTGTCGTTGGCCACCGGCCCGCGCCCGTCGGCGGGGAACCAGTAGCCGACGACCTCCACCGGCGTGCCCTTGGGCATGTAGTACGGGGACGCCGCCATGTCGCCGGACCAGGCGGTGTGGATCCAGGTCTGGCCATCGGGGATCTCGGTGAAGTCGTTGTTGTCGATATGCACGTTCACCAGGCGGACCAGATCCTGCAGCGTCTGCCGGGACAGGTCGATCTGGGCCTTGCTCGTGGTGTTGAGGTTGAAGATCCCGTTCTTCATCAGGCCGAGGCTGATGCCCTCGCGGTAGTCGTCGAGGATGGCGACCTTGCCCTGGTACTTGGGCTGCCACGGCATCGCCCACGGGTTCTTCATCGCGTACGGGTTCTCGTGCACGAAGTCCTTCCGCCACGAGATGCCCGTCGTGTAAATCGTGTACGGGACGGTGTACTTCCAGCCCTGGTCGTAGAACGGGTTCGTGAAATCCGGCCAGGCCTGAGCGATGTTCGGAATGTAACTGTGGTTGAGCGGCTGGATCAGCCTGGACGCGATGAGCTGCCCCAGGACATCGACGGTCACGCCCATGAAGACATCGAACTTCAGGCCGCTGCGCAGCTTCGACAGTGCCTCGTCCATGGTGTTGAACGTGGTCACGACGACCTTGCACTTGTACTTCTTGGCGAAGTGGTTGACGCAGGACTGGTTGAGGTAGGCGACCCAGTTGAAGATCTGCAGGGTCGCGCCGGTCTCGGGCCGCAGGCCGCTGGCGATGGCCGCGTTGTCGGCCGTGGGCCAGCTCACCGGGTTGTTCGGGCGCGGCAGCGGGACGGCGGCGCCGCCGGTCAGGAAGGGCGCGCACGCGTCGATCAGGGAGCCCGCGCCGCCCGCCAGCAGCGCGGCAGCGGCGCCGCGCTGCAACGCCGCCCGCCGGGAGAGGCCCTGCGTCCGACGACGACTGCCGTCGGGCCGCCAGCCCTCTCGTGGGTGCATTAACCCCCGCCTTTCGTGCGCAGTGCCACTGACCCCGGGCGCTGTGCCATCCGACCACTGGCGATCGTTGACTGAACGATCGGTCAGCCCGGTTACATCTGCTTAGGACTACTCTGGCCCGCCCGCGAGTGCAAGACCTGCCAGGGAAAAGCTGAGACTATTTCGCCAGGGTCGCGTCTTTGACGGCGGCGGCGAAGGTCGCGAAGTTGTCGATGAAACGGTCGATATCCGCCTCGTCGTGCTGGACCGAGATCAGCCACTGCTCGATCTTTCCCCACGGCGGCAGGAACACGCCACCGTTGTGCTGGAACAGCCAGTGCGCCTGGCTGTAGGAGTCCTCGATGCCCCGGAAGCCGCGGAAGTCGCGGACCGGCTCGTCGGAGAACACCACGCAGCCCTTGGCGCCCACCGAGACCACATGCGCGCGGAGGCCATTGCGCGCGATCTCGCGTTCCAGCCCCTCCACGGCGCGCAGGCGCAGCTTCTCTATGCGCTCGTAGGCGGCTGGCGTCGCTACCTCGCACAGCATGGCGCGGGCCGCCGCCATCGCCAGCGGGTTTCCGTTGAAGGTGCCGACCATCTCGTAGTCGCCGTTGGCGACGTGCGCCATCACGTCGGCGGTGCCGCCAACCGCGGCCACCGCGACACCGCCGCCGATCGCCTTGGCCAGGCAGGCAATGTCCGGGGTGACGCCGGTCACGCCGGTGGCGCCGCCGGGACCCGCCGTCAGGCCGGTCTTGACCTCGTCGAAGGTGAGCAGCGCGCCATGAGCGTGCAGCAGGTCCGTCAGGCCCGCCAGGTAGCCGGGCTCTGGCCGGATGATCCCGGCGTTCATCATGATCGGCTCGATGATCATCCCGGCGATCTGGCCGGGATGCTCGGCCAGCAGGGCGCCGACCGCGGCCAGGTCATTGAAGCCGACGACCAGGGTCAGGTCGGTGAATGCCCGCGGGACGCCGCTGCTGGACGGCACCGGGACCGGCCGGCCGGGCGGGCCGATCTCGTCATCGTCCTCCGGGCAGACCGACACCTGGACCGAGTCGTGATGGCCGTGGTACCCGCCCTCGACCTTGATGATCAGATCGCGGCCCGTGATCGCGCGCATCAGGTGGATCGCGTCCATGGTCGCCTCGGTGCCCGAGTTCGCGAACCGCCACTGCGGCAGCCCGAACCGCCGGGCCAGTTCCTGCGCCACCGCGATCGCCGTGCGGGTGGGCTGGGCGAAGTGGGTGCCGAGAGCCGCCTGCGACCGGATCGCATCCACGATCGCCGGGTGCCCGTGCCCGGCCAGGGCGGCGCCGTAGCCGCCGTGCAGGTCCACGTACTCGTTGCCGTCGACGTCATAGATCTTCGAGCCCTGGCCATGGCTCAGCCACACCGGCTGCGGGCTGGTGATCTGCCAGCTGGAGGTCACTCCGCCGGCCAGGGCACTGGCGGCTAGCGCCGCCAGCCGCCGCGACTCGGGCTGGCGGTGGGCGAAGATCTGCTCCTGGGCGGTGATGATCTCACCCAGCGACGGCGGCCCCTGGCTCCCCTGACTCGCCTGCTCGTGCGGGCCCTGCTCGTGCGGGCCCTGCTCGTGCGGGACGGGATTCGCGGGCTGGCGAGGAGCGGCAACGGCGGACGGCCCTTCTAGCCGGGCCCGGTCTAGCTGGCCTGGGTCTAGCGGGCCCTGGTCTGGATCGTGCTGTTCTGGATCGTGCTGGTCCGGATCGTGCTGAACGGCCTGTCTGGCGGCCATATCCCGCTCCTCACGCGGTTGACTGAATGTTCAGTCTAAGTCGCGGCCGACGGGACTGGCAAGCACGGGCCAGGCAGGCCAGCGGGGCCGGGCAGCGCTGGGCGGGGCGTTATCAGTGATGCGATGAGTGGTGACGTCAGTGGGCGGCGTTGAGCCGGATGGTGACGATGCGCAGGACCACGCGCCAGCCGAGCAGGAACAGCGCCAGGAACGCGAGCGCGACGATGATGAAGGCAGCTGCGGTGCCCTGACCCGCCAGGACCCGGATCGCCATGCCGACGGCCGCGGCACCCAGCCACGCGCCCATGCCGCTCGGCACGATGGCCAGCGGCCGACGCCAGGCCCGGGACCCGATCAGGCCGACGGCCAGGCCGGCCAGGAAGGGCCAGGCGGTATGCCACAATCCGGCCAAGGTGGCACCGTCGTGATGGGTATGCCGGCCGATCGCCACGAACGCGAGCACGGAGCAGACATCGAGGATGGTGCTGCCGACCGCGGAGCGCATGGGCCCAGGCTAGCGACTCCATCGATCGGAACGGTCCGGCCGGGGCGATTGTGCCGCGGCCATCGCCAGATCGGGCTTATGGCCTATGCTGCGGGCACATGTTCCGCCCTCCGATCACCCTCCAGCTCACCCTCCAGCTCGCCCCCAAGCTGTTGGCTGCCGCCGCCCGGCGGCGGCGGGGTGCCGCCGGGGAATGGGCGGGCCCGCGGTGATCGTCGCCGTGACCCTCGATCCCGCCGTCCACGTCAGTTACGAGACGAAACGGCTGGTTCCCGGCACCACCCACGAGGTAGGGCGGGTCCGTTATCGTGCGGGCGGGCGGGGACCGGCCGTGGCCCGCATGCTGCATACCTTCGGCCACGAGGTGGTGGCGGCCGGCCTGGCGGGCGGCACGGCCGGCGAGCTGATCCGGGCCGAGCTGGCCCGGCGCGGCGTGCCGACCCAGTTCACGCCGATCGCCATGGAATCTCGACGGGTTGTCGAGGTGGCCGACTCCGGCGCGGGGACCACGACCAGCTTCGGTGAGCCGTCGCCCTACATCACCACCGAGGAGCTGGGCCGGCTCGCCGCCGACTACCGTGACCTGCTCGACGGGGCCAGCGCGGTCGTGCTCTGCGGCGGGCTCCCCGACGGCCTGCCGCCGGAGATCTATGGCACCTTCGCGACGTACGCGGCGGAGGCCGGCGTCCCCGTCGTGCTCGACGCGGGCGGCAGCGCCCTCTGGCACGGCGCGGCCCGGCGTCCCGCGCTGGCCATGCCGGAGCCGCAGCCCGATGCCGACCCGGCGGCAGACTGCGCCCGGCTGGTGGCCGCCGGCGTTGGCGCCGCGGCGACCATGTCCGGGGAGACGGTCAGCGTCCTGACCGCTCAGGGGGAGTGGCGCGCCCGGCTGGCTGGGCCGGGCTGGCCGACGTCAGTGGACCCGGCCGGCGACGGCAGGCCCGCGATGTCGCGCGACGCCCTCGTGGCCGGATTCGTTCCCGGTGTGGCACTCGGCTGGTCCTGGTCCGACAGTCTCAAGCACGCGGTCAGCCTCGCCGCGTCGGCCGATCAGGCGGGCAGGGTCGACCTCGTGACCTATGAGCGGTTGCTGCCGCAGGTCGTCGTCGAGAGCCTGGCCGGCTAGCGCCGTCCAGGTCAGTGCGCGCGGGCTCGACGCCGGGCGGGCGAGCGCCGGGCGGGCGAGCGCCGGGCGGGCGAGCGCCGGGACTCGGCCAGCGCGGCCAGTGCCGCGGTCAGGGCGTGCCGTAGTTGTACGGGTTCTGGTTGGCCGGTGTCTGCGGGCCGGTGGCGATCGCGGTCACCCCGTAGGCGGCCCCGGCGGCCAGCAGAATCCCCGCGACGATCGAAGCGACGATGACGCCTACGCGTGTCACGATCACTCTCCTTCAGCCCGCCCTCGCCGAGTGGCCGGATACCTGGCGAACGTCCCGCCTGCCGAGCAGCGCTCCCGGCTAGCGCGCCAGAACGCTCTGGCCAGGCTATCTGCCGGTAGCGGTCCAAACGACGGTTTACCCGGTCAGCCGCGGTTGTCGTCGTCGCGGCGGCAGCCGATCGAGGTCGCGAGGGCGGAGCGCAGCGCAGCACACCCTGGAGGGCGGGCTCGGAGGGGCCACGGGGGGGCAAAGTACCTGTTCGATGTTTGTGCCCTGATAACATCCAGAAGCTGAATCGGCCTGAGTACGCTGTCGGTCACTCGCTCGCGAGGTGCCCGGCCCAGGTCGGCCCCAGGGCCGGGGGCGGATTCGCCGTGGAGGATTCATGCGCCGTGTCATCGGCCTCGTGATCACCTGCCTCGGTGCCTTCCTGGTCGCGTTCGCGCTGCTCCTGCGGTTCTGGGTACCGGGTTATGTCATCACGTTCCCGCTCAACGAGTACTCGGTGACGACCATGACCGGCAGCGACATCACCTACTTCAGCCCGTCCACCCTCAAGGAGCACTCGGGCGTCAAGGCCACAACCACGAAGACGATCGAGGGCGATGTTGAGTCCGGCTCGCCGTCAGTGGCGGTCTGGGGCAGCTTCACAGCCCTGGAGGACACCACTAACCACGTCGCGATTCAGTACGCGAGCCAGCGGTCGGCCTTCAACCGCCGCTCAGGGGAACTGGTGAACTGCTGCGCGGCGGCGATCGGCTCGAACACCCGCGTCCGTCAGTCCGGGCAGGGGTTCAGGTGGCCGTTCGGCACCCGGCACCGGACCTACCAGATCTTCGACGTCACCCTGCTGCGACCGGTCCCGGTCCAGTACGAGGGGACGGACACCATCGACGGGATGATCACCGACAAGTTCGTCGAGCATGTCGTTAACCGGCGGTTCGGCCAGCAGACCCTGCCCGGCCCGCTGGTCGGGTTGAAAGAGCAGGCCACTGTCAATCTTCCCGAGTTCCTGACCGCGACCAATACCTACTGGGTCGATCCGGTCACCGGAATCCCCGTCGATGAGACGACGGACCAGGCCATCTCGCTGGAAGGCAGTGGCGGCGCCAGCCGGCTCGTGCTGCTCGCGGGCCAGCTGGCACAGACTCGGGCCAGCGTCAGCGCGGCCGTGGCCGGCGCGGGCCAGTCCCATAAGAAAATCCAGTGGATAGAGAACACCGGCCCGCTTATCGGGCTCCTGGCCGGCATCGTGGCCCTGGCCGGCGGCATCACGCTGGTCTGGCGGGCATGGGAGCCCTGGGCTCCTGCCTACGATGACGACGAGGTTGATTGACTTATCCGACTTATCTAACGGCCGGGTCAGGCTGCCCTGAGCCGGCCGTCGGCGATCTTGCCGCGCCTATTCCGGCATGCTCTACTCAGGTGGGAGCCGATCCCGCAACCGGGTCGCGTTCCTGAGAGCCGGAGGTAAGCGGTGAGTTTCTGGAGTCGCGCGGAAGATGACCCGAACTGGATCGCTGTCATCGAGGCCGACGGCAACCAGGTCCTGGCGGGCGAACTGCTCAGCCGCTCGAACCAGATCACCAGCGGGCTGCGCGCCGCTGGACTGCGGCCCGGCGACGGTATCGCGGCCCTGCTGCCCAACGGGGCCGCCGCCCTGGAGGTCTACCTGGCGGCGCTGCAGGCCGGCTGGTACCTGACGCCGATCAACTGGCATTTCACCGCCCCCGAGGCCGCCTATATCATCGCCGACTGCGAGGCCAAGGCGCTCTTCGTGCACGAGCGGTTCGCGCAACCCGGGACGGCCGCGGCGGATCAGGCGGGGCTCGGCGCCGGCCTGCGGTTCAGTTACGGGACGATCCCCGGCTTCACGGCGGTAGAAGACCTGCGCGGCAGCCACTCCGCGGACAGGCCGGCCGACCGGACCGCGGGGACGACCATGCATTACACCTCGGGGACGACCGGGCGGCCCAAGGGGGTGCGCCGGCCGCTGTCGGGGCTGAGCCCCGAGGACGCAGCCGATCTGGGATCGGCGCTGCCGCAGATGTTCGGCGTGACCACCGGACAGCCCAACGTGCACCTGGTGACCTCGCCGATCTATCACACCGCGGTCACCGTCTTCGGCGGCGGCGCGCTGCACCTGGGCCACACGATCGTGGTCATGGACTCATGGGACGCCGAGCAGGCGCTGGCACTCGTCGAGCGCTACCAGGTAACGAACTCGCACATGGTACCCACCCATTTCAAGCGAATGCTGAGCCTGCCAGGCGAGACCAGGCGCCGCTATGACCTGTCCTCGATGCAATGGCTCATCCACGCGGCTGCGCCCTGCCCCGTCGGGATCAAGCGAGCGATGCTGGAGTGGTGGGGGCCCTGCGTTTATGAGTACTACGCGGCCACCGAGGGCGGCGGGACGATCGCCACGCCGCAGGACTGGCTGGAGCGTCCGGGCACGGTCGGGTCAGCGTGGCCGGTCAGCACGGTGATCGTTACCGACGATGACGGCGCGTCGTGCCCGCCGGGCGTCCCGGGCACCATCTACATGCGGATGGGCGAGGCCACGACCTTCGAGTACAAAGACGATCCGGCCAAGACGGCCGCGAGCCGACTCGGGGACCTGTTTACCGTCGGTGACATCGGCTACCTCGACGAGGACGGCTTCCTGTTCCTCTGCGACCGGAAGGCCGACATGATCATCTCGGGCGGGGCCAACATCTACCCCGCGGAAATCGAGGCCGAGATCATCATGCATCCCAAGGTCGCGGACGTGGCCGTCTTCGGGGTCCCGGACGATGACTGGGGCGAGCAGGTCAAGGCGGTCGTGCAGCCCGTCCCCGGGGTGGAGCCGGGCGACGACCTAGCCGCCGAGATCCTCGCCTCCCTCGACGGCAGGCTGGCCCGCATGAAGTGGCCCAAGTCCATCGACTTCACAGGGGCGCTGCCGCGCGATCCCAGCGGCAAGCTGCTCAAGCGCAACCTCCGCCAGCCCTACTGGCAAGACCACAGCAGCGTGATCTAGCCCAGGCGGCGAGTGGTTCGGGTCATCCTCCCGATCCGGGCGAGTGAGCCGAGTTGCTGGTGCTGGCCTCGGCCACCTGGGCGAGGACGTCGAGCAGTCGCGTGGTCACCGGCGGGTCCGGCGGGTCGCCGTAAGTGACCGCGAAGACCTGTCGGCGGGCGCCCGGCAGCGCAGTGGCTACGATCCCCGGGTGCCGGGCGGCGCGCAGGCACAGGCCTGGCAGGGTGGTCACCCCGAGTCCCGCCGCGACGAGCGCCTGGACGGCCACGTAGTCATCGGTGGTGAAGGCCACGTTCGGCGTGAAGCCGGCCAGCGCGCACTGCCGGATCAGGTAGCTACGGCAGCGCTCGCAGCCGGCGATCCAGCGGTGGCCCGCGAACGCGGCCAGGTCTGCCGCGGGCGCTCCCTCCAGGAGGTCGGCCTGCGAGCCGTGCCCGGCCCCGCCGTGCCCGCCGTGCCCGGCCCCGCCGGCCCCGCCGTGCCCGGCCCCGCCGTGCCCGGTGAGGCCCGCGGCCGTGACCAGGTGCACCGGCTCGTCGAGCAGCAAGCGCCCGCGGGTTCCGTCCTCGCCCGCGCTGGGCGGCGCCGGGTCAATGTCCCGCTGGTAATGCTGGAAGATCAGGGCCACGTCCACGTAGCCGGCCCGGAGCATCCGCAGCGCCTCGGGCGGTTCTGCCTCGGTGAGCATGAGGTCCAGGCCCGGTGTCTCGGCTTCCAGGCGCGCCGCCGCCGCCGGCACGATTGTGCCGAGCGCGGAGGGGAAGGCGGCCAGCCTGACCCGGCCTTCGCGGAGTCCCACGTGCGCCGCGAGCTCGGCCTCCGCGGCGTCCAGCCGGCCGATGATCTCCTCGGCCCGCTCAGCCAGCAGCCGTCCGGCGTCGGTCAGCCGCACGCCCCGCCCCGCCCGCTGCAGCAGCCGGGCCCCGGTCTCGGCCTCGAGCCGGGCAATGTGATGGCTGATCGAGGGCTGGGCGTAGTTCAGCGCGCGGGCGGCGGCGGTAACCGAGCCGTGTCGCGCCACGGCCACCAGCACGCGGAGCCTGATCACGTCCAGCATCTAACAACTATAGATCGTCTCGATCGATCTACGCGGCAGGCACTTGTGCGCCTATCTGACGGCGTTACCGTGGGACCATGCGCCGCCGCGGCGCTCAGCCCGGCCCAGCGCTCAGCCCGCCGCAGGCGGCTCCCTGCCCTCCAGCAGCGGCGACTCCGGCCGCCGCGGCGCTGGCTCGCCCGAGCTTTCCGCGCGCAGCCGCCTGCGCCGCCAGGCGATGCCCGAGAGCGCTTCGAGCACCACCCGGTTCGCCAGGTAGGCGGTGATTTCCGCGTGGTCATAAGGGGGTGCCACCTCGACGACGTCGACCCCCGCCACTGGCAGCTCCATCGCGATCCGCCGAACCGCGTCCAGCAACTGACGTCCCGTCAGGCCGCCCGGCTCGGGCGTCCCCGTGCCCGGCGCCATGCCAGGATCCACGACATCCACATCTACCGACAGGAACACCCCGTCGCACTCGTCGGTCGCGATGGCGAAGGCCTCGGTCAGGCACTGATCCAGGCCCCGCGTCACCACCTCGGTCATCTCGAAGCTGCGCATGTGCTGGCCGGCCATCCAGGCCAGCGTCTCGGGCTCCGGCCAGTAGCCCCGCAGCCCCACCTGCAAGAACCTGTCGCCGCGCACCGCTCCCGACTCGATCAGCCGACGCATCGGCGTGCCGTGCCCATGCAGCGCCCCGAACTGGGTGTCACCAGTATCGGCATGCGCATCGAAGTGGATCATCGACAACCGCCCCCAGCCGATGTGCCGCGCCACGCCGGTAGCGTCAGGGAGCGCGACCGTGTGATCCCCGCCCAGGATCACCGGGATGGCCCCGCCCGCGCTGGCCGTCCGCACCGCATCCTCCAGCCGGCGCAGGGACAGCTCGGTGTCACCCGACGGCATCTCCACGTCACCCGCGTCCGCCACCCGCATCTCCAGCAGCGGATCCACGCCGAGGGCCAGGTGCGGCCGGGACCCGTCGTGCGGCAGGTAGTCGCAGAACCGGATGGCCTGCGGGCCGAACCGGGCGCCCGGCCGGTGTGACGTCCCGCCGTCGAAGGGCGCGCCGATGATCATGATGTCGGTGCCCGCCCAGGACTGCGGATCCGCCAGATCGGCCTTGGGCACGCCCAGGAACGTGGCATCCGGCCCGTACATCCCGCCCAGTCGCGCCATCAGCTCCACCCTCCGTCAGCTCAGCCCTCCGTCGGCTCAGTCCAGGTGCCCGACGATAGCGCGGCCCGGCGCCGCCCCGCCTGAGTGAAGCGGCGCCGGGCCCTTGACGGCCGCCGGCCGCGCGGGGATCGGTGGTGCCGAAGTTGTCACTGGCCGGGGCGCCGAACCGGGTCCAGAGCGTGATCAGGCAGGCCAGCCCGGCCAGCCACGCCACCGCGGTGATCCAGCGGTGCCGGTAACAGGCCAGCCCGATCCGGCCCAGCACCCTGAGCGGCTCGGTGACTCAGAGTGGCCCGGCGCGCCGAGTCTGCCAGGTGGTCCATTCTGCGGACGGGCTGACGGATACGCCTTGGAAGTTCAGCTCCTGCAAGCCACGGGAGGGTTGATGCCCTCTAGCCTCGTCAGCGGGCCGGGCACCGCGTCGGGCGGCAGGAGGCAGTTCGCCAGGCCGCTACTCGCTGCGTCGTACTCCCGGTGGCATAGCGTCTGCGCTCGCCAGGGCGCCTGAGCCTGCGGTCGCCGTTATCCGGGCTTTCGGCCTGCCTAAAACGTGACTTACAGACCGCCAAAACTCAGTTGTTCATGATCACGGGGGTTTCTCAGTCACATCGACTGAAAAACCCCCGTGATCATGAACGGAGGTGGCGGCAGCCGGGGCGCGATGGGGCGAGCGGGATGGGGCGAGCGGGATGGGGCGAGCGGGATGGGGGTGGCACGTAGGTCCGCGAGAGCAGGGGGCGGCCAGGCCGCTGGCGTAGGCGATCACGACTGGCTGGGCCCGGTCGCGCGCGGCCAGCTTGGTCATCGCCCGGCTGACGTGGGTCTTGGGGGTCAGCGGGCTGAGGACGAGTTCCACGGCGATCTCGTCGTTGGACAGGCCGGCGGCGACAGTCCGACCACTTCCCGCCCGCGCTCGGTCAGGGTGGCCACCGCCGGCGAGGGCGCCGGCCGCTGGCCGGGCCGGGCGGGAATGGCAGGATCTAAGGCCAGGAAGCGGCGGGCTGCCGGGCAGGAAGCGGCGGGCTGCCGGGCAGGAGGAGCGGCTGATGACGTTCGACGAGCTGGACCGGCGGATAGTCGCCGCGCTCGTGGATGACGCCCGGGCGACCTACGCGGAGGTGGGGGCCCAGGTCGGGCTGTCGGCGCCCGCCGTCAAGCGGCGCGTCGACCGGCTGCGGGCATCGGGCGCGATTACCGGGTTCTCGGCCCGCGTCGACCCGACCGCGCTGGGCTGGACTACCGAGGCCTACGTGGAACTGTTCTGCCGCGGCCGGACCTCCCCGGCGGACATCGCCGCGGCGGTCGGGAAGCACCCCGAGGTCACCGACGCCTGCACGGTGACCGGCGAGGCGGACGCGCTGCTGCACATCAGGGCGGCCGACGTCCGGCACTTCGAGCGGGTGATGGAGCGCATCGGCGCGGAGCCGTTCGTGGTCCGGACACGCAGTGTCATCGTGCTGTCCAGACTCGTGAACAGGCCGGACATGCTGCCGCCGGAAGCTGGCCGGTAGCAGCCTGCCCATCTGGACGTTTTCGCCTGCTTCTGCGCCGACCGGCCGGTTCCGGCGTGCCCTTTCCGCTACAGTCGTGGCCATGGCAGAGCGTGACGTTGATCCCGCGGGCAGTGCCGGGCGGCCGCTGACCACCGGCGAGTTCCGCGTCGCCCCCGACGCGTCAGCGAATACCTCGCAGTTTCAGGCGTTTGCCAGCCGGCAGGCGACCGACTCCGAGGCCCCCTGGGACATGAAGGCACCCGGCCGCAACGTGGGACGCCTGGCCGGGATCGTGGTGCTCGTCGCCGTCGTGCTGGCCGTTATCGCGCTCCTCGTGGTGAAGCTCTAGCCCAGCGCGCCGGCCAGTCGGTGCGCAGCGGCTGTGCTTGTATTAGCGGTCATGAGCGCTGGCCCGGCGGCGGGCGAGGACGCGGCGCAGGAGAGTCACCGGCTCACCGCGCTGGAGGGCCTGGCGGCGCTGTCCCTGGATGCGCTGTCCTCCGTGGCGTACGGCCCTGAAGCCATCGTCATTGTGCTGGCGGCGGCCGGTGCGGCCGGCCTGAGCTACACCCTGCCCGTCACCGGGGCGATCGTGGTGCTCCTCGCCGTCCTGGTGATCTCCTACCGGCAGGTCATCGAGGCATTTCCCGGCGGCGGCGGCGCGTACGCGGTCGCGCGCACGCACCTGGGCACCATGCCGAGCCTGGTGGCGGCCGGCTCCCTGGTGGTCGACTACGTGCTGAACGCGGCCGTCGGCGTATCGGCCGGGGTCCAGGCGCTGGTCGCGGCGTTCCCGGGGCTCTACGGCGGCCGGGTCCTCATCTGCCTGCTGATTCTCGCGGGCATCACGGCCGCCAACCTGTGGGGCGCCGCCGACTCCGCGCGGCTGTTCATCGCGCCTACGGTCATCTTCATCGTCGCCATCTACGCGGTCATCATCGGCGGGCTGCTGCGCTCGCACCCGGCGGTGGCCCTGTCGCACAGCACACCGTCGGCCACCGAGACCGTCGGCGTCCTGCTGCTGCTGCGTGCCTTCGCCTCCGGCTGCTCGGCGCTGACCGGCGTCGAGGCGATCGCCAACGCCGTGCCCTCGTTCCGCCAGCCGCGGGCCCGCCGGGCCCAGCACACCGAGATGTGGCTGGGGATACTGCTCGGCTCGATGCTGATCGGCCTGGCCATCCTGATCCGCAAGTTTCAGGTCACCCCGACGCACACCGAGACGGTGCTCGCCGAGCTGACGGCCGCTTCGCTCGGGCACAACTTCGTGTTCTACGCCATTCAGATGATCACCACGGTGCTGCTGGCCCTCGCCGCGAACACCTCGTTCGGCGGCCTGCCCGTCCTGGCCTCGCTGCTCGCCACCGACAACTTCCTGCCGCACCTGTTCTTTCTCAAGGCCGACCGGCAGGTGCACCGGTACGGCATCGGAGTGCTGGCCGCCGCCGCCGCCATCCTGCTCGTGGTGTCCCGGGGCGACACCCAGGCGCTGGTCCCGTTGTTCGCCATCGGCGTCTTCGTCGGGTTCACGCTGTCGCAGATCGGGATGGTGCGGCACTGGCACCAGCAGCATGGACCGAGCTGGGCGCGGCACGCCGTCATCAACGGCGTCGGGGCCGTGTTCACCACGGTCGCACTGGCGATCGAGCTGTTCAGCAAGTTCCTGGAAGGCGCCTGGCTGGTGGTTATCGTGGTGCCGCTGCTGGTGCTGATGTTCAGCCGGATCAACATCACCTACCGGCGGATCGGCGGCTACCTGCAGCTGGGCCGGATGCCGCCGCGGCCGCACCGGCAACGGTCACTGGTCGTGGTGCCGGTGGGCGCGTTGTCGCTGCTGACCGAGGAGGGGATCTCGGCGGCCCTCTCGCTCGGCGACGAGGTCCGGGCCGTGACCGTCAGCTATACCGACCAGGCGGACGAGCAGGCGCAGGCCGACTTCCGGGAGTGCTGGCAGCAATGGCATCCTGACGTGCCGCTGATCACGCTGGTCAGTCGGCACCGCGCGCTGGGGCCGCCGATCGTCGACTATCTGCGCGAACTGGAGCGAGCTGACCAGTCCCGTCGGCTCGTCGTCGTGATCCCGGAGGTTCAGCCCGCGCGAGCATGGCTGCGGGTGCTGTTCAACCGGCGCGGCGCGGTCCTGGACCGGGCGATCCGGCGCGGCGCCACCGACGTGGTGATCTGCCGGCTGCGGTTCCGGCTCTCGGCCCTCGCCGGCCAGCCCGGCGATCGGTCGTCATCGGACCCCCCGCACTCTCCGCAGGCCGCGCCGCCCCCTGGTCAGTAGCCGCCGCCCAGCTGGGTCCAGGCGCTCCACCCGCCGCCCGAGTAGGTCGATACGGCGATGTGCAGCTGCTTGTTCAAGATGACCACCTCCGGGTCGCCGTTGGTGTTGGCCCAGGCGGCCGGGCTGCCCAGCAGATGGCTGCTCATCGGCGTCCAGGCGCCCCAGGCCGCCGGCCCGCCGCCGGACTGGACCGCGTAGCCCAGCTGGCCGTTGGACTGCTGCGCGAGCACCCCGACCCCGTGACCTGGCCAGCCGACGGCCGTTGGCGAATTCTTGAACTTAACTGCGCCGGCGGGCGAACTGCCCCACGCCCAGTTGCCGCCCGGCACCTGCCACGCATAGGCGAGGGTGCCGGACCTGTCGGTCGCGAAGACCTCCGTCTGGCCGCCGCCGCCCGTGACCGCGGCCGGCGTCCCGGTCAGGCCGGACGGCCCGCCCGCCACCGTCTGCCAGCCGTTCCAGCCGCCGCGCCGCAGGACGTTAACGGCCAGCGCGCCGCGGTCGGTCCGGCAGAAGACCTCCAGCGACTTGCGGCTGTCCACGAAGGCCACGGGCGAGCTCGCGCAGTTGCCGCCGATGGCCGCCCACGGGGTCCAGCCGGTGTTGTCGCTGGGGGAGTCCTGCGATGTCGTGTCCACCGCCCCGCTGGCGGTCGTGGCGAACACGACGACATCCCCGCTGGGCGCCCGGATCGCGGCCGGGTCGGCCACGACGGTGCCCGGCGGCGCGCCACCGCCCGCCGGGCCGCCCCAGTTCCAGTCGTTGGGCGCGCCGGCCTGCTGCCAGGCGTGCGCGATCTGGCCCGCGGTGGTCCGGGCGAAGAGCGTCAGGCTGCCGCTGGCATCGGCGGTCACCGCTGGATTGCTCACGATGTCGCCGGGCGATTCGCCGACCGTCCTGGTGGCCGACCAGCCCGCGGAGCCGACCGGATGCTGATAGTTGTGCCGCAGGGTGCCGTTGGCCGCCTTGGCGAACCACTCCGCGGACCCGTTGGCGTTGATCGCGGCGGCGGCCCGGAAGTCAGGGCGGCGCTGGCCCTGCGTCGCGGCGCCGCTGAGCGCGACATCCAGCACGTCGTTGTCGATGTTGATCGTGGTGCTGTCGTAGGTCTCGTTGTGGCCGCCCGCGTACTGGTGAATGCGCTGGTCGTGGACCCACATGTTCGACGGCATGTAGGAGCTCTTGGTGGTGGCGTGCCCGTCCCAGTCGGCGTAATGGATGACGTCCGGCTCGGTCATCCGGCCCGCCGCGCCGACCAGGTCGGAGATGTTGGAGAACGACTCGTAGATCGCCGCCACGTATCCCCTGGCGTGCAGTTCGCTGTCCCAGGCCGACAGGAACGTGGTGACCTCCGACCCGCAGCCGCCGCGATAGGCCTCCATGTCGTAGATGATCGGCGTGCCGGCGGGGATGCCGAGGTCACCGGCTTGCGTCACGGCGTCATCAGCCGCCGCCTTGCCCTCCGCCGCCGCGCTGGCGGCGTTGATCGTGGCGTCGCCGAACGCGGCGACGCACGAGGCCTGCAGCCCGACGTAGAGCGGGAAGTAGTGCCAGCCCTGAGCCTGGATGGTCCTGATCCAGGCCGGGGTCAGGTTCGCCTGCGCGCAGGCGCGGTTGACGCCGCCGATGTAGATGCCGACGGCGCGGTAGGGAGAGGCCAGCCAGCTCCTCATCGTTCCTGTCGACGGCGCCGCGCACGTGTCGAAGCCCCGGCCCTTCACGACCCCCTGCGGTGCCGCGGGTCGGATAGCGGCGGGCGCGGCGAGCCGCACCGGCCGGGCGCGCTTGCTGGCCCGGATCTTGATCGTGGACTGAATCGAGCGGGCGAGCGCCGGGCTGCTGCCATAGGACAGGCTGACCTCGACGCCAGCCGATGGCAGCATGTCGATGATCTGGTGCGTCACCGCCGCGTCGGGATTCGTGCGGGCCGCCCGGCCGCCGATGACCGCGGCGCGGGTCGCCTGCCGCAGGTCCGGGCCGGCCTGGTTGACGGGCTGGAGTAGCACCGCCGTCGTCTTGCCCTGCAGGTTCGCCGGGCAGGCCGGGTCGGGTCCGGGCTGGCCCAGGTAGACCGCATGCACGTTCAGCCGCGGGCACGCGCGCGGCTGGCGGGACAGATTCAGCACCGGCCAGGACGCGGGCACCTGGAGGCTGACGCCCTCGAAGGCCACGGTCCGCCACGCCCGGCCGGCGGTGGCCCGGCCAGCGGTCGCCTGGGCAGCGCTAGCCGCCCGGGCACCGCTGGCCGCCCGGGCAGTGGTGGCCGTCGTGGCCGCCCCCGCCGCGGGGCACGCCGTTATCCCAAGACTGGCCACCATGGCGAGGGCGGGGCATATCCTTCGAAAGCGCATACAGTTCGTCCTGATCGGTCGGCGGCCCGGATCGGGCAACGCGGCGATAACTTTAAGTAGCGATACGATCACCGAGAGTTACTACATTCGAGCGAGAGTAGCGCAGAACCACTGCTAACTCTCTGCGCGGGGCCGGCGGTCGCGGCTCAGTTTGCCGGGGCTTAGCCCGGCTCGCGGCTCAGCTTGACCCGGACGGGAATCGCGGGCTCAGCCTGACTCGCGGTCCGGCTCGAAGCGGTAGCCCATGCCGGGCTCGGTCAGCAGCCAGCGCGGCCGGGCCGGGTCGGGCTCCAGCTTGCGACGTAGCTGGGCCATGTAGAGGCGCAGATTGCCCGCCGCGTCGCCGTAGCCGGGTCCCCACACCTCCGTCAGCAACTGCCGCTGGCTGAGCAGCTTGCCCGGCGAGCGCAGCAGCACTTCCAGCAGATGCCATTCGGTCGGCGTCAGCCGGATATCCGGCCCGGCCGGCGAGGGCTGGTCAGCCGGATCGCCGGGGGCCCCCCGGATCACCCGCTTGGCCGCCAGGTCCACGACCAGGTCACCAAGGCGAACCTGCGGAACATCGCCATCGCCGGACTGGCGCCGGCTGACGGCCCGCATCCGGGCGAGCAGTTCCTCCATGCTGAACGGCTTGGTGACATAGTCGTCCGCGCCCGCGTCCAGCGCCGCCACCTTGTCGCCGCTGTCGGCCCGGCCGGACAGGACGATGATGGGCGCGTCGGTCCAGCCGCGCAGTCCCTGGATCACCTCGACCCCGTCGAGGTCCGGCAGCCCGAGATCGAGGATCACCAGATCGGGCGGGTGCTTCGCGGCCACTTCCAGGGCGCGGGTCCCGGTCCCGGCGACCTGCACGTCGTAGTGGCGCACCCGCAGGTTGATCCGCAGCGCACGCAGTATCTGCGGCTCGTCGTCCACTATGAGCACGGTCGTCACGCCATCACCGTGTCACGCCGACCCGGCGCCTGTCTCCGGGGCGGCTGTCCCAGGCACGGTTTCCTCCGCCGCAGCCGTCTCCGACATGGGGGGACCAGGGAGCTGGCCCGCCGGAACGTCGGGCAGTTCGATGCTGAACGGCCGGGCCGGGCCGGGCGCGGCCGGCAGCGAGAGCGTCATGGTGAGCCCGCCGCCCGGCGTCTCCTCCGGCTCCAGGCTGCCGCCCATCGCCTCGGTCAGGCCCCGGGACAGGGCGAGGCCCAGGCCGACACCCGTGGTGTTGTCGGTATCGCCCAGCCGCTGGAACGGCACGAACATCCGGTCCCAGTCGGCCGCCGGGATGCCGGGCCCGCGGTCGATGACCCGCAGTTCGACCCGGTCCAGCAGCGCGCTGCCGCGCAGCGCGGGCGGGGATCCCGCCGGCGCGTGGCGCAGCGCGTTGGCGGTCAGGTTCGCGATGACCCGCTCGAGGAGTCCCGGATCGACGGCGACCTCCGGAAGGGTCTCCGGGATGGCCACCACGACCGTGCGCGCCGCCGGGCCCAGGTCGTCCAGCGACCGGGCCACGATCTCGGCGAGGTCGGCCGGCCGGGGGAAGACCGCCAGCGCCCCCGCCTGCAGCCTGCTCATGTCCAGGAGGTCATCGACCAGGCGGGCGAGCTTGTCCAGGGACTCGTCGGCGGTCGCCAGCAGCTCCTCATGGTCCTGCGCGTCCCACTCGACATCCGTGGCGCGCAGGCTGGTGACCGCGGCCTTGGCCGAGGCCAGCGGGGTGCGCAGGTCATGGCTGACGGCGGCCAGCAAGGCGGTGCGCATCCGGTCGGCCGCGGCGATCGGCCGCGCTGCCTCGGCCGCCGCCGACAGCCGCTCCTGCTCCAGGGCCGTGGCCGCGTAGGCCGCGAAGGCGCCGAGCACCCGGCGATCGGTGGCCGGCAGCGGTCGCCCGCGCAGCGCCAGCATGAGCCGGTCGGTCACCGGGACCTCGGTATCCGCGGTCCGCGGCGAGCGCACGGGCGGATCCCCGGCGACGGCCACCACGCTCCACTCACCGGGCGCGGTCCAGCGCCCGGCCGCCGGCCGCTGGTCGGCCGGCTCGTCGGTGCCCCGCTCGTCGGTGCCCCGCTCGTCAGTGCCCCGCTCCAGCAGGGTCACCGACTCCAGGCCGAATGCCTCTCGGACCCGGCTGAGCACGGCGGCCAGGGCCTGCTGCCCCCGCAGCACGCTACCGGCCGTCGTGACCAGCAGTTCCGACTCGGCGGTGGCCCGGGCCGCCTGCTTGGATCGCCGGGCCGCGCCGTCCACGACGGAGCTGACCACGAGCGCCACGGCGATGAAGATTCCGAGCGCCAGCGCGTTGTTGGGATCGGTGATGTTCCAGGTGTGCACGGGCGGCGTGAAGTAGTAGTTGAGCAGCAGCGAGCCGACGATCGCCTCCAGCACCGCGGGGACAAACCCGCCGGTCAGCGCGACCGCGATGACCGCGGCCAGGAAGATGATGACGTCGCTGGTCAGGTTGACCTGACCGCGGGCCGCGGCCAGCAGCAGCGTCAGCACGGGGGCCAGCACCAGGGCCAGGAGGTAGCCGAGCAGTCGCCGGCGCAGCGGAAGGCCGCCGCGCTGGCTGGGCAGCCCCCGGCCGCGGCCCATGTGCGCGTGGGTCACGATGTGCACGTCGATGTCGCCGGAGTTGCGGATCGTGCGGATGCTGACTCCCGGGCCGGTGAGCAGCGACGAGAGCCACCGCTGGCGGCTGGCACCGAGGACCAGCTGGGTCGCGTTCTCCGCCCGGGCGAAGGCCAGCAGCGCCTCGGGCACGCTCTCGCCGACGACCTGGTGATAGGTGCCGCCCACCGACTCGGCGAGCCGGCGCTGCGCCGCCAGGGCGGCGGGATCGGCCCCGGTGAGGCCGTCCGAGCGGGTCACGTGCACGGCGAGCAGGTCGCCGCCTGTCGAGCGGGCGGCGATCCGGGCGGCCCGCCGGATCAGCGTCTCGCCCTCGGGTCCGCCGGTCAGCGCGACCACGACGCGCTCGCGGGCCTCCCAGGTGCCGTGGATATCGTGCGCCGCGCGATAGCGCTGCAGTCCCTCGTCGACCTTGTCGGCCAGCCACAGCAGGGCCAGCTCGCGCAGCGCGGACAGGTTGCCGATCCGGAAGTAGTTGGTCAGGGCCGCGTCGATCTTCTCTGCCCGGTAGATGTTGCCGTGCGCCATCCGGCGGCGCAGCGCCTCCGGCGTCATGTCGACGAGCTCGACCTGGTCCGCGGCGCGGACCACGGCGTCGGGCACGGTCTCGCGCTGCGGCACGCCGGTGATCTTCTGGACGACGTCGTTGAGCGACTCCAGGTGCTGGATGTTGACGTTGGAGATCACGTCGATGCCGGCGTTAAGCAGCCGCTCGACGTCCTGCCAGCGCTTCTCGTGCCCCCCGTGCTGGCCTGTACTGCCGGGCACGTTCGTGTGCGCGAACTCGTCGACCAGCGCCACCTGCGGCGCGCGCGCCAGCACCGCCTCCAGGTCCATCTCCTCGAAGAAGGTGCCGCGGTAGGGCACGAGGGCGCGCGGGATCACCTCCAGGTCGCCGATCTGGGCCTGCGTCTGCGGCCGGCCATGGGTCTCGACGAAGGCGACGACGGTATCGGTGCCGCGCCCCGCCCGGCGGTGGCCCTCGTTGAGCATGGCGAAGGTCTTGCCGACCCCGGCGGCACAGCCGAGGTAAATCCTCAGCTCGCCGCGAGCGACCGCGTTCTTCTGGCCCGGATCGTCCCGGTGTTCGGCGTTGCTCACTGATGCCCCTGTCGGCGCCCGGTCCTGCACGGCACGGAATGGGTTACGGCCCTGTCCTGAACATAAGTCACTGGCCACAGCCACGGCGCGCAGGTCGATGCGCAGGGCACGCAGCAGAGCGGGCTCGTCAGGCCGGGTACTTCTCATTGAGCGCGATGTTCAGGTTGAGCACGTTGACCCGCGGCTCGCCGAGGAAGCCCAGCGTGCGGCTCTGGGAGTAGCGCTGGACCAGGGCCCGCACGGCGGCCGGGCTGACGTGCCGGGCGGCCGCCACCCGGTCCACCTGGATGGCCGCGTTCTGCGGGGAGATGTAGGGGTCCAGCCCGGACGCCGACGCCGTGACCGCGTCCGCCGGGATCGCGGAGATCTGCACGTGGTCGAACGCCGCGATCTGCCGCTGCCGCTGCTTGATGTCCCGCACCAGGACCGGGTTGTCCGGGCCCAGGTTAGACGCGGCGGAGAAGCCGGGATCGCAGCCGTAGTCGGTCTTGACGGCCGGGTTGACCGCGGCCGATGGCCGGGGCTGGAAGTACTGCGGCAGCGGGTTGCCGTGGGCATCGGTGAACTCCTGGCAGAGCAGGCTGGAGCCGACCACCTTGCCGTGATAGCTGACCAGCGACCCGTTGGCCTGGTGGTGGAACGCGCCCTGGGCGACGCCGAACATCACCACCGGGTAGATGATCCCGCAGATCACGGTGAACAGGAGCAGTCCGCGCAGGGCGGCGATGAGCTGCCGGACGGTGCCGGGAAGTCGGTTCATGATGGTCACCTGAATCCGGGGATGAACTGGATGATGAGGTCGATGCTCTTGATCCCGATGAACGGGACGATGAGGCCGCCGACGCCGTAGACGAGCAGGTTGCGGCGCAGCAGCGAGGAGGCCGAGGATGGCCGGTAGCGCACGCCGCGCAGCGACAGCGGGATCAGCGCGACGATGATCAGCGCGTTGAAGATGATCGCCGAGGTGATGGCCGAGGCCGGGCTGTGCAGGCCCAGGATGTTGAGCTTGGCCAGGCCAGGGATCACGCCCTCGAACATGGCCGGGATGATCGCGAAATATTTGGCCACGTCGTTGGCGATGGAGAACGTGGTCAGCGCCCCGCGGGTGATGAGGAGCTGCTTGCCGATCTCCACGATCTCGATGAGCTTGGTCGGGTTGGAGTCCAGGTCCACCATGTTCCCGGCCTCCTTGGCGGCCGAGGTCCCGGTGTTCATGGCCACCCCGACGTCGGCCTGGGCGAGGGCCGGCGCGTCGTTGGTGCCGTCGCCGGTCATCGCGACGAGCTTGCCGCCCTCCTGCTCCTTGCGGATCAGCGCCATCTTGTCTTCCGGCGTCGCCTCGGCGAGGAAGTCGTCCACGCCGGACTCATCGGCGATCGCCTTGGCGGTCAGCGGGTTGTCACCGGTGATCATGACGGTGCGGATGCCCATCCTGCGCATCTCGTCGAACCGCTCGGCGATGCCCTCCTTGACGATGTCCTTGAGGTAGACGACGCCGAGGGCCTGGGCGGTGCCGTTCGCCTTCTCCGCCACGACCAGCGGCGTGCCGCCGACGCCCGAGATGCTGTCCACCGTCGTGCCGAGCTCGTCCGGCGGGGTGCCGCCGTTATCGCGGATCCACTGGGCGACCGAGGCGGCGGCGCCCTTGCGGACCTGCCGGCCGTCGGCCAGGTCCACGCCGCTCATCCGGGTCTGCGCGGTGAACTCGACGAAGTCGGCGCCCTGGAGCTCGCCTTCGTGCCGCTCGCGCAGGCCGTACTGGTCCTTCGCGAGCACGACGATGGAGCGGCCCTCCGGCGTGTAGTCCGCCATGCTGGACAGCTGGGCGGCATCCGCGAGCTCCGCCGCCGTGACGCCCGTGACCGGGAGGAACTCGGTGGCCTGCCGGTTGCCGATGGTGATCGTGCCGGTCTTGTCCAGCAGCAGGGTGTTCACGTCGCCCGCCGCCTCGACCGCGCGGCCGGACATCGCGAGCACGTTGCGCTGGACCAGCCGGTCCATGCCCGCGATGCCGATGGCCGACAGCAGCGCGCCGATGGTGGTGGGGATGAGCGCGACCAGCAGCGCGACCAGGACCACCAGGCTCTGCGGCGCCTTGGAGTAGAACGCCATCGGCTGCAGCGTGATGACCGCCAGCATGAAGATGACCGTCAGCGACGCGAGCAGGATGTTCAGCGCGATCTCGTTCGGCGTCTTCTGCCGCTTGGCGCCCTCGACCAGGGCGATCATGCGGTCGATGAACGTCTCGCCCGGCTTGGAGGTGATCTGGACCATGATCCGGTCCGATAGCACCCTGGTCCCGCCGGTGACCGCCGACCGGTCGCCGCCGGACTCGCGGATGACCGGAGCGGACTCCCCGGTGACGGCCGACTCGTCGACGGACGCGACGCCCTCGACGACGTCGCCGTCGCCGGGGATGGTCTCGCCGGCCTCGACGATCACGTGGTCGCCCAGGGTGAGCTGGGTGCCAGGGACTTCTTCCACGCGGATACTGGCCTGGCCGGGCCGCCAGTTGACCAGGCGCCGGGCGACCGTCTCCCGCTTGGTCCGGCGCAGCGTCTGCGCCTGCGCCTTGCCGCGGCCCTCGGCCACGGCCTCGGCGAGATTGGCGAAGACCACGGTCAGCCACAGCCACACCACGATCGTCCAGCTGAAGATGGACGGCTTGATGATCGCCGTGTAGGTGGTCAGCACCGCGCCGACCTCGACGACGAACATGACCGGGTTCTTGAGCTGAACCCGCGGGTCCAGCTTCTTGAGGGCGTCCGGGGTGGACTTCCAGATCATCTTGGGGTCCAGCAGGCCCCCGCCGATCCTGCGATCGGACGGGCCGGCCGGCTCGCGGGCGGTGCCGCCCGCGGCCTCGGGTGCGGTGGTCACAGCCATCTCAATGCAGTCCTTCTGCGAACGGGCCCAGAGCGAGCGCCGGGAAGTAGGTCAGGCCGACGAGGACGAGGATGACGCCGACGAGCATCCCCACGAAGAGCGGCTGGTGGGTCTGGATCGTGCCGGCGCTGGCCGGCACCGGTTGCTGCCGGGCCAGCGATCCGGCCAGGCCGAGCGCGAAGATCTGGGGCGCGAACCGGCCGAGCAGCATCACGACGCCGCCCACCGTGTTGTACCAGTCGGTATTCGTCATCAGGCCGGCGAAGGCCGAGCCGTTGTTGTTGGCCATGGAGGTGAAGGCGTACATGATCTCGGTCAGGCCGTGCGGGCCCGGGTTGAGGATGGACGCCTGCGGTGTCTTCATCGCGACCGACAGCCCGGCGGCGGTCAGGATCAGTACGGGCAGCGTCAGGAAGTACAGTGCCGCGTACTTCATCTCGGCCGGCCGGATCTTCTTGCCGAGGTACTCGGGGGTGCGCCCGACCATCAGGCCGCCGACGAAGACCGTCACGATGGCCAGCACCAGGATGCCGTACATGCCGGCCCCGATGCCGCCGGGCGCGACCTCGCCGAGCGCCATGTCGAACAGCGCGATCCCGCCGCCGAACGGGGTGAACGAGTCGTGGAACGAGTTCACCGCGCCGGTGGAGGTCACCGTGGTCGAGGCCGCGAACAGCGAGGAGCCCGGGGTGCCGAACGCGACGTTCTTGCCTTCCATGGCGCCGTGCGCCAGGTGCGGGGCCAGCCCGGCGCCCTGCGCCTCGAAGAAGCTGATCCCGCCGACCGCCGCCAGCCAGATGATCACCATGACGGCCAGCAGCGGGTAGCCCTGCCGATTGTCCTTGACCATCTTGCCGAAGGCGCGGGGCGTGGCGAACGGGATGAGCAGCAGCAGGAAGATCTCGAACCAGTCGGTGAACGGGTTCGGGTTCTCGAAGGGGTGGGCGGAGTTGGCGTTGTAGAAGCCGCCGCCGTTGTTGCCCATGTCCTTGATGACCTCCTGGGAGGCCACCGGTCCGCCGACGATGCTCTGGTGCGCCCCCGACAGGGTGGTCACTGTGTGCGCCGCGGTGAAGTTGTCGATGACGCCGGACGCCATCAGGATGATGCCGCCGATGATGGACAGCGGCAGCAGCAGCCGGATCACGGCCCGGGTCACGTCGACCCAGAAGTTGCCCAGCTTGTCGGTCTTGGACCGGATGAAGCCGCGGATCAGCGCGATGGCGATGACCAGGCCGACCGCCGCGGACAGGAAGTTCTGAACCGCCAGGCCGCCCATCTGAGTCAGGTAGCCCATGGTCGACTCGCCCGAGTAGTTCTGCCAGTTCGTGTTGGTCACGAACGACGCGGCGGTGTTGAAGGCCAGCGCGGGCGGCACATTGGCCATCCCCAGCGACAGCAGCAGGTAGTGCTGCAGGCGCTCGATGCCGTACAGGAACAGCACGCTGATCAGCGAGAACGCCAGCATGCTGCGCAGGTAGCTCGACCACCTCTGGTCGGCTCGCGGGTCGACGCCAATGATCTTGTAGAGCCCCTTCTCCACCCGCCAGTCCTGGTCGGTGGTGAAGATCCGCGCTAGGTAGTTGCCCAGCGGGATATGGCACGCGGCCAGGGCCGCGATGAGCAGGCCGAGCTGGAGCCAGCCCGCGAGTGCGGTACTCATCAGAACCTCTCCGGCATGACGAGTGCCACGAAGAGGTAAATGGTCAGCAGGATGCCGGTGATCAGGCCGATCAGGTTCTCAGCGCTCAACGCGCTCGACCCCCTTCACCAGGAGGAAGAGCGCGGCGAAGACACCGATCGTCAGGCCGATGTAGAGCAGGTCGAGCATGGAGCCCTCCTAGGCGATGGCCGTTGCACGCCTAGTAGAACCATGGCTGACCTGTGCAGATAGCGTCCCTTGCATGATCCATGCGGGGCCGGTGGCGGTCCTAACGCGGCCTATGCGCGGCGGCCGGAACCGGCCGGGAGGGCGCGGACGGACGGGGGGGATCGGGGGCTATTGTGGTGGCTTAGCTCTGGATCGGCAGGCCGCGCACGCCTAGCTCGTCGGCCCGGGCGAGCAGATCGGCTGGATCGGCATATACCCGGTACGCTCCGGCCCGCTCCAGCTCCTCGCGGCCGTAGCCGCCGGACATCAGGCCCACGCCGATCGACTGGGCTCGCCGGGCGGCGAGCAGATCCCAGACGCTGTCCCCGACGACATACGAGTACCGCGGATCGGACTCCAGCAGCGCCGCCGCCGCCAGGAACAGGTCCGGGTCCGGCTTGGCGCGCGCCACCACGTCGCGGGTGATCATCGGCGTGTCCGGCGGCAGTCCGAGCAGGGCCAGCGCGGGCTGCGCGGTGAGCCGCCGGCCGCTGGTGGCGATCGCCCAGCGCACGCCGCGGGAGGTCAGCGCCGCCAGCAACTCGGCCGCGCCCGGTAGCGGGCGAACCGAGTCCGCCAGCTTCAGGTACTCCCTCGCGTGGGCCTGCTGCAGCGACTCGATGTCGGACTCCGACAGGGTGATGCCGGTCTCGCGCATCAGCGCGGACACGAACAGCCCGCCGCTCATCCCGATCCGCCGGTGAATGCGCCAGACCGACAGGTCAATATCGGCCTGGTTCAGCGCCTCCCGCCAGGCGATCACGTGCTGGTAGACGCTGTCGATCAGCGTTCCGTCCAAGTCGAACAGGAACGCCGGCGCGGGTGGCTCGGCGTAGCTGACCATGCCGCTCATTCCAGTAACCCTAGTGGGGCGGCGGGAAATTTGCCGCGCGGGGTGAGGTGTCAGATCACGCTGTGTAACGGCTGCTTCGATACCTTGACGGCATCGACAACACCGACAGGGGGAAAGCGGTGGAACAGACGCTGGCGGGCGGCCGCGGCGGGACGCTCACTCGCAGGACCGGCGGCGCCGCCCGGCGGTCCCCGGCCGGGCTGGTGCGGGCCGTGGTCGTTGACGAGGCGGAGCTCATGCATTTCGCGATCCGGGCACTGCTAGCGGACACGCCCGGGGTCTTGGTCGTCGCGGCGGCGCGCAGCATCGGCGCCGGGGAGCAACTGGTCCGGCGGGTCCGGCCCGATCTGCTCATCTGCGACACCGACATCGCCGGGGAGAGCGGGATCGGCCTGTGCCGGTGGGTCCGCCAGGTCAGCCCGCTGACCCGGGTGGCGATCCTGACCGGCCGTGACGAGCCGCTGCTGGCGCAGTCGGCGCTCGCGGCCGGCGCCCACGGCTACCTGCTCAGGGACTCCGCGCCCGAAGATCTCATGGCCTATCTCGAGGAGGCGGCGGCCGGACTGCAGGTGCTGGACCAGCGGCTCGGGCGAGCGAGGGGCCACGATCATCGGACGGACCCGGGCGACGAGTTCGGGCTCAGCAGGCGAGAACGCGAGGTGCTCGCGGAGATGGTCGCCGGGCTGCCCAACCAGGGAATCGCGGAGCGGCTGGGCATCTCGCGGGACACCGTGAAGAGTCATGTGAAGGCCATCTTCCGCAAGCTGGGCGCGCGGGACCGGGCGCACGCGGTGGCCCTGGCCCTCGGCACCGCCGCCGTCCCCGGGCAGTTCCTGCGCCCGGTGTCCCTGATCCCCGCCCCGCGACGATCGCCGGGCCGGTGACGGCGGTCAGGCGAGGAACCGCCGGGCGCACTCGGCGATCCGCTGGCTAGCCTGCCCGTCCCCGAACGGGCAGCCGATGGCGGCCAGCCGCGTCCCGAGCCCGGGATCGGCGATCAGCATCCGGCCGAGATCCCCGATGGCCGGCCCTGGCTGAACTAGGTGGGCGAAGCCCGCGGCGATGGACTCCGGGCGCTCCGTCGAGTTCCGGACCACGATCAGTGGCCGCTTGAGCACCGTGCACTCCTCCTGAACGCCGCCGGAATCTGAGACGAGCAGCCGGGCCAGGCTGGCCAGCCCCAGGAACGTGCGGTGGTCCGCCGGCGGGATCACGTGCAGCCGGTCCAGCGCGGTGCCGAGCCCGTGTCGCCGCACGGCCGCCAGGGTCCGCGGATGCAGCGGGAGCAGCACCGGCAGGCCGAGCTTGCTGAGCTCGCCGAGGATGGCCTCTAAACGGGACGGGTCGTCGGTGTTCTCGGGCCGGTGGATGGTGGCCAGGACGTAGCCGTCGGGCTCGACGCCCAGGGCCGCGGCGATCCGCCGGGCCTCCCGCGGCGCGGGCAGCATCTGCCAGGTGGCCTCGACGATCGTGTTGCCAGTCAGCACGATCCTGGCCGCGGGCACTCCTTCAGCGCGGAGGTTGGCCGCCGCCTGCGGCGTCGGGGCGCAGTGCAGGTCGGCGAGCACGCCGGTGACGCACCGGTTGATCTCCTCGGGCATGGCGCGGTCCCGGGACCGCAGGCCGGCCTCCACGTGGATAACCGGGACACCGGCGTAGCTGGCGGCCTGCGCGCCGGCCGAGGCGGTATTGGTGTCGCCCTGCACGATGACGGCCGCCGGCCGCAGCTCCATCAGCAGTTCGCCCAGCTGCTCGATAATCCGGCCAAGCTGCACATGCCGAGGCTGGCCGCAAATCCCCGATAAGGCCCGGCCGTGGGCAATCCCAGCGGCGGCTAGAAATACGCCAGACAATTCCTCGTCTTCATGCTGCCGAGTATGGATAAGGACCGCGTTGTCGCCTAGCAGGCGGACGACCAGGGCGAGCTTCACTATCTCGGGACGAGTGCCGACTATAACCGCAATTTTCCCACAATTGTCATTCAGCGTCATCTGCGCTCTCTCGCTGGTGGTCACGTCATTACCGAGAGAATATCCGCGGGCCGCGCCGACGGGCTGCTTTCATTCTGATTGGCGGATCGCTCATGGACGGTGATCTAGGTCAGGCCCGTGTTCCGGCGGCCCGTCGCGGTCGCCCGGCAGTCCCGCGCTACGCGCGTAGCGGGCGCTGCCGCTCTAGCTCTAGCGGCCGGGGCCGGGCCGCGGCCCGGCCCCGGCCCCGGCCGCTAGCTCACGGGCTGAGGTCGGCCAGCATGTCCTCGATGCCGGCCAGTGCCCTGGCGATCCAGGGCAGCGCCAGGGGATCGGGTGCCTCCAGTGCCGCCTCGCGCTGCTGGTCGGTGTCCCCGTACAGCAGGCCGGTAGCCAGCCGCAGCCGGAGGGCGTCGGGCTGCTCGCCGAACGCGCTGGCCGGCAGCGACCCGGCCCCGTACCGGTCCACCAGGTGCCTGGCCAGGTCCTCGCCCGTGACGATCCCGCGCCGCAGCAGCGGCTCTCGCCAGGGCGCGAAGTCGGGATAGACGTAGAACGCCGCCTGCGGCGCCGGGACGATCAGCCCGGCGGCCGCGCACCGGGCGGCGACGCCGCGGGCCACGGCGGCGTGCAGCGACCGGCTCCGGGCAATCCGTTGCGAGATCTCGGGCGGCTCGCTGAAGCCGACGGCCGCCGCGTGCTGCACGGGGACCACGGGCGCGGACCAGATCTCGCTGCCCGCGCCGCGCAGGCGCTCGGTCAGAGCCTGCCCGAGGGGCCCGTCGGGCAGCCGGGCGGCGCCGATCCGCCAGCCGCCGAGCGCCAGGCTCTTGCTCAGGGCGGTGGTGACGACGGTGCGGTGGGGCGCGACGCTGGCCGGGCTCAGGAACGGCGCGTTGGCGTCATGCACCAGGTCACGGTAGATCTCGTCGGAGATGATGATCAGGTCATGCCGGTCGGCCACCGCGCACAGGTCGCGGACGGCGGCCGGGCTGGCCAGCGTGCCGGTGGGGTTGTCGGGGAGGGTCACGATGACCGAGCGGATCGCCCGGCCCTCGGCGGCGGCCGCCACCACCGCTCGCTCCAGCGCGTCTGGGTCGCAGATGCCGCCCCCGCCCGGCGCCGCCGGGACGAAGCGCGGTGTCGCGCCGACCAGGCGTGCCTGCGCCGCGTAGCTGACCCAGCTGGGCATGGGCACTGCCACGTCGGTGCCGATCGTCAGCAGCAGGGCGAACAGCAGCGGCTTGCTGCCGGGCCCGGCCACGACCGCATCGGGACTGGTGGGCAGCCCGCGCCGGGTCCAGTAGCCGGCCGCGGCCGCGCGCAGCTCGGGGATGCCGGCGACCGGCCCGTAGCCGCCACGGGAGGCGGCTGCGGCGAGCTCGCTGCGAAGCCTGGGGTGCACCGGCAGGCCGGCCTCCCCGAAGGCCAGTGGCAGCACTGGCTGGCCATCCCGGCGCCGGCTGGCGAGGGCCTCGTTCGCGGCGAGGGTGGCTGATACGGGCACGCCGGTGCGACGCGGCGTGAGGGGTGCTGGTGGGGTGGAGGTGGGGGGCCCGGCCCAGGGCATGCGGAGACTCCTAGCTGCGGGGTGGGGGGTGATGGCACTCAACGGTGCCTATAACCAACATTGCGGCCGTTGCAATGCCATCTGACCAGGATGTACGCAGATAAGCGTTAGGGCAAGCGCAGAATTCTGTGGCAGAGAATAAGCTGAGCTTATGCTTGACGTTCACCGGCTGCGGCTGCTGCGGGAATTCGCGGAGCGCGGCACGATCGCGGCCACCGCCGCCGCCCTCGGCTACACCCCGTCCGCGGTGTCCCAGCAGCTGGCCGCCCTGGAGCGGGAGGCCGGGGCGGCCCTGCTGGACCGGAGCGCCCGGGCGGCCGAGCTGACCGATGCCGGGCGCCGGCTGGTCGGTCACGCGGGGGAGATCCTGGCGCTGATCGAGGCGGCGGAGGCCGACCTGTCGGCGCGCGAGCCGGTGGGCCGGGTCGCTATCTCCGCGTTCCCCACCGCGGCGGTCGCGTTCGCCCCCGCGCTGACTCGCACCGTCCGGGCCCATCAGGGGCTGAAGTTGCTGCTGCGGCAGACTCTGGGCGCCGAGGGCCTGCGCCAGGTCCGGGCCGGCCAGGTCGACGTCGCCATCGTCGACGACTGGGCCGCCCGGCCGCCCGCGGGGGAGACGGGCCCGCTGCGGTTCTACCCGCTCGTGCGGGATTCGCTCGTCCTGGTGGTCCCTCGCCGGCACTGGGCCGCCGACCTGCGGGAGCCGGTGGCGCTGCACCGGCTGCGCGACGAGCCGTGGCTGGCGCCGCCCGCCGGAGAGCCATCCCGCCAGGCCATCGACCGGGTCCTGGCCGGAGCCGGCAGCGCGCCGTCGGCCCCCTGGGAGTTCGAGGGCCTGGCCACGATCCTCAGCCTGGTGGCGCGCGGCATCGGGATCGCCGTACTGCCGAGGCTGACGCTGGCCGCGGGCGAGGGCCGGGTCGTGGTGCGCGAACTGCCGGGCCGCAGCCCGGCCCGGCAGGTCTACGCGGTGGCCAGGGAATCGGGGGTGCGGCGTCCCTCGGTCGGGGTCATCCTGACGGCGCTGACGGCGGCGGCGCGGACTTTGTCCCGCCACGCGCCGAGCACGCCGGACGATCCGGGCTGAGGCGGGATCTCAGAGCCCGTGGTCTCAGGCCCCGTGGTCTCAGAGCCCGTGGTCTCAGGCCTCGCGGTCTCAGGCCTCGCGCTCGATGGGGCAGGTCATGCACCGCGGGCCGCCGCGGCCTCGGCCGAGCTCGCTGCCCCGGATGGTGATGACCTCCAGGCCATGCTCGCGCAGGAAGGTGTTGGTCGTAACGTTCCGCTCGTAGGCCACCACCACGCCGGGGGCGATCGCCAGGACGTTGCAGCCGTCGTCCCACTGCTCGCGCTTGGCCGAGCGCAGATCCTGGGTCGCCGTGAGCACCGTGATGCGCGGCAGTCCCAGCGCCGCCGCGATCGCGTCGTGCATCTGCTCGGGCGGGTGGTCGGCGACCTTGAGCTCGCTGGCGCTGATGCCCGGCTCGACCGTGTAAGCCGGCAGCATGCCCATGCCGGCGTACTTGATGAACACTCCGTAGTCGGCCATGGTCAGCACCGTGTCCAGGTGCATGAACGCGCGAGACTTCGGCATGTCCACCGCCAGCACGCGCTGCGCCGCCCCGGTGGAGAACAGGCGGTGGGCCAGCATCTCCACCGCCTGCGGCTGCGTGCGCTCGCTCATCCCCACCAGTACCGACCCGTTGCCGAGCACCAGTACGTCGCCGCCCTCGATGGTGGCGGGCGCGCTGTCGGCGCCGTGATTCCAGACCTCGAACTTGGCGTCGGCGAACATCGGGTGCCACTGGTACATGGCCTCGTCGCTGATGGTCTCGCGCATGCGGGCCCGGCGGCGCATCGCGTTGATCGATACCCCGTTATAGATCCAGCTCGAGGTGTCTCGCTGATACAGCAGGTTGGGCAGCGGGGCGAGGACGAAGCCATCGTCGTCGAGCGAGTGGAACGCGATGCTGTGGGGCTCGGGGCCGAGCTCCAGGAACTCGCGCTTGGTGATCCCGCCCACCAGGAACCTCGCCAGCGCCGCGTCGTCGAGGCCGCCCAGGGTCGCGCGCAGCGTGTCGACGGCCAGCGGGCCATGCAGCCGCGGGTCAAATACCCGCCCAAGCACGTAGTCGCGGGCCTCGTCGATGGCCAGCGTCTGCGTGAGTAGCTCGCCGTAGTAGTGCACGGTCACGCCACGGGCGCGCAGTGTCGCCGCGAAGGCATCATGCTCGGCCTGCGCCT
Source organism: Streptosporangiaceae bacterium (assembly GCA_035532295.1). Classification (GTDB taxonomy): domain Bacteria; phylum Actinomycetota; class Actinomycetes; order Streptosporangiales; family Streptosporangiaceae; genus DASUBV01. The sequence continues at coordinate 43,799 of DATKRH010000019.1, forward strand.
CGCTGACCCACAGCAGGTCGTCGAAGAGCAGCTCGGCCGCGTTGTCCGGAGTCAGCCGCTTAAGCTCAAGGTCAGGGCGGTGCAGGATGACCTGCCGCAGGCGGCCCACCTCGGAATCGACATGAAACATGGCACTCCCGTCGTGGTTGCGATGCCTGTCAGCTGTTATTTCACGAGCCAGGCTATGCTGCGGCGGTGAAGCTCGATCTTTCGCTCACTGGGCCGGAGCTGACCGCCTGCCTGGTCGACATCGAGTCGGTCAGCGGGCATGAGCGGCCGCTGGCCGACCTGATCGCCGAGGCGGTCGCCGAGCTGCCGCACCTGACCGTGCACCGGGACGGCGACGCGATCGTTGCCAGGACGCAGCTCGGCCGGCCCGAGCGGATCGTCATAGCCGGGCACATCGACACGGTCCCGGAGGCCGGCAACCTGCCGTCGCGGCTAGACGGCGACGTGCTCTACGGCCTGGGCAGCTGCGACATGAAGTCGGGCGTGGCCGTCGCGCTCCGGCTCGCGGCGCAGCTGACCGAGCCCGCCAGGGATATCACCTACGTGTTCTACGACGGCGAGGAGATCGAGGCGGAGCGCAACGGCCTGCTGCGGATCAGCCGGGGCAGCCCGGAACTGCTGGCCGCCGATTTCGCCGTCCTGATGGAGCCCACCGACGGCGTCGTGGAGGGCGGCTGCCAGGGCACCATGCGCGCCGAGGTCCGGGCCACCGGGGAGCGAGCGCACAGCGCCCGCAGCTGGATGGGCCGTAACGCGATTCACGCGGCGGCGCCGGTCCTTGACGTGCTCCGGCGCTACGTGCCCCGGCAGCCGGCCGTCGACGGCCTGACCTATCACGAGGGCCTGAACGCCGTCGGGATCAGCGGCGGGGTCGCGGGCAACGTGATCCCGGACGAGTGCGTCGTCGTCGTCAACTTCCGGTTCGCGCCCGACCGCGGTCCGCAGCAGGCGCAGGAGCATCTGCAGGAGGTCTTCGCCGGCTGGGAGGTGCGCGTGACGGACGTGGCCGGGGGCGCCCGGCCCGGCCTGGACCGGCCCGCCGCCGGCTCCTTCGTGGCGGCGATGGGCGGCGAGCCGCGGGCTAAGTTCGGCTGGACCGATGTGGCCAGGTTTGACGCCCTGGGCATTCCGGCGGTCAACTTCGGGCCCGGCGATCCGATGATCGCGCATGCCCGGCATGAGCACGTGAGCCTGGCTCAGATCGAGGACTGCGAGGCCAGGATGCGCGCCTGGCTCACGGTCTAGGTCACCGGGGCCGGAGCCCGGGCCATGCTCGACGACGTCATCGGCTGCCTGGCGTGCCCCCAGTGCGGCGCTGCCCTGTCCCGCACGGGCCCGGTGCTGGGCTGCGCGGGCGGTCACGCGTTCGATATCGCCCGGCAGGGCTATGTCAGCCTGCTTCCCGCCGGCGGCCGGGCCGCCGCCGGCGACTCGGCCGCGATGGTGCAGGCCAGGGCCGACTTCCTGGCGGCCGGGCACTACGACGGGCTAGCCGGCGAGATTGCCCGTGCCGTCGGCGTGCTGCGCGCGGCGGACGTGCCGGGGTGCGTCGTGGATGTCGGGGCTGGCCCCGGGTACTACCTCGCGGTCGCGCTGGACCAGTTGCCAGGCCGGGTGGGGCTCGCGCTGGACGCCTCGAAGTTCGCCCTGCGCAAGGCCGCGCGGGCGCATGGCCGCATCGGCGCCGTCGGGGCCGACGCGTGGCGCCGCCTGCCGGTCGCCGATGGCGCCGCGGCCGTGGTGCTCAACGTGTTCGCGCCGCGCAACGGGGCCGAACTGCGGCGCATCCTCGATCCGTCCGGCCGCCTCCTCGTCGTCACCCCGAACCGGGAGCACCTCAGCGAGCTGGTCGGGCCGCTGGAGCTGCTGGTCGTTGATCCCCGCAAGGACGAGCGGCTGGCCGGCACGCTCAGCCCGTACTTCGAGCCCGTTGGCCGGTGCCAGTACGGCGCGTCGTTGCGGCTCGGCCGCCGGGATATCGCCGCCCTTGTCGCCATGGGGCCGACGGCGCGGCACGCCGACCCGGCCATCCTCGCCGACCGGATTCGCCGGCTGCCCGGGTCGATGGCGGTGACGGTCTCCGTCACGCTGTCGAATTTCCGGCCGGCGGCCCGCTGACGTGGCCCGGGCGGAGATACTGGGAACCAAGCTAGTGCCGTCTTTATCCCAGCCGACCGGAAGGGGGATCGCGCGGATGGACCTGACCGGCGCCAACTGGCGCAAGGCGTCCAGCAGCGGGGGGAGCAGCGAGGTGACCGACGAGGCGAGTGTGGAGGTCGCGATCGTGCCCGGCACCAAGGAGGGCAGCGACCGGGTCATCGCCATGCGCGATAGCCGCCAGCCGGACGGCCCCGTGCTGATCTTCACGCCCGAGGAGTGGGATGCGTTCGCGGCCGGCGTGCGCGACGGGGAGTTCGACCTCGCCTGACGCTACCCGCGCTCAGAAAGGGCGGCCGCCCTGTCCGGGCGACCGCCCTCTATCGCGGTTGAGACTGTCCTTCCGGTTACTGAGGCGGCGCCGCGCTCAGGGTCAGCGTGCGCGTCACATGTGCGCCGCTCGGCACGCTGGCCCAGGTCACGGAGACCTTGCTGCCGGGACGGAAGTTGGCCATGATGCCCGTCAGCGACGACGGCGTCGTGACGGTCCTGCCGTTGACGGAGGTAATCACGTCGCCAGCGGTGAGGCCAGCGGATGCGGCGGCGGTGCCGCAGAGCTCGCCGAGAACGAGCGCGCCTGAGCTGGCGGGCGCGACCGTCTGCGGCACGCCGACGTTCAGGTCATTCGCCACGCACCCCGGCCCGGCCCTGGGAACTCCCAGGCCGCTGCCGGTCGTGCCCTCTTCGCTCTGTATCTGCAGCTTCTGCTGTTCTTTGGGGCTGGCGGCACGGCCGGCCGCGGAATTGGGGACAAACACGCCCAGGAATCCGGCGGAGCCGAGCTGGATGGACGAGCTGGACTGGCCGGTGATGATCTGGTGCGCGATGCGCAGCGCCCGGTTGATCGGGATCGCGAAGCCAACATCCTGCTGGCCGCCCACCCCGAAGGACCCGGTGGCGGCCGCAGTGTCCATTCCGATCACCTTGCCGCCGGTGCTGGCCAGCGGACCGCCGGAGTCACCGGGCACGATGTTGGCGTCGGTGCGCAGCATGTTGGTGAGCCGCTCGCTGGCGCCGCTGCCGTCATCGCTGGCGGTGATGGTCTGGTTGAGCCCGGTGATGCTGCCCGTGACCGTGGTGGTCTGGCCGGTTCCGCCGGCGTTGCCGAGCGCGATGACGCCGTCCCCCAGCGCGATCTTCGCGGAGTTGCCGAGCGGTACCGTCTTGAGGCCAGAGGCGTTCTCTAGCTGGAGCACGGCGACGTCGGCGGACTTGTCATAGCCAAGGAACCTCGCGGCGAAGCGCTGGCCGGTGGAGGCGAGCTTCGCCGTCAGCGCGGTGGTCCCGTTGATGACGTGGTTATTGGTCAGCACGAGGCCGGAGCGGCTGATCACCATGCCGGTCGCGGCCGCCGTGCCGCCCTGGTACTGAAGGTTGCTGGTGATGTCGACCAGCCCGGGCTGGATAGCCCTGTAAACAGACTGCTCGGTGGCGCTGCTGACCTGGGAGCCCGGGCTCTGGCTGGGGCTGGGCTGGCCGAAGCCGCCGGCCCCGAACGGGCTATTCGGCGCACTGGATGCCGCCGGCCCCGAATTCTGGTGGTAGTGGTCGGCGAGCAGCACGGTGCCCGCGCCCGCCGCCGCGGCTACGGCCGCGACCGCGATGTAGGCGACGACGCCCGTGAGCCTGCGGCGCGGCCGGGGCTCCTGCTGGAGGTAATCGCCAGGCGGCCCGAACCCGCCGGGCGGCGGGTACCCGCCGGGCTGGCCATAACCGCCGGGCGGCCCGTAGCCGGGCTGGCCATACCCGGGCTGGCCGTATCCGCCGGGCTGGCCGTATCCGCCGGCCGCCCCGGTCGGGGAATACCCGCCGGGCTGGCCGCCGTATCCGTAGCCACCGGGCTGGCCGTAGCCATACCCGCTGCCCTGCGGATACCCGCCCGGCTGACCAGGCTGCCCGTATCCGCCAGGCTGGCTGTATCCACCGGAAGGTGGCCCGTATCCGCCGGGCTGGCCGTATCCGCCGGGCTGGTCTGGTGCCCCGAATCCGTACGGCCCTGCACTGTCCGTGGCAGCACTGTACGGCGCAGCGCTGTCCGAGGCAGCACTGTCCGTGGCAGCGCTGTCCGAGGCAGCACTGTCCGAGGCAGCTTCCCATCCGCGCCCGCTGGCGGGCGCGGACCAGGAGCTGCTGATTTCTGGCTGCTGGTTGTCGCCGCTCTGCTCTTCCTGCATCTCCACCACCTCTACCAGTGCCAGCCTAGGTTCAATTCGCCGCTGCCCCTAGCCTCGCCCCTACCCCCGGACCGGCCGAGCCCGCCTCGGAAGGTAGCAGCCCTCCTAGTAAGCGTCAGCGACCTGGGTATTAGCTGAACGTCCTCTGCGGATAGCCTCGTGTGGCGCATGTCACATGCGCGGCTCCCGTCGCCGGTCCGCGCCGGCCCGTGCCGGCGGCCCGGCCGGTGGCTGTCACGGGCCGAGACAAGACTGGCCACTAAGAAGATATATCTTGTTAGCCAGAGGCAGGAGATATATCTTGATGTAGGTCGAACCGCGAACTCTAGGGAGTCATGATGTCGACGCCAACCCGCAACTACGAGCAGGCTCCACACGAGCAAACCATGAACCGCAGGGACGAGCTCGCGGTCTCCGGGTCTGTGCTGTCCGAGGCGCCGTGGGCACTGGCGGGCGCGGCGGGCGCGGTCACCGCCGGCGCCGACGTGGTGCTGCACCTCATGGCCTTGCACTTTGCTATCAGCAGCCCGCTGGCGTTGGGCGCGGTCGCCTTCTTCGCCGTCGCGGGCGCGGGCTCGCTGCTGCGGTCGCGCGGCAGTCGGTCGCTGCGGTGGGCCCAGCGTAATCCGTGGCGATTCGCGGCCTTCCCCGGCGTGGCCTGCGCCATGGTCGTCTTCGTCCTGTCGGTGATCGACAGCGGCGGGGTGTTCGGCTCTGTCTTCACCGGGCTGTGGCACGGTGCCGCGGCTTACGGCCTGACCGGCCTGGTCGGCTCCGTCGGCCGTCCCCGCCGCGCGCGGGCCTGATCCTTACCGCACGGGCCTGCGGCGGCGGCATCGCTGGGCCGCCAGGCCGTGCTCGCCGACCGGCCCGATAGCCAGCCCGCGCCGGGCGCACTCGTCGAGCAGCATCGGCAGCGCGCCCAGGGCGGCGCGCCAGGAGCCCGGAGGCGAGGTGCGGTCGGAGTCGTGCAGCAAGACGGTGACCCCGCCATGGAGGCGGGCGCTCAGGTTGGCGTAGACCGAGGACGGGGTGGCCCCCGGGGTCCACTCGCGGCCCCAGGTGCCCCAGAGCACCGGGGTGAGCCCGAGGTCCCCGGCCACGACCAGGCCCGCGCCGCTCAGCACGCCATACGGGGGCCGGAACAGCCGCGGCCGGGTGCCGGTGACGTCGGCGATCAACTCGGTCGCGCGGCGGAGGTCGTCGGCAGTGGCGCGCGGCCCACGCCAGGGCAGGTACCGGTGTGCCCAGCCGTGCACGCCAATCTCGTGCCCGGCGGCCGCGATATCCGCCGCGAGGCCCGGCGCACGCGCCACCATCTCGCCCAGTAGGAAGAACGTGGCACTTACCTGCCGGTCGGCCAGCACTTCGGCGAACCTAGGGGTGGCGCCGGGGTCCGGGCCGTCGTCGAAGGTCAGCGCCACATGGCCCGGGTCGCCCTCGCCGGCCAGTCGAGGAAACAGTGACCGGCGAACCGGCCCCAGCCCGCTAATGCCCGGCCCGGCCTGGGCCACTGCGGCGCCCGCGACGGCCGCAGCGCCGGTGACCGCCAATCCCGCCGCCAGTCGCGCTGTCTGTCGCGCTGTCTGTCGCGCTGTCTGTCGCGCTGTCAGAGTCGCACTCCCGCCCCGTCTCCCTCCCTCATGCCTCATTCGCCCTGTCGCCTTCCGTTCGGGTCATCGTGCAGCCTTTTGGGGGTCCAGGCCCCCAAAAGGCTGCACGATGACGGACCCGGCCCGATGGGAGCCACCCCGATCCTGCGGCCACCAGAATTGGCCGTTGTCATCGGCAGCCTACTGAGTTTCACTAATCGACTCTCGAAACGGGCCGCCTGGGGCTTGCCTAGCGGGCGAGCCGGTTACCTGCGTGACACGCGGCCACGGACACGGCATTCGCGGGCCATCCCCGGGACCATGTGACCGGCTGGCGGGGCCGCTGTGACCTGGCGCGCCAGCCGGTTATGTTAGAGAATATGGCTGATGCTGGGCGTCGGCCCGACTCCAAGGGGTATCCGATTGGGAGTGCAAGCAGCCCGGGTCGTCTTTCCTGCCGCTGATCGTGCGGAGATCGCCGCTGCGGCCGATGAGATTCTGCGCAGCGGAATGCTCACGCTTGGTCCCTACACTCGGCAATTCGAAGCGGCATTTAGTGCCGCTCATTCCGGTTCGCCCGGTCATGTCGCCGGTACCCCGCATGCGGTCGCCGTGTCCAGCGGAACGGCGGCGCTGGAGATCGCGCTGCGCTGCGCCGGGGTCACCGGGCGGGACGTCATCGTCCCGGCGAACACCTTCTACGCCACCGCCGCGGCGGTGCTCGGCGCCGGGGCCAGCCCGGTTTTCGCCGATATTGATCCGGCCACCTTCGCGCTGAGCCCGGAGACGCTGAACGCTGCCCTGACGACGCGGACCGCCGCCGTCGTCCTCGTGCACATCGGCGGCCTGATCACGCCGGATGTCGACGCGCTGCGCCGGATCTGCGCCGAGCGCGAGATCGCGCTGGTCGAGGACGCCGCGCACGCGCACGGCGCCACCTGGGCGGGCCGGTTCGCCGGGTCGTTCGGGAGCGCCGCCGCGTTCTCGTTCTACCCGACGAAGGTCGTCACGTCCGGTGAGGGCGGCATGATCGTCGCCACGTCGCGGGAACTAGCCGACGAGGCGCGAATCTACCGCGACCAGGGCAAGGGGAGCTTCGGCGCCAACCATCACGTCCGCCGCGGCTATGCGTGGCGGATGAGCGAGCTGAACGCGGTCACCGGCCTGGTGCACCTGCGCCGGATGACCGGTTCCATCGAGCGGCGCCGCGAGGTGGCGGCGCGCTACGGCGCTGCGCTGGCCGGCCTGCCCGGGTTCGAACCGCTGCCCGAGCCGACCGGATGTCGCAGCAACTTCTACAAGTACATCGCGGTACTGCCGCCGGGCTGCGATCGCGCCCGGTTCAAGAAGGAGCTCGCCGACCTGCATGAGGTTCGCCTGGCGGGGGAGGTCTACGACGTCCCGCTGCACCAGCAGCCGGTGCTCGCGCAGTTTGCCGGGCCGGCGCTGCCGGTCGCGGAGGAGATGTGCGCGCGGCATGTCTGCCTGCCGGTGCACTCCGACATGACCGACGACGAGGTCGAGCAGGTACTGGCCGCGGTGACGGCGGTCTACGGCGCCACGACCGGGGCATGACCGGCGTGCCCGGTGGGCCACGCTCAGGGGACGGCTGGCAGCAGGGGCCGACTGCGGCGCCCTGCGGACGGGTAGGAAGGGCACCCATGCGCGTAGCAGTAACGGGAGGCTGTGGGTTCATCGGCTCCCACGTCGTCGATCAGCTGGCGCGAATGGGCCACGACGTGGTCGTCATCGACGTGGGCGGACGCTGGCGCAACCCGGCCGCCGACTACCGGGCTGCTGACCTGTTCGACGAGGCGGCGCTGCGCGCCGCGGTGGCCGGCACCCAGGCGATCTTTCACCTGGCCGGCGCAGCCGACGTCAACGACGTGGCCGCGGACCCGGTGCGAGCCGTGCGCCTGAATGTCGAGGGCACCGCGCGGGTGCTGGACGCGGCCCGGCTCGGCGCCGTGGACCGGGTCGTGCTCGCCAGCACCGTGTGGGTCTACGGGGCCACGGTTGGCGAGGGTGAGCGGGGCGAGCGAACGGAGGCGGCGCCCGTCGACGTGCGCCGCGCCGGTCACGTCTACGTGGCGACCAAGCTGGCCGCCGAGATGCTGGTGCACAGCTACCGGGAGATGTACGGCCAGCACTTCACGATCCTGCGCTACGGCATCCCCTACGGCCCGCGGATGCGCGACGCCCTGGTCGTGGCGCGATTCGTCAAGGCCGCCCAGGAGGGCCGGCCGATCACCATCGCGGGAACCGGCGAGCAGCAGCGCAACTATGTCTACGTCGAGGACCTCGCCGATGCCCACGTCCGGTCACTGGAGGAGGCGGCGGTCGACCAGACGCTGGCGCTGGAGGGCGGCGAGCCCGTCTCGGTCCGCGAGATCGCCGACACCGTGTGCAGCCTGGTCCGGCCGGTGCCGATCGAGCATGTCCCGGCCAGGGCCGGCGATTACCCCGGCCTCGCAGTCTCCGCCCGCCGGGCCAAGGAACTGCTGGACTGGGCTCCGGTGACGCCGTTCGCCACGGGCGTGCGGCGCTACCTGGCCTGGCTGGCCGACGGCGGCCGCCCGTGAGCGACGGCGAGAGCCGCCAGGGGGAGGGGAGCGCGGGGATCGCGGGGAGCGTGCTCCTGCTGTCGGGCTCCATCGGCATGGGGCATGACGCCCTGGCGGCGGCCTGTGCCACCGCGCTGGCGGCGCGCGGCTTCAGCACGCGGACCCTGGACGCCATGCGCCTGCTCGGCCGTCGCGGCGGCCGAGCAGGCGAGGCGGTCTTCCGGACGATGCTCTCGGTGCCCGGCCTGTTCGACGCGTTCCACTTCGCCGCGCTGCGCCCCGGCGGCAGGCTGGCCAGGCTCGCCGATGCCGCGTCCAGCCGCCGGGTAGTGCCCAGGCTGCGCGGCTACCTGGACGAGCAGCCCGTCGACCTGGTGATCTCGGTGTTCTCGACGGGGGCGGCGGCGGTCAGCAGGCTGGCCGAGCGTTACCCGGCCATGAGTCACGTCGTTTTCTGCACCGACGTGACGCCGCACCGGCTCTGGGTGCACCAGAACGTCGACCTCTACCTGGTGACCTCCGCGGTGGCCGAGGCCGCCGTGCGGCGCTTCGAGCCGGACGCGCGCGTGCTGGTGCTGCCCGCGCCGGTCCGGCCGGCCTTCTACCGGGCGCCCGACCAGGCTGCGGCCCGGGCGGCGCTGTCGGTCCCGCCGGAGGAGCCGTGCGTCCTGCTCATGTCCGGCGCCTGGGGCCTCGGGCCGGTCGCCGCCGCGGCGCAGGCGCTCGGCGATGCCGGCGTGCACGTGCTCGCCGTCGCCGGCCGCAACGCCAGGCTGGAGCGGAAGCTGGCCGCGGCCGCGGCCAGCCAGCCGCGAGTAAGGCCCTTCGGCTTCACGGACGCCATCCCGGCGCTGATGGCCGCCGCCGACCTGGTCATCACTAGTTCGGGTGACACGTGCACCGAAGCCCGCGTGGTCGGACGGCCGCTGCTGCTGCTCGACGTGGTGCAGGGGCACGGCCGGGACAACCTGCAGCATGAGCTGGAGCTCGGGGACGCCGCAGTGACCTCGGCCGGGACGGCCGAGGTGGTGCGCAGCGCGCTGGCCGCGCTAGACCGGGCCAAGCCGCCGTCCGCGGCGCCGACGACCTCCCCGGCCGTCTTCGACGAGGCCTTCGCCGCGGCTCTGGCCACCATTGGCAGATAACGAGGCCGGGCCGGGCCGGGCCGGGCCGGTCGGCCGGGTCCGTGCAAGTAGCCCGGTCAGTGCGGTCGGCCGGGTCCGTGCGAGTGGTCAGGTCCGTGTGAGTGGTCAGGTCCGTGTGAGTGGTCAGGTCAGTGCGAGTGGTTGGCCGCCGGGGAGCCGGGGTCCATCGCGGTGACCCCGGCGCGGAGCTTCTTCCAGCTCAGCCAGCCGTAGTCGGCCAGGACGACCTGGTGCCGGGCGTTGAGGAAATAGGTGGACGGGATGCCCGGCACGTTGTATTTCGCCCCGACGACCAGGGCCGGGTCGGTCGCGACCGGGTAGGTCACCAGCGAGTTGCGCACGAGGCTCAGCGCGGCGCTCCGGTCGTCGCGGGCATCGATGCCGATGATGTTCACCTTGCCGTGGTAGAAGCGGTAGAAGTGGCTCAGCAGGTGCGTCTCCTTCTCGCAAGGCGGGCTCCATGAGGCGAAGAAGTTGATGATCACCGGCTTGCCCGCGTAGTCGCTCAGCGCGATCCGATCTCGGGAGCTGACGAGCCCGGGCAGCGAGAAACGGCTGGCGGGCTGGCCGGTGGCGTCCAGGGCCCGCGGGCCCAGGCAGGCGGCCACGGTCAGCCCGACGGCGGCCAGCACGGCGGAGAACAACAGCAGCCGCGCCATTCCCCGCCGACTTCCGATGGCGTGACGGGTGCTCGAACCACGGGCGCTCGAACCACGGGTGCTCGAACCACGGGTGCTCGAACCACGGGCACGCTGACCACTTGGCATGTCGGTAGCACCCCCCCGATGCACCGCTCACCCCTGCCGGATTACCCCGGCTCAGGCGATCACATTCAGCGACGATTAGGCCACTGATAGTAGCGCGACTGGTGGCCCAGCATCCGCTCGACCGCCGAACTGACGCTGCCGTCCTCGGCGATGATCCGGCGAACGACCGAGACCATGCAGGGTACGGCCCAGAAGTCGCCGCATATCCACAGGATTCCGGCGCCGATCTGCTGGTCGGCGAACGGCGGCAGCGTCACGCCGGCGATGTGTGCGTAGACCGGGTACCAGGAAACGCTGGTCAGGATGCCCATGGCCATGGCGAGCACCCACATGACCACGTTCGTTAGCAGCAGCGCTGACGCCTGCGCGGTCGCCGGCATCGCGATCCGGAACGGCGGTGACGAGATGAACTGCAGCCAGAACGCGACTCCGACCAGGAAGAAGCTGCCGTGCATCAGCCAGATGTGGACACCCTGGTTGCGCGCCGCCAGGTCGAACAGGGCCGGTACGTGCCAGACGATCATCACGCCGTTGAACGCGGCCACGGCCACCCAGGGGCTCAGCAGCGCGCCGCCCACCGCGCGCAGCGGGCGCGACCAGCCGCCGGTCAGCACCTCCCTGGTCGCGCTGCGCCCGAGCCTGCCGGGCAGCGCGTCGATCAGCGGCTGCCACGGCGCGCCCAGGACGACCAGGCTCGGTGCGGCGAACATGAGCATCAGGTGCTGGATCATGTGTACGAAGAAGTAGTCGTCCGCCCAGTAGTCAACGGGCGAGCAGACCGCGAGCAGCAGGATGGCCAGCCCCGCGTAGAACCACAGCGACCGCCGCCGCCGCTCGCTGGTGCGGCCGGGCCGGGAGCGCCGGGCAAGCCGGGCCAGCCCGATCTCGTGCCAGATCACCACGCCCGCGACGACTAGCAGGAACGGGTCGACGGCCCAGTGGCCGGTCAGGTAATGCATGTTTCCTCCGCACTGCTCCGCACTGCTGGGCCTAGCCGGGCAGCACGGGCTCCGCCGTGTGCGGGGACAGTGATCCGATGGCGGGCCCCAGCGCGGCGCGGATCTGCGCGCGCTGGGCGTCCAGCTTGGCCAGGTCCCGACGCAAGGCAGCCCGGTCGGCGGCCTGCGCCGGGGTCCCGCGGGCGGCCAGCACGGTCGCGACGTCGGCCTGGACCTGCACGGCATCGGGCGCGGCCCAGTCGATCAGCCCGGTGACGGCGAGTTGCAGGTGAAAACTGGCTAGCGATTCCGGGACCTGATAGCTCTCCAGGTCGTCGATCAGCTCGTTATTGGCGGGCGAGCAGTTCGCCGAGCCGGTATTGGCGATGCTGGCCGCCGCCGCCGCGTCGTGGCTGCTGCCGGAGTCCACCGCCTGCAGAACCTGCAGCGACTCGCGCACGCCGCCCGCGCACGACTCAATGTCATAGTTCACGGCAGCCAGCAGGCCCCGCAGGTCCGAGGCTCGCTCCTGGTTACTGGGCCGGTGCGTGAGCCCCACCGCGACCGCGATCGCCAGCAGGAGGGCTCCGGCGGGTATCAGCCATCGCGGGGAGCGCCGGGCGCGCCAGCCGCCCGGCCAGCCTCCCGTCCGGATCGGAACATAGGGCGGCTCGGTCTTGCTCGGCGCTGACACTCGCTAACTCCGATCCCCGGTGCTGCCGGCTTTCCCCGCGGCGGTGGCCTGGCGGCTGGCGGCGCCGGCCGCCCAGGCGCTGAGTTCGCGCGCCGTCACGTCGCCGACGATGTGCCGCACGATCTGATGCCGCGCATTGAGAAAAAACGTCTGCGGCAGCGCGAGCACACCATACGACGTCGCGGTGCTGGCGGGAAACGGGTCGACTCCCACCGGGTAGCCGACCTTCTCCGCGCGGACGAACTTGAGCGCGGCGGCGGTCTGGTCGTTGGCGTCGATGCCGACGATGGCGACCCGGCTGTGGTGCGCGGCGTAGAACCTGGCCAGCAGCGGAGTCTCGCGCTTGCAGGGACCGCACCAGGACGCGAAGAAGTTCAGGACGACCGGCTGCCCGGCGAACGCGGCGAGCGAGACGTGGCTGCTGGGGTGGCCCAACTGGGCCAGCGTGAACGGCTTGGCCGCCGTCGGCGGGCGCTGGCGCCCGGGCTGGCCGGAGGCCCCGACCGAGACGGCCAGGACGCCGGCCACCACCGCCGCGGCCAGCGCGGTGGCGAGCAGGATCGAGCGTGGTCGCCGGGACTGCCGGAGCAGGCCGCTCACCACAGGCTCCCCGCGCCTGGCCGGATCTCCGGCAGGGCCGCTGACCCCGCGGGGGCCGCCTGCGCATCGCCGGCCGCCGTGGCCAGGACCGGGAGCAGGAACTCAAAGGTGCTGCCCTGTCCGGCCTCGCTGCGGACGCGGATCTCGCCGCCGTGGCCGCGGGCGACGGCCTGCGCCAGGGCGAGGCCGAGGCCGGTGCCGCGCGAGCCGGTGGCGCCCGGCGCGGTCGCGAACCGGTCGAAGATACGCCTCAGCTCGGCATCCGGAATCCCGTCGCCGCTGTCCTCGATAATCACGGAAGCGAATCTAGCGCGCTCACCCATGGTGACCGACAGCCTGATGACGTCGTTTTCGCTGGTGTGCTGCACGGCGTTCTCGAGCAGGGCGTCTACGGCGAGCGCCAGCCGGTCGGGATCGGCGGCCACCACGGCATCGTCGAGCTGCCCGATGCGCCACCGCCGCACGGCGGTGGGACGCCACCGGAACAGCAGTTCCATCGCGAAAGACTGCAGGGCCAGCGGCTCGGGCGCCAGGAAGTCGGGGTTCTCCGACGCGGCGATGAGCAGCAGCCGCTCGCTCAGGCTCTTGAGGCGGTTCAGCTCGCCGACCACGACGTGGATGTCCCGGCGGTCGTCCTGGCTGGCCAGGTTCCTGGCCAGCAGTTCGGCGTGGCCGAGCGCGATGGTGATCGGGGTCTTGAGCTGGTGTGAGGCATCCTGCAGGAAACGCCGCTGGGCGGCGAGCAGCCGCTCGTTCTCCGCGCTGACCGCCGAGCGTGCCGCATCGGCGCTCCCCGTCCGGTGGCTCTGCCAGACGATGATGCAGAACATCGCCGACATCAGCGGCACCTTGCTCAGCGAGGCGGCCGGCTGGAGGTCACGGATGACGTTGAGGCCGGCGGCGGCCGCCGTGGTGGCGGCTACTGCCGCCACGAGCTGGAAGGCGGGCCACGAGGGCCAGACCCGAAGGCCGTACAGCACGGCGAAGCCGATCCAGACCAGGTAGAAGCTGACCGTTTCCCAGCGCGGCGTCGTGACGATGATCACCAGGCCGACCAGCCAGAGCAGCACCCAGGCGACCTCGGGAAGCCGGCTCAGGTCCGCGGTCTCCACGGTGTCCAGGTCCCCGGCCTGGACACTCATGGTGATGGCGTCAGGAAGCGAGCTGGTATCCGGCACCGCGCACCGTCTTAATGAGGTCATACCCCAGCTTGGACCGGAGCCGGCGCACGCAGACGTCGACCACGTTCGAGCCGGGGTCGAACTCCAGGCCCCAGATGGACGCCAGCAGCTCCTCCTTGCGCAGCGGCTGGCCGACATGCTCGGCTAGCTCCCTGAGCAGCAGGAACTCCAGCTTCGTCAGCGCCACTGGCCCATGCCCGATGTCGGCCCGCAGGCGCCATACGTCCAGGACGAGGTCGCCCGCGCGAATGATCTCGCCGGGCGCATGAGCGCCGCGGGAGTGGGCGTCGTCCCGCAGCCGCACCCGCACCCGGGCCAGGAACTCGGCCAGCGAGAAGGGCTTGGTCAGGTAGTCCTGCGCGCCTAGCTCGAGGCAGTTCACCTTGGTGGTCACGTCATCGAGGCAGGACAGCACCAGCACGGGCGGTGCCGGGCGGACTGCCCGCAGGCGCCGCAGGAAGGCCCGGCCGTCCATGTCCGGCATCACCAGGTCCAGGATGACCAGCCCGTAGTCGCGGGCGCCGGCTAGCTCTAGCCCGGTCGCGCCCCCCGAGGTGATGTCCGCCTCGTACCCGACATCCGCCAGCGCGCGGCCGATCAGGTCGCGGATCGCCTGTTCGTCGTCGACGACCAGGATCCGCGGATCAGGAGTGTTCTGAGCCAACTGGCTAGAGATCATTTCGGGGCGCTTCGATCTGCGCGGGCGCCGCAGCGCGTAGCGGCGATGCGGGCTGGCGCCATCGGGCTAGTGAGGCAGGTCGGAGGGCTACAGCAGAAAATCTGCTCTATCGGGCTAACCGCGGTCAAGACCCAGAGGGGGCCCAAATCTCGCTGGGGCGAGCTCATGACAGTTTCGTCATTTAAGCCGCGAACCATTGCTTGCCTCGGGCGTGTCTCGCAAGATCGGGTACGTCAACGGGCCGCCTGAGTACGGTAGGCCGATCTGCTGTGTTCGCATGATTGCGCTGAGTGAGGTGGTGGCTGGTGTCTTTGCCGGTCCGGGTCGCGACCCTGGTAGCGGCGTTCATCGCCGTGGTTGCCGGAGGGGCGTTCCTGGTCATCCACTACTTGCTCGGCGGGCCGCCGGTGGAGGACTTCACCGCGGCCAGCGCCGGGCAGGTGAACGTCACCATGCAGGAAGCTCCGCAAACCTCGGTGACGTCTAAGCCTGACTGGGTGTCCTACTTCATCAAGAGCCCGACGACCCAGCAGTGGGTCCACACCACTTTGTTCAAGGTCCCGGCCGGCACCCGGGTCAACGTGACCATCCTGGGCTACGACGGCTGCACGCCGCTGCGCAACCCGTTCTGGAGCAAGGTCACCGGAACCGTCGGCAACGTCGCGTACGTCAACGGCAAGCCGCAGTCGGTGATCAACTCCTGGTCCGGGTGCAACGTCGGGCACACGTTCTCCATCCCGGGGATCGGCCTCAACGTGCCGATGGCCACGCCGCCGCTGACCGCGAACCTGTGCGGCTCCTCGCCCTGCACGGCGGGCCCGCGCACCGTGGTCAAGTTCAGCTTCACCACGCCGAAGGTGGCGGGCGACTACTTCTGGCAGTGCCGCGTTCCGTGCGGCGGCGGCTTCCTCGACGGATTCGGCGGCCCCATGCAGACCATCGGCTACATGACGGGCAACATGGAGGTGGTGAGCTGATGGCCGCCGCAGCAGGCGACGCCCCCTCGGGCGCGCAGGCTAGAGGGCCGGGCAACCACGGGGAACCGAACCACGGGCTGCGGATCTTCCTGATCTGGCTGGTCGTGGCGGTCGTGGCTGACGTGCTCATCTGGGTCGTCTGGGGGCCGCACCTGCCGCCCGGCGACATGGCCACCGCGTCGGGTGGCCAGCAGTTCGACATCAAGGTGATGGCCGCGCTGGCCGCGCCGGTGATGGCCTTCGTCCTCATCTACTTCGGCTACGCGCTGGTCGTCTGGCGCCAGCGCGAGGGCGACGAGGAGGACGGCCCGGCACTGCACGGCAACACCCGGATCCAGGCGACCTGGATCACGGTAACGTCGGTCATCGTGCTGTTCCTGTTCGCGTTCGGCACCTACGAGCTGACGACGGCCCAGGGCGCGGGCGCCGGCGAGGGCCCGAGCCCGATCTGGAAGCCGAACGGCGCCAAGCCGCTACAGGTGCAGGTGATCGGGCAGCAGTGGCGGTTCACCTACCGGTACCCGCAGTTCGGCGGCTTCGAGACCACGCAGCTGATGCTGCCCAAGGACCAGTGGGTGGAGTTCCACGTCACCTCGCTGGACGTGATCCACAGCTTCTGGGCCTACCAGCTAGGGGTCAAGGCCGATGCCAACCCCGGCACCGACAACGTGGCCTTCACCAAGCCCACCCAGCTCGGCCAGGTGACGGTGCGGTGCGCCGAGTTGTGCGGGCTCTGGCACGGCGCGATGTTCGACTACGGCCACGTCCTGTCCCCGGCCGCCTTCGCGTCGTGGGCCAACTCGACCCGGGCTCAGCTCGCCTCGGTGACCAAGATCCTGCCGCCGTACGCGACCACCTATGACCCCACCGTGATCCCGAATATCAACAAGGCCATGGCCAAGGCGGGCATCGCCGGGGCGAACGGCTACTACTACCCGCCCCAGGACCCGGCGCAGCCATGAGGAAGCCTTCCCGCGGCGACCGTTCCCGGCACAACCGTTCCCGGCATAACTATTCCCGGCCCTACCAGGCCAGCCCTAGCACTGCGAGGAGGTGACCGGATGGCCATCGAGATTCAGCCCGGGCAGACCCACGAGCCCGGCGGCGGCGCGCCTGCCGCCGCCAGTCGGCCGGCCCGGCCCTGGTGGCAACGTCCAGCCATCCACACGGCGCTCGCCGGAGCCGTCATCGGCTACCTGCTGGGCCACCTGCTGGGTAACTTCCTCGGCAGCGGATATCAGCAGCTGGCACTATCGGACTCGAGCGACCTGCCGATCGTCCTCGGGTACCTGCTGGCCATCCTCGGCTGGCTGGTCGGGCTCGGCGTCTTCAATGACCTGGCGCGGCAGGTCGTCGGCCGGCCCGTGATTGAGTCGAATGGCCACGTCGATGCCCGCGGCGTCGCGCAGTATTTCAGGTACTCCCTCGACCACAAGGTCGTCGGCATCCAGTACCTCGTCGGCATGATCATCTACTTCTGCACGGCCGGGCTGTTCGCCATGGGGATCCGGACCGAGCTGCTCTCGCCGGTGCATCACGTCTTCAGCTCCGCGGTCTACGCTGAGATTGTCGGCGAGCACGGCACGATGATGATGATGCTGATGACCTCGGTCATCCTCGGGCCGTTCGGCAACTACCTGGTGCCGCTCATGATCGGCTCCAAGCGGGTGGCGTTCCCCCGGATCGAGGCGATGTCCTTCTGGCTCACCCCGGCGGCCTTCCTCGTCCTGCTATCCGGCCTGCTGCTCGGCGGCTTCCCGTTCGGCTGGACCGGGTACGCGCCACTGTCGATTCAGTCGACCTACGGCGCCGATTCCTACGCCATCGCCTTCGGCCTCATGGGCCTGTCGATGATCCTGGCCGGATTCAACCTGATCGTTACGATCATCTGCTACCGGGCGCCCGGCATGCGCTGGAGTCGGCTGCCCATGTTCGTCTGGTCGATGCTGGCCACGTCCTTCCTGATGGTGCTCGCCGCGCCGGTGCTGGTCGGCGGCATGTACATGATCATCACCGACCGGACCGTCCAGACCGCCTTCTTTACCGACACGCTCGGCGGCAGCAGCTACCTGTACCAGAACCTCTTCTGGTTCTTCGGCCATCCCGAGGTCTACATCCTCGCGCTGCCGGGCTTCGGCATCGTCTCGGAGATCATCCCGGTGTTCTGCCGCAAGCCGCTGTTCGGCTATAAGGTCGCGGCCGCGGGCATGATGGGCGTCACGCTGCTCAGTTTCTTCGTCTGGCAGCATCACCTGTTCGACAGCGGCATCAATCCGGACATGCGCCCGCTGTTCATGCTGACCACGGAGCTGATCTCGATCCCCACCGGGTTCATCTACCTGGTGGCGATGGGCACCTTCTGGAAGGCCAAGATCCGGCTGACGGTGCCGATGCTGTTCGCGCTCGGCATGTACTTCAACTTCCTGATCGGCGGCATCTCCGGTGTCTTCCTGTCGGACGTGCCGGCCGACACTACCGAGCACGGCAGCTTCTTCGTGATGGCGCACTTCCACTACACGATCATGGGCGGCCTGATCTTCGCGCTGATGGCTGGCATCTACTACTGGCTGCCCAAGATGATGGGCGTCAAGCTGAACGAGCGGCTGGGCAAGCTCCAGTTCTGGACCATGTTCATCTTCTTCAACGCGACGTTCCTGCCGCTGTTCGCCGTCGGGATGGCCGGCCAGCCCCGCCGGGTGTTCGAGTACGCGCGGAACCTGCAGACCATCAACGACTGGGTCTCGATCGCGGCTTTCTGCCTCGGCGGCTCGATCCTGATCTTCGTGATCAACTTCGTCTACTCCACGGTCATCGCGCGGGTGCGCGAGGAGGGTAACCCCTGGCGGTCCCGCGGGCTGGAGTGGCAGGTTTCCTCGCCGCCGCCGCCGGGCAACTTCGCTCAGGTGCCCGTCGTGCTGTCCGGCCCGTATGAGTACGGCGATCCCCACGCGGGACCCGTGGCCGACCTCGCACCGCCGCCCGGCGTCCTGGCGGCTAGCGTGGGAGCCACCCAGTCCGCACGAGCGGAGGCATGACGATGGCGGAGACGACCGCGCCAGGGTCGGGCCAGCTGAGCCCGGCGCACGAAGAGGCCGCGTTTTATCACGAGGCGGCGCTTAACGCCGCCTGGATCGGCTCCCGGCTGGCCATCGGGGCGCTCACGTTCGGGTTCGGCGCCTTCATTTTCTCCTTCTTCTACCTGCAGTCACTGAACTCGCACGGTCTGTGGTATCCGGTCGGCTTCCACGGTCCGGGGATGGCACTCGGGACGACGATCATGGGCCTGATCGTGGTCAGCGCGGCGGTCCAGACCGTCGGGCTCCAGCGGATCAAGGCCGCCAGCAGGGGCGCCTGGCTCGGCAGCGCCACCGTGGCCTTGGTCCTCGGGCTGGCCGCGGTGGCGTTGCAGATCTACCAGCTGGTCAGCCTGTCGTTCTGGCCCGGCGCCAACGGCTTCGCCAGCGTCTTCACCGGGGCGAGCCCGGTGTACCTGGTGGTCGCCCTGTGCGTGCTGATCTGGCTGGAGACGCTCATCATGCGGTGCCGGGCGATCCCGCCGATCTCCTTTGTCGAGCAGCCGCCGACATTCGCCGAGGCGTTCGCCGTGCAGCGCTTCCAGTCCGCGCTGAGCGCGTTCACGGTCGTGTGGAACTACCTGGCCGTTGTCGCTGTCGTTATGTGGGTGCTGTACTACCTCGTGCACTAGTGACGACGGACTGACGCGGCAGGCCGGCTCGCATCGCGGGGCAACCTGCCCCATGACCCGCAGCAGGAGGCAGCGGTGCACGCAATAACAGTGGCCACGGGCGTACTCGCCTCGGGCACGTCGGATAACTCTGCTCACGGGTTCAACTGGACCTTCGCGTTTCCCATGATCTTGTTCATCGTCGTGGCGACGGTCCTCTACCTGATGTTCACCAGGCCGCACCGGGTGCCGGGCCATGGTGAGCTGCGCTTCACGCCGGAGGCGGTGACGAAGGATGGCAGCGTGCCCGACTCCGAGACCGCGCGGGCAGCGGCGGTCGCCTCCGGCTTCAGCACCGCGGCCGGCGGCGGTGCGGCCGAGACGGTCGTCGAGGCCGCTGGGGCCCATCGGGCTGCCGCCACGGATGACGAGTCCGGTACGGTGTCACAGGGCCCGGGAGCAGCTGAGGGCCCTGATGCGGACCAGCCACCGACTGCGCAGAAGCCAGCCAGCGATGACCCGGAGGCCAGCGAGTGACACACGCGACGGGCGCGCTGCCCTCCCGCGAGGCGGGGCACGCGCTGCCCGCTCCTGCCGCTAAGGCGGCGCTGGGGCACGCCCCGGCGGTCGCCGGGGCTGCTGGCCGCCGCTCGGTGAGCGTCATCGTGCGCTCGCTCTTCCTGCTGACCAAGCCCCGGATCATCGAGCTGCTCCTGGTCACGACGCTGCCCACGATGCTGCTGGCGGCGCGCGGCCTGCCGTCGGCCCGGCTGATCGCGGTCACGCTGGTCGGCGGGGCGCTGGCGGCCGGCAGCGCCAACACGCTGAACTGCTACATCGACCGCGACATCGACGCGCTCATGAAGCGCACCTCGCGCCGCCCCCTGGTCGCCAGGGCCGGGGCGGGCGGCGCCACGGCGATCAAGCCCGGCGAGGCGCTGGTGTGGGGCATCGTGCTCGGCGCCGCCTCGACGGTCCTGCTCGGGCTGCTGGCCAACTGGATGGCGGCCGCGCTGGCCGATAGCGCGATCTTGTTCTACGTCTTCGTCTATACCCTCGGCCTCAAGCGCCGCACGGCTTCGAACATCGTGATCGGCGGGGCCGCCGGCTGCTTCCCGGTCCTGGTTGGCTGGGCGGCGGTGACCGGGCGGGTCAGCCTGCCCGCCGTGCTGCTGTTCGCCGTTATCTTCTTCTGGACGCCGCCGCATTTCTGGGCGCTGGCGATGCGCTTCCGCGACGACTACGCCGCGGCCAACGTGCCCATGCTGCCCGTCGTGGCCTCCCCGGCGGTGGTGGCCCGCAAGATCGTCGTCTACTCCTACGTGATGGTGGCGGCCACCTTGGCGCTGGCCCCGTACGCGGGCTGGGTCTACGGGTGCTGCGCTGTCGGCCTGGGCGTCTGGTTCCTGGCCGAGGCGCACCGCCTCCGGGGCCGGATCGCCGCGATCGACGGGAGTTCTGGACAGGCCGTTTCCGGGTCGGCCGGTCCGGCCGGCCCGGCTCCGATGCGGCTCTTTCACCTGTCGATTGCCTACCTGACCTTGCTGTTCGCCGCGGTGGCGGTGACCTCGCTGCTGCCCTGGGGCAAGTGGTAGGGATTGGCGCCAGGCCTTTAGGAAGTCATTCCTCGCCATCGCCCCAGCCATGACGATGGGACGGGCATTCTAGGTGGGTGATCTCGCCCGAGCCGCCGAACAAGTCCCGCCGAGCCGTTCTCGGAGCCGGCGCCGCGGCGGCAGCGGCGGCGTCCGCGCTGGCCGCCTGCTCCCGGGTGACGGGTTCGCGGGTAACCGGCTCGGCCGGCGCCCGGCGGGTCGCCCCTCGCACGACGCCCAGCCCCCGGCCCGTCGCGGAAAACCTGCTGCCGGGCGATCCGGGCTGGTGGATTAGCCAGCAGGGCGCCCCGGACGCCATCCTCGGCTACGCGGGCCAGGCCAGCGTGCTCCCCGGCGAGCCGGTCCACCTGTATGTGTCCACCACTGCGCGCGAGTTCACGGTGCGGGCCTTCCGCATGGGCTGGTACCGCGGCGACCTGGCCCGGCGGGTGTGGGAATCGGGCACCGTGCGTGGTCACCGGCAGCGCGCGGCGACCATGGACAACGGCACCAACACGGTCCGCGCCGACTGGGGAGTGTCGCTGGCGGTGCCGACCGACGGGTGGCCGGCCGGCTCCTACCTGCTCCGGCTGGACGCGCACTCGGGCGGCCAGCGCTACGTGCCGCTGACCGTCCGGTCGCAGGCAGCGGCGGGCAAGGTCGTGATCAAGAACGGCGTCTCGACCTGGCAGGCTTACAACACCTGGGGAGGTTACGATCTCTATAACGGCCCGTCCGGCGCGTACGGCAACCGGGCGCTGGCCGTCACCCTGGACCGGCCCTATGACCAGGAGGGCGCTTACCTGTTCATGGTGTACGAGCGGAAGCTGATCAACCTGGTCGAGCGCATGGGGCTGCCGCTGGCGTACCTGAGCAGCATGGACATCGCCACGGACCCGCATGCGCTGGACGGGGCCAGCGCGCTGGTGTCGCCCGGTCATGACGAGTACTGGACGCCGGAGGAGCGGGGCTACGTCACGGCCGCCAGGGACGCGGGCATGAACATCGCCTTCCTCGGGGCCAACGCCATGTTCCGGCGGGTCCGGCTGGAGCCCACGCAGGTCGGCGCCAACCGCGTGGTCATCTGCTACCGGACCAGCTATCAGCGCGATCCGATGTACGGCAAGGACAACGCCCTGGTGACCAACGACTTCCGGGAGCCGCCGGATCCCAACCCCGAGTCGTCGCTGACCGGCACCTTGTATGAGGGCTACCCGACCGTGGCGGACTACGTGGTCGCCACGCCGGACGCCTGGATGTTTCAGGGGACCGGCGCGGCGAAGGGCGAGAAGTTCACGGCGCTGGTGGGCATCGAGTACGACCGGGTTAACCCCGGCTCGCCCCTGCAGCGGCCTATCCAGGTGCTGGCGCACTCGCCGCTGACCTGCCGGGGCGTCAACAGCTACGCCGACTCCGCCTACTACACCCACCACGGCGGGGCCGGGGTGTTCAACACGGGCACGATGCGCTGGGTTGAGTCGTTTTCGCCCCCCACCTACGGCTGGGGAATCACCAGGAAATGCGGGCGATTCACCCGGCGGGTCACCGCCAACGTGCTGCGCGCCTTCGCCGAAGGACCGGCCGCGGCGAAGTACCCGGCCCGCGACAACGTGCGCGAGATGGACGAGTGGGCCGGTGACCCGATCGCCGCGCAGCACAACCTGTGGACCTGACGCCGGGGGCGGAGCCGGCCCGCGCGGCGTTCGCCCCCGTCAGTGGCAGGTCGTATTGTGGGCTGCAGGTCGGCCACAGGGCGAGTCAGCCGACGGAGGTGGCGGATGAAGCTCGGACGCAGGCCCGGTAGCGGGTCCGGTCGCAGGTTGGGCCGCAGGATGGGCCGCAGGGCGCGGTGGGCCGTACCAGGCGCCGCGGTGGTCGCGGTCGGCGCCGTGGTCGCGGGCACCGCCGTGGCGGCGGGCGCGCAGGCGGCACCGTCTTTGCCCGCCCGCAGCGCCGCTGAGCTACTGGCCGATGTCCAGCGAGCCACCGGGCCGGGTCCCATGACCGGCACCTTCCAGGAAACCGCCAGCCTCGGCCTGCCCGCCCTCCCCGATTCGGGTGGCGCCTTGTCGTCGCTCTCGCTGCTGTCCGGGACGCACACCGCCACGATCTGGTACGCCGACCCCTCGCACGTGCGGGTCGCGGAGCCGGTGCAGCTAGGCGAGACCGACCTGCGGCTCAGCGGGCGCCAGGCCTGGCTGTGGAACAGCAAGACCCAGACCGCTACCCACATCGTCCTGCCGTCGCCGCCGGCTGGCCAGCACCGGACCGGGTCGTCGGCCGGGTCGCCGGCTGGCCCCGCCGGGACGCCGCCCACGCCGCAGCAGGCGGCCAGGCAGATCCTGGCCGCCGTGGGCCCGACCACGAAGGTGTCGCTGCAGCAGAACGTCACCGTCGCCGGGCAGGCCGCCTACCAGCTCGTGATCGCGCCCAAGGACCGCCGGTCGCTGATCGGCCAGATCCGGATCGCCGTCGACGCCGGCCGCTACCTGCCGCTGCGGGTCCAGGTCTTCGCCCGCGGCGCCACCAGCCCCGCGCTCCAG
Organism: Streptosporangiaceae bacterium; assembly: GCA_035532295.1. Lineage (GTDB taxonomy): Bacteria > Actinomycetota > Actinomycetes > Streptosporangiales > Streptosporangiaceae > DASUBV01. The sequence goes on from DATKRH010000019.1 coordinate 67,099, forward strand.
GTCGGCTTCACCGCCCTGTCGTTCGGCCGCCCGGCGGCGTCCAACTTCACGTTCACCCCGCCGCCCGGCGCCAAGGTCAAGACGACCATCGTTCCGGCCCGCCACCGGGGGCAGGTCATCCGGCCGCTGCCGCGCGGCAGCGTGTACTCCGGGAGCGCCAGGCCGACCGTTATCGGGAAGGGCTGGCTCTCGGTGCTCGTCCTGCCCGGCGGCCTGGGCGGCAGTCCGGCCAGCATCACGCGGGTGCCCGCGGTGAACGGCAACGCCGGCAACGCCGGTACCAACACCGCTACCTCCCAGGTCATCGTCTCGCAGTCCGGCGGGGTACCCACCGTCGGCCCGGACCCGGCGCTGCTCCGGGTCCTGCTGCGCGCCGCCACGCCCGTGCACGGCACGTGGGGCAGCGGCCGCCTGCTGCGCACGAGCCTGTTCTCGGTCCTGATCACCGCCAGGGGGCCGGTGCTCGTGGGCGCGGTGACCCCGTCCGTGCTGCGCGCCGACGCCGCCATCGTTAAGTAAGCGCCGCCATCACGTGAGACCCGTCCCGCCGGCGATCGCCACCCGGGGCCTGACCAAGCGGTTCCGGAGCGGCCAGCTCGCGGTCGACAACCTCAGCCTTGAGGTTCCGCCGGGCTCCGTCTACGGCTTTCTCGGGCCCAACGGGTCCGGCAAGACCACTACCATCCGCATGCTGCTTGGCCTCGTGCAGCCCAGCAGCGGGCGCCATCGGCTGCTGGGCGTCCCCATGCCGGACGGGATCAACGCCGTCCTGCCCCGGGTCGGCTCGCTGGTGGAGGGCCCGGCTTTCTACTCCTTCCTGTCCGGCCGGGCCAACCTCGCCCGGTGCGATGCCGCCGACCGGACCGCCGACCCCCGCACCGCCGCCGCCCGCATCGGCGAGGCACTCGACCGCGTGGGCCTGACGGCCGCGGCGGGCAAGCACTACCGCGTCTACTCGCTGGGCATGAAGCAGCGGCTGGCGATCGCCGCCGGGCTGCTCCGGCACCGGGACCTGCTGATCCTGGATGAGCCGACCAACGGCCTGGACCCGCAGGGGACCAGGGAGGTACGCGGCCTCATCCGCGAGATCGCGGCAGAGGGCACCACCGTGTTCGTCTCCTCGCACCTGCTCGCGGAGGTCGAGCAGATCTGCTCGCACGTCGGCGTCATGCGGGCCGGACAGCTCGTCTTCGAGGGGACGCTGGAGCAGTTGCGCGGCGGCGGCGTCGCGCGGGTCACCGTGCTCACCGCCGATTCCGAGGTGGCCGCCAGCATCCTGGCCGGGTGCGGCCTGGCCGATATCCAGGCCAGCGACGGCAGGATCAGCGCCCGGCTCGGCGCGCTGGCGCCCGAGGACATCAACGCCCGGCTGGTGCAGGCCGGCGTGCGCGTCTCCGGACTGGCCATGACGCGGCCCAGCCTGGAGGACCTGTTCGTGGAGCTCACCGGGGAGGGTTTCGATGTCAACGGCTGACCTGGCCGGCGCGCCCCGGAACGCCGGACCCGATCCCGCGGCGGCCGGCCCGCCCGCGGCGGCCGGCCCGCCCGCGGCCTATCGCCCAGCGGCGGCCCGCGCCTGGCTGCGGCTGCTGCGCTCCGAGCTTGGCCTGATCTTCCTCCGGTGGCGCAACATTGCCCTGCTCGCCGTGCTGGCCGTCATCCCCGTGCTGATCGGGGTCGCCCTGCGGCTCGCCGCGCCGTCGGGCGGCGGCCAGGGCCCCGCCTTCCTCGACCAGGTCGCCGGGAACGGCGTCTTCCTGGCCTTCCTGGCCCTGACCATCATGCTGACCCTGGTGCTGCCGCTGGCCGTCGCCGTCGTGGCCGGCGACTCCGTGGCCGGCGAGGCCGGCCACGGAACCCTGCGCTACCTGCTCACGGTCCCCGCCGGCCGGACTCGCCTGCTGGGCATCAAGTACGCCGCGCTGCTCGCGTTCTGTGTGGTCTCCAGCCTCCTGGTGGCAGGGGTCTCCCTGGCCGTCGGAGCCGCGGCGTTCCCGGTCGGACCGGTGACCCTGCTGTCAGGCACGACCGTCTCGCTGGCCGCCGGGCTGGCACGGCTGCTGCTGGTGACCCTTTACGTGGCCGCGGCCATGGCCGCCCTCGCGGCGATCGGCCTGGCCATCTCCACCTTCACCGAGCACGCCATCGCGGCCATCGCGGCCATCCTGGTCATCGTCATCGGCAGCGAGGTGGCCGACAGCGTGCCCCAGTTCGCGGTCGTGCACCCGTACCTGCCGACGCACTTCTGGCTGTCGTTCGACGGGCTGCTCCGCGCGCCCATCGACTGGGGCAGCGTCGGGCACGGCCTGCTGTCGTTCGCCGTCTACGCCGTCATCTTCTGCGCCGTCGCCTGGGCCAGGTTCACGACGGCGGACGTGACCAGCTAGGCCGACTCTCGACCGGCCCGGCAGCCGGGGAGCCCGGGTGATGGTGTGACCTGTGAGGATGATGGTTATAAGTGCTGATCGGCGGCCCCGACACTCCCGCGCGGATACGACCCGCCATCCTCAGATCAGAGCAGCGTGGTCAGATCGATGGTGACGCTGACCGGATCGGTGACGGTCATCTTCCCTGAGCGCACGCCCGCTGATGCGTATGTGCCCGTGGTCGGGTCGAGCCGGTAGCAGAAGACGGACAGAATGCTTTCCGACGCATCGTGCTCAACACGCCAGTAGTGCATGATTCCGGCCGCAGCATATTCCGCCGGCTTGTCGGTCTGGTCGGTGGTCACCGAACCCGGTGACATGACTTCCACTACCAGCACGCAGTGCTGCGGGCGAAGCACCGCGTCGTCGGGAAGCGAAGCGTCATAAACCACGGCGTCGGGGCGACGGTTCAGCAGCGGGATGTCCCGCAAGCGCAGATCCACGTCCGTGGACACCGCAAGCGCCGGCCTGCACACTGCCTCCAGGATGTTGGCGAGGCGGCGGGAGATGTCCTGGTGCAGGCGGCGCGGGGCAGCGTTCACGATGATGGCTCCGTCGACAACCTCGATCCGGCGGCAGATATCCTCCGGCAGTGCCTCGTACTCCTCGGTGCCCAAGCCGTTGGGCAGATCCATCCAGTCAGGCAGGGCAGTCATCCCAGACGCTCCCTTCACCGTGCGCTGTCACCCTAACGGTAACCAGTGACAGGCGCACGCTGAGCACTCATTAGTCGGCTCCCTTGCTACAGTCGGCGGCCGTGCGCTTGTCCGCAGGAAGCCGCCCGTAGCCTGCAACTTTCGGTGCGCACCGTCAGCCGCCGCATCGCCGGCCTCAAGCAGGAGCTCAAGGCCGGCAGCCCGCTTCAGGCCGGGATGGAAGCGGTCCGGGGCGGCTGGCTGTAGTCACCGGCCGGCGCCGGGCGTTCCGGCGTGGCCAATATGCGCCAGTCCAAAAGAGGCCAATATGTGCCAGTCGCGGCGTGGCTAATGTGCGCCAGTCGCAAATACGCCAGGACCGAACCGGGCATTTCCCCTGCCAGCCTGTCGGCCGTGCTCGCCGTCGGCGTGACTTGTATACGCCAGTCGCAAATGTGACATGTCATAGCTATTGCCGGATGTGGCACTTCCTGATCAAGCTTGCGCTGTTGCGCCCTGGATGGCGCCCTGCCGTGGTGCGTACGAGCCGCGCAGGCCGAGGAGTGCGGAGGAGAACGGGCCGATGGGCTGGAGACACGCGCCGAGGCTTCGGCGGGCGGTACGGCGGGCCAGGCGCGCGGTCGCGCTGGCGATCTCACCGGTTACGGGTGTCTTGACGGCGCTGCCAGGCGTAGCGGTTACGGCGGGCGTGGCCGCCGTGGCGGCGACAGCCGCGGTGGCGACGGGCCCGGTCGTTCCGGCGAGCGCGGCCACCGGGACGCCGGTCCTGGTGCTGCTGCAGAACGGGGAGAGCGCCGCGCCGGAGGCCACGGCTTTGCAGACTGCCGGCTACTCGGTCACCCAGGTGACCCCGACGCAGTGGCTGGCCCTGACCGCGGCCCAGTTCGAGGCGTACGCGGCGGTCGTGATCGGCGACCCGTCCAGCGGGTCCTGCTCCACCTTGACGCCCACCACGGCCACCAGTGGCGCCGACGCGATCGGCACGACCTGGCAGTCGGCGGTCACCGGGAACCTTGCCATCGTCGGCACCGCGCCCGCGGCAGCAGGGTCGGCCGCCGCGAACACGCTGGTCACGGATTCGGTCGCCTACGCCGCAGCGCGCTGGAGTTCCTCGTCCAACACTGGCACCGGCCTGTACCTGTCGCTGAACTGCGAGTACGCCACCACGTCCGCCAGCACCAACGTCCCGCTGCTCAACGGCGTCGAGGGCATCACCAGCTCCAACGGGCTGAACGTGCAGGGCAGCCTGGCCTGCACAGACAGCGGCACGGTGAACGGCTGGGGCGCCGCCAGCGTCGGCACCTACAGCGGGTTCACCAGTACCTCCCTGGCGGCCGGCGGCATGACGTGGCCGTCGCCGTCCTGCCCGGTGGAGGAGGCGTTCGATTCTTGGCCCGGCGAGACCACCACGTGGTCGGGGACGTTCACCCCGCTCAGCTATGACGCGGCCAGCGACGCCGCTAAGAACTTCACCGCCTCCAGCGGCGCCACGGGCCAGCCGTACATCCTCCTCGGCACCCCCGTGAAGGCGACCGCGTCGCTGTCGCCGTCCACCGGAGGACAGGTGCCGGCCGGCACGGCGTCCGGCGGGGCCGGCAACCCAGCCGTGCCTGGCCTGAACGAGCCGCTGCTGAACGGCGTCAACACGGAGAACGGGGACTTCGCCCAGTCCTCGACGGACCTGACGGTCCCGACCTATGGCCCGGACCTGTCCTTCTCCCGTAGCTACGACTCGCAGGTCGCCCAGCATCAACTGCAGACCGGCAAGCCGGGGCCAATGGGCTATGGTTGGACCGACAACTGGGCGTCCTCGCTGTCGACCACCAGCCCCACCCCCGGCGACATCTACACGATCGACGGCCTGCGCACCGACACCGGTGACGGGTCCCCGCCCAGCGACGTGGTGGGCGCGGCGGACGCCGTCGTGCAGAACGGCAGCGACGTCTACATCGTCGACATGGCCGACAACCACATCCTGGAGATCCCCGGCACCAGCAAGACGCAGTGGGGCCGGACGATGACCGCCGGGAAGATGTACGTGGTCGCGGGCAGCGTGACCGGGGCGCTCGGCGACTCCGCCAGTGGGGCGGCGCTCTCGGGGTTCCTGCTGAACGCTCCCGCCGGCCTGGCGTTCGACTCCTCCGGCAACATGATCATCGCCGACTCGAGCAACGACCGGGTCCTGGTCGTCCCCGCGGCGAGCGGCACCTACTACGGCGTCTCGATGACCGCCGGGGACGTCTACCGGATCGTCGGCCAGAACGGCACCGCGGGCACCGGCGGCGACGGCGCGGCCGACACCAGCTCCTACCTCAGCTACCCGGTCGGCCTCGCGGTCAGCAGCGGGGACCTGTACATCGCCGACGCCGGCAACAACCGGATCCAGGAGATCTACGAGGGCGGTGACGCGTGGGGCCAGACGATGACGAAGAACGACATCTACACCGTCGCCGGGTCCTCGTCCGGCAGTTCCGGGGACACGGTGAGCAAGGCGGCGACCAGCGCGCTGCTGAACCTGCCGGAGGGCGTCACGCTGGACTCCAGCGGGAACCTGTACATCGCCGACACCGGGGACAACGCGGTCAAGGAGGTCGCGAAGGCGTCGGGCACCCAGTGGGGCATCTCGATGACCGCCTACGACCTGTACGACGTGGCCGGCAGTTCGAGCGGGTCGTCCGGGACCTCCGGTGACGGCGGGAGGGCGACCTCGGCGCTGCTGTACCTGCCGATCTCCGTCGCGGTCACCAGCAGCGGCCTGTTCATCGCCGACTCCGCCAACAACCGCGTCCAGGAGGACGCGCTGACCACCCACACCGAGTGGGGCATCTCGATGACCGCCGACGACGTCTACACCGTCGCCGGCGCCTCCAGCGGCACCTGCGGCTTCTCCGGCGACGGCGGCAAGGCCACGTCCGCCACGATGTGCTACGACGTCGGCATCGCCGTCGCCTCGTCGACCATCTACATCGCCGACGAGGCCAACAACCGGGTCCGCGCGGTCAGCTCCTCCGACACGATGTCCACCTACGCAGGCAACGGCTGGCAGGTCGCCACCGCGGGCAACGGCGGCGCGGCGGTGAACGCGGCGCTGTTCAACCCCGAGGGCGAGGCATTCGACTCCGCCGGGGACGTGTACATCGCGGACGCGTGGAACAACCGGATCCAGGAGATCGCCGCGCACGCCCACACCCAGTTCGGCATCTCGATGACCGGCGGCGACGTGTACACGGTCGCGGGGAACGCGCAGGGCTCCAACGGCACCAGCGGCGACGGCGGGCTGGCGACCTCCGGCTACCTGTACCTGCCGCAGTCGATCGCAGCCGACTCCGCCGGGAACCTGTACATCGCCGACTCCGACAACTGCCGCATCCAGAAGATCGCCGCCTCCACCGGCGACATGTCCACCGTCGCCGGGTCGTCGGCCGGGAACTGCGGCACCTACGCGGGCAACGCGGGCGCGGCGACGTCGGCGACGCTGAGCCAGATGCAGGGCATCGCCCTGGACTCCGGCGGCGACATCTTCATCGCCGACACCTTCAACAACCGGGTCGAGGAGGTCTACGAGGGCGGGCAGAGCTCCGGCCAGACTATGACCAAGGGCGACATCTACACCGTCGCCGGCACCGGCACCCAGGGCTACACCGGCAACGGCGGCGCGGCAACCTCCGCCGAGCTCTACGAGCCGGACGCCCTCGGCGTGGATGGCGCGGGCAACCTGTACATCTCCGACTGGGGCAACAACCGCATCCGCGAGGTACCGGTGGCCACCGGCACCCAGCGCGGCCAGTCGATGACGAAGAACGACATCTACGTCATCGCCGGCAACGGCACCGCCGGCACCTCCGGAGACGGCGGGCTCGCCACCAGCGCCGAGCTGAACGGCCCCGGTAACGCCACCGTCGACGCCGCCGGCAACCTGTACATCTCCGACACCGCCAGCAACCGGGTCCAGGAGATCCCGGTCGCGTCCGGCACCCAGTGGGGCCAGCAGATGACCGCCAACGATGTGTACACGGTCACCGGCAGCTCCTCCGGCGCCAGCGGCAGCTCCGGCGACGGCGGCCCCGGAACCAGCGCGAAGCTCACCATCGCGGAGAACGTCTCCCTCGACCCCGAGGGCGACGTCTACATCACCGACAAGAGCGACAACCGGCTCCGTGAGATGGTCACCGGGACCCCGGCCACGATCAGCCCGGCGCCCTCGATGACAAGCGCCCTGTACCCGGCCCCGGGCGGCATCACCGTCACGCAGCCTGGCGGTGCGCAGGTCACCTTCTACGGCCAGTCCGGCGGCAAGTGCACCACCGCCCCCTACACGCAGGTGGCCGGCTCGTACTGCGCCCTGCCACAGGACACCGGGGCGTCGCTGACGTACAGCTCCACCACGAGCACCTGGACGTTCCAGCCGCAGCCCGGCACCAGCTACACCTTCAACTCCAGCGGCCAGCTGGCCAGCGAGTCCGACGCGGCCGGCGACACCCTCACCGTCGCCTACGGCACCCCGGCCGTCGGCTCGGGCAGTTGTCCGTCCACGGCCACCAGCTGTGACACCATCACCTTGGCCGGAGGCCGTGCCCTGGTTCTCGGCCTGAACTCCGCCAGCGAGGTGACCACCGCCACCGACCCGGCGGGCCGCACCTGGACCTACGGCTACACCAGCAGCGACCTGACCAGCGTCAAGGACCCGCTGGGCAACGTGACAAGCTACGCCTACGACACCGGCAACGCCAACCCGCTGCTCGCCGCCGACCTCACCACGATCACCCGGCCGAACGGGCAGACCGGCGGCCCGGACGCGGGCAGCCACGAGACGATCGGCTGGAGCGCCTCCGGGCAGGCGACGTCCGTCACCGACGCAATGGGCTACAAGGCCAGCTACAGCACGAGCGGTTATGATCCCGCGACCGGCACCGGGTTCCTCGTCGTCACTGACGCGGACGGCTACACGACCGACTACTACTACCTCAACAGCAGTCTCGCGGCCCGCTCCGACTGGACCGGCACCACCCTGACCAGTGAGTGGGACTACGTGCCCGACCAGTCCGCGACGGGCACGCAGCTCGACGGGGCCACCTCCGACGGCGCCGGCGCGACCACCAGCACCGTCTACCAGAACGGCAACCCGGTCTCCAGCACCGGGCCCGATGGCATCGGCAACCAGACCGCGACAACCACGCAGCAGTTCACCAGCCTCAACCAGGCCGACTGCTCGTCCGACGCCGACGCCACCAGCACCTGCACGCAGTCCGCGGGCCCGGCGGCCGTCGCGCCGGGCGGCACCATCACGCCGCCAGCCTCGATCCCGCCGCTCGGCGTCACCTGGACCCTGTACGACACCGACGGGAACGAGTTGTACTCCACCACCGGCGTTTACCCGCCCAATGGCACCACCGCCTCCTACGCCCGGATCACCTATCAGCTGTTCAACGGCAACGCCGTCACCCTGAACGGCACCACTGACAGCTGCACGGCCACCGCCCCGTCGATGTCGCTGCCGTGCGCCACCATTGACGCCGACGGCACCGTGACGCAGCTCGGCTACGACTCGGCCGGCGACCTGACCTCCTCCGCGACCCCCGACGGCAACGGGACCGAGGTCGCCACCACCACCTACGCCTATGACGCCGACGGCGAGCAGACCGCGATGACCGCGCCCGACGGCAACCTCACCGGCGCCAACGCGGGCAACTACACCACAACGACCAGCTACAACGCTGACGGCCAGCAGCTCACCGTCACCCTGGGCGGCGGCTCCGGGGCCACGGTCACCCCGCGGACGACCACCAATGGCTATGACGCCAACGGCGACAAGACCACCGTCCAGAACGCCCTCGGCTACACGACGACGACCACGTACAACGCGGACAGCCAGGCATCGCTCGTCACCGATCCCGACGGCCACGCGACCCTCACCTGCTACGGCCCGGACGGCCACATCACCCAGACCGTTCCCCCTGCGGGCGTCGCGGCTAGCAGCCTCACCCCGGCTTCCTGCCCGACCAGTTACCCCTCCGGATACGGGGACCGGCTGGCGTCCGACGCCACCACGTACACCTACAACGGGTACGGCGAGAAGACCGCGATGACCACCCCTGCCCCGGCTGGCCAGACCGGGTCGGAGTCCACCAGCTACACCTATGACGGCGACGGCCGACTCGTCCAGACCACCGCGCCGCCCGCCACCACCGGCGGCTCGAACCAGGTGACCGTCGACGCCTACAACGCCGCCGGGCAGATCGCTTCCCAGACCACCGGCTACGGCACCACCGCCGCCGCGACGGTCAGCTACTGCCACGACCCTGACGGGGAGCAGACCTCGGTCGTCTACCCCGACGGGAACACCGGCGGCGTCGCCCCCTGCCAGACGGCGTACCCGTGGTCGGTCAGCTCCTCCGCGAACCCGACGCAGGCGGCGTACCAGACCACCTCCAGCTATGACTCCGCCGGGGAACTGGTGTCCACCACCGCCCCGGCCACGACGGCCGCGCCGTCCGGGGCGACCACCACGTACACGTACGACCCGGACGGAAACAAGCTCACCAGCACCGACCCCAACGGCACCACCACGACGTGGACCTACTCGCCGGCAGGCAAGCAGACCTCGACGACCTACTCCGGGTCCGCCGCGCCCTCGGTCACCAGCACCTACGACGCCGACGGCAACATGACCGCCATGACCGACGGCAGCGGAAGCTCCAGCCACGTCTTCGACCCGTTCGGCGAGCTCACCTCCGCCACCAACGGCGCGGGCCAGACCACCGGCTACGCTTACGACGCCGCCGGGGAAACCACGTCCGTCACCTACCCGCTGCTGGCATCCGCGACCTGGGCGACCAGCGCCACCGTCGGCTACGGCTATGACCACGCCGGCCTGCTGTCCAGCATCACGGACTTCACCGGGAAGGCCATCGGAATCACCGACACCGCCGACGGCAAGCCCACCTCAGTGACGCTCGGCTCCACCGGCGACACCCTCACCACCACCTACGACCCCACGGACGCGCCATCCCAGATCGCCCTTGCCAGCGGCACGACGACCCTCCAGTCGTTCAGCTACGCGGACTCCCCGGCCGGAGACATCCTCGCCGAGACCGACACCCCCGCGTCGGCGCAGACCCCGGCCAGCTACTCCTACGACGCCAAGGGCCGCGTCACCTCGATGACCCCGGGGACCGGGACCGCCCTCAGCTACGGGTTCGACGCCTCCGGCAACCTCACCACCCTCCCGACCGGCGCGACCGCGACCTACGACAACGCGGGCGAGGTCACATCCTCGGCGCTGTCCGGGACCACCACAAGCTACGCCTACAACGCCGACGGCCAGCGGCTCACCGTCACCGCCGGCACCACCACGGCCGCCTCGGCCACCTGGAACGGCGCGGGCCGGCTCACCGCCTACACCGACTCCGCCGCCACCATGTCCAGTGCCACCTACGACGGCACCGGGCTGCGGACCGCGACCACCACCACGCCGTCTGGCTCGACGGCGACCACCGCGCAGTATGTCTGGGGCGCCAGCGGTGTCTCCCCCGAGATGCTCATGGACTCCACCAGCGCCTACATCTACGGGACAGGCGCCGCGCCCATCGAGCAGGTGAACCTCGCCACGGGGACCGCCACCTACCTGGTCACCGACGCCCTCGGCTCGGTCCGCGGCGCGGTCAGTCCAGCCGGTGCCCTCACCGGCACGACCAGCTACGACGCCTGGGGAAACCCGCAGACGACCGGAGGCCTCACCGCCACTTCCCCATTCGGCTTCGCCGGCGGGTACACAGACCCGACCGGGCTCATCTACCTCGTCAACCGCTACTACGATCCCGCCACCGGCCAGTTCCTGTCCGTTGACCCCGAGGTCGCCAGCACCCTGCAGCCCTACGCGTACGCGGCGGGCAACCCGGTGAGCGAAACCGACCCCACTGGCATGGTTAGCGCCCGCGGCACCGCCTCGTGGGCCCTGTCCCACTGGAACACCAGCCCAGGAGTCGCCGTCAGCCTCATTTACGGGGACGACTGCACGGACTTTGCTTCTTCGGCTCTCGCTTATGGGGGTGGCGACCCCATGACGAAGTACACTGCGAGCCCGTGGAATGCCCAGTCGAATAACTGGTACTGGTACATTTTCTCGTGGTACGGCTACCCGGCGCATAGCTACTCATGGGGCGGTGCCGCCAATCTGGCTGATCATGAGTGGCGGCACGGGGCCACCTTCCTCAAGTACATCAGCGACGCCCGCCCCGGCGACGTCGCCTCGGTCAACTGGAAGGGCACCGGCTTCTACAACATTGACCACACCGGCGTGGTCACCGGGATGAGCAACGGCTGGCCCGTCTTCACCCAGCACACGCGGAACGTCCAGCACGAGCCGCTGCAGAAGTGGTACGCCACGGGGCCCAACGTTCAGGTCTGGATCTGGCGCCCCGTGAACGGCTAACCCCGTCTGTTGCACCACGGCCTGGCTGCCCCGTGCAGCCAGGCCAGTGCCGTTCTGTCAGGTCCCGTGACTGCCTGCCCGGTGATCGCCGGGCTGGAGGAGGAAGAACCCCCGTGATGATGGCGATCGTGCCGCAGACAGCTGCCCTGGTGTACATGCGCCTGCTGCTGTGCCTGCAAGGCCTGTACCTGGTGTTCCTCGGCTGGCTGGTCTTCCTTGGCCGTGACCCCGGCGCCAGCGTCCACGGGGCCCTCGCCTTCGTGCTGGTCTACAGTGTCCTGGGCCTGGGGGAGATCGTGACCGCGATCCTGCTGCGGCGCGGCCGTCCGGGCGTGATGATCGCCGCCATCGTCACCGCGGCCCTGTGGATGGTACCCGTCGTGGTCGGCTTCACCAGCAGGCTCTCCGCAGGCCTTGGCTGGCAGTTCCCAGTCTTCGTCATATTGTTCCTCCTCACGATCGCCGGGCTGCTGCTGCCCCCGGTCCGCCTGTACGGGCCTGGCCCGCTGGCGGCGCCTGGGCTGCGTGGCCTGCGGGACCCTGGACGGGGACAGGGCCGAGGGGCGCTGGTCGCGTGGATCGTTGCCTGCGTGCGGGTGCAGGTGGTCATCGAGGGGCTGCTGCTCTCGGGCTACGGGTGGCTGCTGGCGCTCACCGGCCAGCCGGGTGTCACGTCGGTGAGGGTGGTCGCCATCGCTCTCGCGGTTACCACGGTCGGGACCGGGCTCTGGGCGGCCGGCATCGCCGCCCTGGTGTTCCTGGGGCATGGGCGGCGCTGGCCGCTGGCCGTCCTGCTGACCCTGGAGGCACTGTGGGCCGCGGTGGCAGCCCTGGGCGCGGTGCTCGGCGTGCCACCCGCGCTGTACTGCGCTGTCGGGGTTCCGCCGCTGGCCGCGATGGTCGGGCTGCTTCTGCCCCAAGTCCGCTCCGGCGCGGGCCTCTCCCGTCGGCTAGCCCTCGCGCCTGGCTATCGGACCCGCTGACGCTGGCGACAGGCTGCGCGGGGTCCTCACACTGGGCGTGAGGGAGTGCTGCCGGGATGGCGGGAGCTGACGTGGGCGCTGGGCATTCGCACGAGCCGGGCTCGGGTGGGCACGGGTAGGGGACGAATTCTGCGGTGTCGGGGCGGCGCGGGACGTGGTCCAGGCACGGGACATTGGTGGCGGGATCCACTTCCACGGGGTGGACCAGGGCCCGTTGTCATTCCAGGGCAGCTGCCCTGGAACTGGAGTCACAACTCGTTGTCCCGTCTCCGGCAAAGCGGCCATGTCTCACCGAGTCGAGCCCGTTGTGGCGACGGTCTCAATATTTCCGGCCCAGGCGATCGAGAGGATGCCCTGACCTGCGACTTCACGGGCATCGCGAGATGAGGCCCCGGCTGCGACAGCCTAGTACGCGGTCGGCCGAGCGCTCTGGGGACGCCATCTGGCGCGGCAGGTGGAAGGAAGCCGCAGCGTGCGCAGAACACGGCGTGCTCCCCGAATCCCGCGACTGCGAGCCGATGACCTGCGACGACGCCCTTGGGGATCCGGGCCGTCTTTACTGAGACCAGGCCCGTAATCGGCCGGAATCAGTGAGACAGGGCCGACTTCTCGGAGACGGGACAAGAAGCGCCCGAGACACCCGTAAGCGCCCCAAGTCTCCCGTACAAGCCGGTTCACGCAGTGGCCATCGCGCCGTCAGTGGTGCTGGCGGGCTCGGTGCGGATGATCCGGATGATGGCTGTCCCGTGCCAGTGAACCTGAGGCAATGCCATCCGGCCTGAGGCACGCAGGTCAGGAGGGATGTTCACGATCGCTACTGATGTCCTGGCCTTGCCGCCAATCTGAGGCACCGCAGGTCGCGGCCGACGTCGTGCCTCATGTCCGATGACAACGGACAATTGGCGCTTGCGGTGCCGGTTGAGACGCGCATCTGGCTCCGCAGGATGTCGCGGGAGATACGGCGGCCAGTGTCGTGGCGATGCTTGGCATCCAGGCGGCGGGCCTCAGAGGAGAACTAACCCGCCCCGCCCACTCCCAGGTGGAGCCAAATCAGAGAAGAAGGTGGTCCCACTTCAGAGTGACACGGCCAATATGGCCCGGCCGGAAGCTCAGGTGCCGTTTCAGCCTGTCACGTGGCCGTATGGGCAGACCGCCGGATGCCAGCGCGCCGGTCAGTCTTCGAGGAGGCCGAACCGCCGGAAGCGATACGGCCCATCGGGATCGAGCCGGATCTCCGCGCCGTTGTCGATGTTCTCGATCAGGGCGCGGTCGCTGGGGTGCGCGACAACGAAGCGCTCGGCGTCCTCCCACAGGCGCAGGTTCAGCAGCGCCGTGTACCCCCGGTTCAGCGTGAGCCGCTCGGAGAAATCGAGCGGCCGGAACACGCGCCGGTGCAGCGTCGGCTCGTGCCGGAACCCGAGCACCCCGAGCGCTGGCCCGAGGGGGAAGAAGACACCGTGGCTCGGCCAGTCCTTCCCGGTGCGAAGATCAAGGTCGCCGAACTCGCACAGGCCGCGGTCGCTGATGATGAACCGTTCGCCCTGGGGAGGCAGGAGCACGCGCCAGCGCCACGTTTCCGCGTACGGCAGTGTCCGCAGCACCGCCTTCACGCGCTCGATCGGTAGGTCGGTCTCGGTGAAGAGCGGCAGGTTGTTGCTCGCCTGGTGCTCGTTCAGGTCGTCGAGGAACGGCGCTTTCCGCGGCTTCAGCGCCGAGACGTGGAGCAGGAGATAGGTTTCGTCGCCGTGCTGGAGAGCGCCGGCGTCCAGGTCGCCGACCGCACGGATGAAGTCGCCTTCGTAGACGTGCCAGAACTTCTCCAGCCAGGCCGGATAGAGGCTGTTCTCCTTGCCCACGTTCTCCGGCGTCGTCAGGAACGTCTTCGCCGGCTGCTTCATGCGCACGGCGATGGTCCGCTCGCGAGTGGCCTTGGCCGGCGGCTCGCCCCAGCGGCCCGTGAGCGCTGCCTGGATGTAATGGTCTCCCGCCACGCGGGAAGGATACGCGGCGCGTCCCGGTAACTGCGAAATCGCGGGCCAGGACAGCAGCGCCCCGGCCAGGGCCTACACCCGGCGCAGGAAGACGCGATCGTCCTCGCCGGATCCAGTCACGTCGACGGCCATGGATCCCCGGCCGTGGCGCCACCCCACGACGCCGCTGCCGGGCCAGACGGCACCGTGTGGGCGCGATCGCGGCAAGCGCCGGAATCCCGCCGGCCCCGGGCACCCGGCCCGGCTGTGGCCGCCCTCGCCCCCGCTTGCCCGGCGCGGCCAATATCCGCCGCATGCTGCCTGCCGTCTCCACGAAGCTCTGCAGCCAGGCTGAAGCGCACAACCGGCGTGCCTGGCCAGCAGCGGTAGCGACGTATCACCGCACGAGTGCTGATTACCAGCAGGTCTCACGCTGCGTGACGCCGTCGGCATAAGCGCTTTAGGCCCGCTCCCGGTGCCCATAGCAAAGGTCTAGACCAATAGTAGCGGAGGAGGGGCGGCACCGGCCGGAGATACCGGCCCGATGTCGGGGCGCATGCCCCCGCATCCGACGCCGAACGGGCCAGATTTGACAACCCCAGGATTGCTGGGTCCTGCTGGGTGGCAGCGGGGCGAGTCCGCGGCGCATCGCGGGGTGCTCCGAGGGCTCCTGGCAGACGGGTTTCGCGGTTGCGCGCCGCTGGGCAGGTCACGAGCGGGCCGCATAAAAGCGCAGGCCAACGCTAGTGGCCGAGTATTGGAACCCCACCGCATAGAGTGGCACCGGTTCCGGCACCCACAAGTTCACCTGCGTGTGATGTGTATTTCAATGTGCGTGTAAAGTACATGCTACAGTGCGTGTCAGGTACATCGAGCATGACTGTGGGGTCAGGGGATGGCGTACCGTCGCCGCTTGCTTGATGGCTTGCTGGATGAGCTGCTCGCGGAGTTGCCCGCCATCCTCCTGGTGGGACCGAGGGCGTCAGGGAAGACAACGACGGCACTGCAACGGGCACAGTCAGTGATCCGCCTCGACGTTCCCGGCGAGGCCGGGGCCTTTAGCGC
>DATKRH010000020.1:0-8282 GCA_035532295.1 Streptosporangiaceae bacterium
GGTTTCATGGCGGTTTGGACCCAGGGCAGATCCTCGGCGACCTCGGCCACCCTTGTTCTGGACGCGGTCTGTACCCCTCGCTTGATGCCGTCCCAGTGCAAGGCGTACTGGTAGCCCGCAAACCTGCCCCTGGTGTCTTCACTGGCGCTGGTCAGTGCCCGGAGGAAGCTGCGCGGGCTGGTCTGGCCGATGCCGTCCATGAGGTGATTGGGGAGCCAGGTATAGGTGTGTCCCCTGCGATGGTTTGCACCCATCCACTGGCCAGCAATTCCGGTGAAGACCTCCCGTTGCACATCCTGGTCGCCCATCAGGTTCCGAGGCAGGAGATACCGGTTGTCCTCGGCTGGCTGCCAGACGCCTGTCGCGGATCTGAAGGTCGAGGCGTGCGGGCTCTCGGCATTACCGAGCTGGTGGAAGAAGAGCCCATACAGGTTGGGAACCGACCAAGTCAGATCGGCGGCGTTGGAGGTCAGCTTCGAGGCGTCCGCGAAGTGCAGCCTGGGGCTGTCAAACATGTCGGGTCGTATGAAGACCTTGGCCCTGAGGTTCCTGGTTCGGGTCCGAAGCTCCAAGGCAAGACGCAGGATGCCCTCGATGAGACGGTTGGCCTGCTCCCGCGAGGTATGCAGGCGGTCCAACGCGTCGAACAGGATCAGCCGCGTGGCCTTGCCCTCGCCTGCCCGCTGGTCCGCCGTTGCGAGCGCCTCGTCCTGCTCGTCAGGATGGTCACGCAGCCACCGCACGCGTTCCGGCCAGAACAGCGGCTGCTGAATCCCGGGAGTTCCAAGCGCGCGCAGGAGTACCATCATCCAGATGTCATAGGGGGCGGTGCCGTCCTCAAGCATTCGTCCCAGCGAAGCAGGTCCAGGATAGGAGTCAGGTCGCAGCTCCGTGCCGTAGCCGGCCAGCGTTTCCACGGACTTGAGCCGTGCAAGCTGGTAGTCGTTGGCGGCAAGCGCGCGAAGCTTGCCGTCTTGGAGTGCTTTGAACCAGACGGTCTTGCCGACGCCCCGTGCGCCGCGCACCACGGTGACATCTGGGTCGAGTGCCAGCCGGTGGCTATCCGGGGTGAACAGCGTGCGCGGTTCTGGATCCACCGTGTCCGCGTCGGTGGATATGGGCAGCGCGGCCTGGATCAACTCCCGGTACTCGTCGGCGCTCAGGCTCGCCGTCATGAGCGCTCCCCCAGGATGAGGTCGGTTGCGGTGTCCACGAAGGTGGAATACGCGCTCGGATCGATTTCGTGCCAGTTCCGGCGAGCCGCCGGGTCGAGTCCGACAAGCTCTGGGATGAACAGGATCGGCAAGGGAGCGTGAGGGGCTGCGTCATCATCGGGTGCGGGATTGAATAGTTCCGCGTCCGCCTCCAGGTCACTCCCGCTCGGGACATCATCATAGAGAGTTGCGGCAAAGCAACCCTGGGCGTGGTCTCTGAATACCTCCAGGTACCCTTCACGGCGGTCGCGGGGAACCATCGCGGCAACCATGCGCAGCCGTTCCCTGATCGCTCTCGCGCGCTCCGGGATCTGGCTCCACTGCTGGAATAGCGCTCGATAGCCGTTCCAGGTCGGCACGCTGTCGGAGCCGAACAGCAAGCTGAGGTCGCCAAGCTGGGTAATGGCGATGGCTGCTATATCGTGGATGCCCGCGCGGCTATCCAGCAGTACAACGTCGGGCTGGCGGCTTCGCCGGGCGACCTGCTGCTCGCAGTCATGGACTGCGGCTTCTAGCCGGCGGGCCAGGCCGGCCGGCCGTTCTTCCGCATCGCCCCCGGGCAGATCAAAGTAGGCGCGGTTGAGCTTGGCAAGGTAGTCATAGCCCTTGCGTGGTCTGCCGCCTGCCGGGGCCACCCACACCTCGCCGTTTCCGCTGACCTGGACCGTCTTGCTCTTGGTAACGAGATCGAGCCCGTCCTCGTTGCCCACCGCGCTTTCCGCGAGATGGTCGACTAGCCCGTAGTCGGGAAGGTCATCGTCGCCCTGCAGCAGCGCGCCGAGCCCTGGCGACTCAAGATCCAGGTCGACCGCGAGCACGCAGTGGCCTTGACCTGCGAGGTGCTGAGCCAGCATGAAGGTTGCCGTGGACCGGCCGACTCCGCCCTTGAAGCCGTACAGCACCACTCGATTGCTACGTTCGTGCCCCGACTCCGGGCGCGGGTGCAGCCACTCAGCTCCCACCACGCCGCGCTCGAGCGTGCTTACGCGCCCGCCATCGCCGGCCGGATCCTGCACGGTCACGAGATCGCGTGCGTGCAGAACCTGATCCGGGGCGAAGAGCGTAGATGCGAGGGTGAGAGGCGCAGACATAATGAAGGGTCCCGCCTCCGCAGCCAGTTTCACGCCCAGATCTTCCACCAGGCTGCCTGTCGGCGGGTCGCCAGCCGAGTCATCGAGCACCACCGAGACCCGTCCGAGGATGTCACGTACCAGAACCACGTCCAGGTGCGTGCTTACGGCGGCCTGCTTGGCAACTTCGAGCGCTTTCGCCCACGCATCGTCAAAGCGGATGGTCATGGCACGACTCCGTTAAGTACGGCCTGCTCAAGAAGTCCCATGATCTTTCTCGCCATGTCGAGATGCTCTCGTGCACACTGTTCCGTGATCGTGTTCCCGTCACTGTATCGGTCGGCTATGTCCCAGCTCGCGAAGGGCTGCGGAGGCGGACCCGCTATCAGCGCGGCGAAAACCGGCGCAGAACGCCCGCTGATAATCAGCGGAAGCTCGCTCCACAGGTGATTGACGTGGCCGAGCGTCTTGGCAGCCTGTCCCCACACCGGCTTGCCGTTATTGCCGAGGCTTGCCCCGAAGTAACCCAGCAGGATCGCTTTTAGCCCGCACTCGGCCGCCACTCCGGCCAGATGATCCGCATTGGGCCAGCGCCGATCGTCCAGCAGGAGCCGCGCGTCCTGGTGGTGCCGACGCGCAGCCGCCGGGAAATCAGGGTTAGGCACCGGTGGAGCGTACCGCGACGAGCCCTGCGAATGGAGACGCCGCGGCCGGGTTCCGGAGCCGGTACGTGCCGTCGGCAGTAACACGCTCCAGCGGAAGTGCTGAGGCATAAGCCCGCACCTTGGCCCGCAGACTTCACGGCACGGGCCAGCAGCGCATGCCCCGCGCCGTCAATCCGCTCCCCGCCAGTGCCTAACGTGGCTGAACATAGTGCACCGGCGCAAGCTGCCCAGAGGCGCGTTATGCCTTGCGTGCCACGCCGACCAGGGCCCAGAACTTGCCGGGGTCGTCAGGGACGTCGGCGGGGGAGTCCGGCCGCCACTGCGGGATGTAGACCAGCCCCGGGTCCAGCAGCTCGAAGCCGTCGAAGAAGCGCAGGATGTCCGCGCGCGAGCGCATGTGGATGTTCGTGGAGACGCTGCGGTTGTACACCGTCTCGGCGGCCCGTGCCACTGCGGGCCTGCTCTCGTTCGTGGCGTGGGCCAGCACCAGGTGGCTGCCGGGCGCGAGCGCGTCCCGCAGGGCGGCCACGATCTGCCAGGGATCCTCGGCATCGGCGATGAAGTGCAGGACCATAACGAGCAGCAGCCCGGCCGGCTGGCCGAAGTCGATCAGCCGCCGGACGACAGGGTCAGCGAGGATCTTCCCCGGGTCGCGCAGGTCGGCGTCGGTGATCGCGGCGTTCTGGTTCCCCGCGAGGATGGCCTTGCTGTGCGCGATGGCGACCGGGTCCACGTCGGCGTAGGCCACCCGGGAACCCGGGAAGGCCTGCTGGGCGACCTCGTGGACGTTGCCCTGGGTGGGGATGCCGGAGCCGATGTCCAGGAACTGGCCGATCCCGGCCGCGGACAGGAACCGCACCGCCCGGCCGAGGAACGCCCGGTTGGCCCGGGCGCCCGCCCGGGCGTTGGGCTCGACCGCCGTGATCGCCCTCCCCAGGTCCTGGTCGGCCAGGAAGTTGTGGCTGCCACCCAGCCAGTAGTCATACACCCGGGCGACGTTCGCCCGCTTGACGTCCACTCCCGGCGGCACCCAGCCCGGCTCGCCAGCCATCACGCCTCCCTCTATCTCCCGCAGGTGCCCGGCGTCCCCTCGCTGACCGCGCCTGGCCACGGTCCTCCAGCGCGCGGCGCGTCTTTCCGCCGGTATTACGATACATTCCGTGCTTGCACGATATCTCAGGGTACGGGCAATGGCTGACCGTACCGCGCTGCCGCGGGACGGAAATGGCTCGCGGCCGTTGCCCGGATAGGCCGCTGCGAGGCCGGCGAACTGGCCGGCAAGGACTGGTGCAGATACCGGTGGAGTCACCGATAGCCGGGGACGGCAAGCTCATGCTGCCGCGGCGGCGCGGGCCGGACCTGGCGGGTCTCGCCGCGTTCACCCTGGACTCCAGGGGGCGGGTGGCCTCCTGGCCGGAGGCCGCCGCGCGGCTGTTCGGGCGTCCGGCGCAGGCGGTGACCGGGCTGGACGTGCGTGAGGTGCTGATGACCGGCCCGGGCCAGCGCGAGCTGGCCAGTGAGGCGCTGGCCGAGGTCGCGGCGGGGCGGGCCTGGGCCGCGACCCTGACCATGTCCTTCGCGGGCGGCAGTGGCCCGGTCGCCGTCCGCTGTGAGCCGCTGGCCGGGCCGGGGTCCGGGGCGCTGGTGATCGCCCGGGACGCCGCGCCGCGCGGCGGCCCGGGCTGGCTGAGCGAGGCCGCCGGCCGGATCGGCACCACGCTGGACCTGCCCGCGACGGCGCGGGAGGTCACCGAGGTTGCCGTTCCCGCGTTCGCCGACGCGGCGGCCGTTTTCGTGGCCGAGCGGCTGCTCGCCGCTGATGAGCCCGCCTCGTACGAGGCCGGCCCTGTGGCGGTGGTGCGGCGGCTGGTGGCCCGGCTGGGCGGCCAGAGCGCGGCCGTCACCGACGGCCTGCTGCGTCCTGGTGAGGTGCTCGTCTTCGGCGTTGACTCGCCCAGTTTCCAGGCGATGGAGACCCGCGGCCCGGTCCTGTTCGATCACCTCGACGCCGAGACCGCCGAGCGGATCGCCCGCCGCCCGGGCGGCCGGGAGCTCACCTCCCGCTACGCATCGTTCCTCGCGGTGCCCCTCGTGGCCCGCGGGGTGGTGCTGGGGTGCGTGACGTTCGGGCGGGCGGAGCGCAGCCCGGACTTCGGGCCGGGCGACATCGCGGCGGCCGGCGAGCTGGCGTCCCGGGCCGCGGTGTGCATCGACAATGCCCGGCTGTATCACCGGGAGCGGCGGACCGCGTTCGCGCTGCAGCGCGGCCTGCTTCCCGGTGCGCCGCGCGTCCCGGCGGGCCTGGAAGTCGCGCACCGTTACCTGCCGGTCGGCGCCAGCGTCGTCGGCGGGGACTGGCATGACATCATCGCGCTGCCCGGCGGGCGGGCGGCGGTGATCGTGGGGGACGTGATGGGCCACGGCCCGGAGGCGGCGGCGGTCATGGTGCAGCTCCGCACCGCGGCGCATACCCTCGCCGACCTGGACCTGCCGCCCGGGGAGGTGCTTTCCCGGCTCGACCGGATGGCCGCCGGGATGCCCGCCGCGTCGTTCGCCACCTGCATTTACGCCGTGATCGACACCTCGGGAAACCCCTGCGTGATCGCGACGGCCGGTCACCCGCCGCCGGTGCTGGCCCTGGCCGGCGGCGCGACCCAGGTGCCCGGCCTGCAGCCCGGGCTGCCCCTCGGCCTCGGCGCCGGCACCGGGTCCTTCGAGGTCACCGAGGTCAGCCTGCCGCCGGGAGCCACCCTCGCCCTGTACACCGACGGGCTGGCAGAAAGCCGCACCCGGCCGCTCGACGACGGCATCGCCGCGCTGCGCGGCGCGCTCAGCACCGCCCTGGCCCGGCCCGGCGCCACGCTGGACAGCACCTGCGAGACCGTCACCCGGGCACTGCGCCAGCGCGGCGAGGACGACATCACCCTCGTCCTCGCCCGCGTCCGCCAGTGAGGACCGCGTTACCGCCACGGCCCGCCAGCCTTCCGGCCCCGCCGTGATCTCCTGCCCGGGTGTCCGGGGCTGTCTTACCGGATTTCCGCTAGTAGCAATCCACTGGCACCTCATAGTCCGCTGGACGAGAATGCCCGCGTGACAGGCACCGCGGCTGATCCTCGGGGACGATACGCAGATCGCCGGGACTGAGGATGAGGCCGAGCGTCTCGTGTTCCGGGCCATGGAACACGCGTACCGCCGGCTGCCCGGGCCCGCGGCGAGGCGCTTGCTTCGCCAGTTACGGCCGTTGCATGCCGCGTTGCTTGGCGCGGTCCCGGAGGCGGCGCGCCCGGAAGTGCCGGGGCGGCCGGGTCCGATGGTGCGGCTGCACCGGGCGGTGGTCGAGATCCGGGAGGCGGTACTGGCGCTGCGGCCGTACGTGGATCCGGAACTGGCCGCCGCTGCCCGCAAGGTGGTGCACCCGGCAGGGCTAGCCGGAGACGAGGCAGCCGCTGCCGTGGAGGCATCCGTGCTGGCCGCGGGCGGGGTCCCGGGATGGCAGCACATGCCCGGCCCGGACCTGCCCAGTGAGGCCGCCTGGCTGGTCCGGGTGGCGCGGGCATTCGACCGAGACTCTGTCATAGTCCGATATCCGGTCGAGCGGAGCAGGCCGGCGGTGGCTGCTGGCCGCTGCCAGCCGGATCTTCATGACGGGCTCGGCACGCCTCAGCCGCAAGGGGCGATAGGTCATGCGAGCTGGGGCTACCGTGGCCAGTACGCCGAAGGCGGGCGTCGTTTCGGATCAGTGATCTCAAAGCGCCTGGCGGGGGAGGGGTCGAGCGCCACGATGCGCACCAGGCGCTGGCTGCCGCTCGACTCCAGCTCCTCCATGACCTTGGGCATCGCTGAGATAAGCGCGCCTAGTGCAAGACCGAGTCCGTATGCCCCTTCCTGCCGCTGCCGGTAGCGGACATGATGAAGGCCTGACCTCTTGATCGCGTCGCACTCGCCCGGATCACTGAGCTGATTTCGGTCCTTTGTGATGATCACGTCGTATCCGGCGCTTCTCGCATCGGTCAGGACGCTGCGGTCCTTCTTGCCAGCCCACTTAATCCTGGTGATGTGATCGACCTGATGCCGGGGAAGGACGTGCGCTAAAGACCCCAGCAACTGGACGGCGGTGTCCTCATCGATGAGGACACGCATCACGCCGCCCTGGCTGCTGGGTTGTAGCTATCGACATATACCGCGAAGCTCAGAGCATCCCGCGCCGCTTCAGCGGAGACTGCCGGGTAATACTCGGCGATCTGCTCGGCTGCAACGTCGTCACGCATCAGCCCGGCCACGGCGTCATAGGGCACCCGCGTCCCGGAGATGACCGGAATGCCGCCTTGTGTGTCCGGGTCGACGGCCAGATGCTCACGAGGCTGAAGCAGATGCGGCACGACCACGCCCGCCCGCACCGGGAAGGCCTCGATGACATCACCCATGACGACGAGGATCTGGCGCTGGCCTGGCCGGCGGACGAGATCGACCGCCTCTTCCTCGGTGACGAGCTGGATGTTCCCGGCCACGTCGGAGACAAGCCGGTAGGAGGCCAGATGCTGAACCTCGCCGAGGTCGCGCAGGTTGCCGATCGCCACGCGAATCCGCTGAAGAGACGTGTGCTCGCGGAGATGCACGAACGTGCGCAGGGCCAGCAAGTCGCGGAACGAGTAGAAGGCCTGCGGCGCGGCCGCGATCTCGGGTGCCAGCAGCGGGCCTGTGCGAGGACCACGCCAATGGCGCAACTGGCTCACCGTCGCGCCCGATAGCGCGGCGGCCATCGTCGTCGTGTACGGCAACGCGACCAGCCTCCTGGTTCTCTTCCCGCATTGTCCAGCGCGGACACGAACCACCATGAACGCCGCGCCGGAACGCCTACGCTACCGCGAGGCTAGAACAGCATGCCGTCATCGTCGCGCTATCCGGCCGCGGCCACCGAGCATGCCGCGGCCACCGAGCATGCCGCGGGCATCCTGGCAGCGAGCGCCGTCGTGTCCGCCTCGGGACTGGGCCCTGATCCTGGCGGAGCGCGGCCGGACCCGCGGGCGGTGCAGGAAAGCATGAGCCGGGGACGTCATCGCGGTTGCCGCCGGTCAGCGACGCTGCCAGCGGGATGCCATGCGCTTCAGCAATCAGGTGATGGCCGGGCTCGGCCCGGTTTCGGGCCGCCTTGGAGCGCCCGCACATGGGAGCCGTCGATCACCGCCCGGAACCAGTCCAGCTCGCCAGCGGTGTTCAGCTCGGCCGGCAGCGACTCGTGCAGGAGCTGCCAGACTCCGGCTTTGTGCCAGTCCCGCAGACGCCGCCAGCAGGCCATCCCGGAGCCGGAGCCCAGCTCCTGCAGCAGGAACCCC
>DATKRH010000021.1:0-5934 GCA_035532295.1 Streptosporangiaceae bacterium
CGGCCCGTGCTCATGCTCCGGATCGGCATGCTCTACGAGATCGTGCGCACCGAGGAGGCCGGCCGGCCGCCGTGGCGGGTGAGCACCCGCGCCTACGCCTACGAGCTGCAGACCGCCAGCGGTGAGCTGGTCTGGTCCTACCACTGGCACCCAACTCCCGCCGTCCCGAATCCTCATGCACACCTGGGCCATACCCCAACACCACGGACTTTAGGTGTTTCCGACTTCCTGGGGTCTTGTGGTGCCGGTGTTCTGTATATGTCATGGAGTCTGTTTCTAGATGGGTGCGGTCATGGTTTTTGCCCGCGTGTCGCGGCGGGGTGGCGCGCGGTTCCACGGTCCGCGGTCCGCTTGCGCGGGGCGGTTCCTCCTTCCTGGCGGGCTGGGGTGACGGCGAGCGGGCTAGTAGAAACCGGGCGCGAACACGGTGACCTCGGGTTTCCCGGTGACGGTTGTCTTGGTGGCGGTGGCGTGCGGGAATTTCGGGCGCGCTTTCTGGGCGCGTTCTGAGCGGCGCTGCCGGCCGGGGACGTTGAGGGTGTGCAGCGCGGCGCGGGCGGCGCTGCCGGCTGCGGCGGCGAGCGCTTGCAGTGATGACGTTGCCGTGACCTGGGTGGATGTCATGGAGCGGACCGCGTGGCGCCAGACGGCGGTGAAGGATTCCTCGTCCGCGGTGACCAGGGCGCTGTCCCTGCGGCGCAGGGCGCGGGCGGCGGCCGTCTCGCTGCGGAGCGCGGCTGCGGCGCTGGCGCGCACCAGCTGGGTGGCGGTCAGCCAGGCCCAGGCTTCCTGGATGACCAGCCGCGGGGACCCGGACCGCAGCACCGGGCCAGACGTGCGGTCCCCGGCGCCGGTGATGGTGGCCTTGTCCTGGCCGAACGTGGTCTCCGACGCGCTCCACCGGGTCAGGTACGTCTCCCGCACCGCGTCCGCGGGCGCGGCCTCATGGTCCAGCAGGGTGGTGATCACGGTGCAGGTCTCCGATACTTCCTTCCCGTCGCCGCAGGCCAGGACCGCGTTGTGCTCGGCGGCGCGCACCGGCAGCCGGTCTTCTTTCTTCCCGGACGGCGCGTTCAGCCAGGTCAGGCGGGACCCGTCGGGCAGCCAGCCGCCGCCGGGCTCCGCCGGCAGGCTGATCCCGGACTTCACCCGCGCCACGACGTGGCCGCCCGCGCCCAGGATCGCCGTGATCAGGTCATAGCCCGGAAAATTCCTGTCGAAGCAGATCACGCGGCCGGCGAACAGCTCCGGGCGGCGGCGCACCAGCCGGGCCAGCAGGGTCTGCTCCCCGGCGCGGCTGCTGCCCGGGATCGCGCCCAGCATGGCGCGGCCGGCCCGGGCGGTCAGCGCGACGATCCGCAGCTGCGGGAACGGTGCGGAATCATCCCCTGTCCCGGTCGAGCCGAACATCGCCCGGTTCTCCGGCGTGTCCGGGATATTCACGAGCATCCCGTCGGCCGCGCATACGGCCATCCCGGCCAGCAGCACCGCCGGCGGCTCATCGTCGCTGACCAGCGGCCCGGCCGCCTGCCAGAACAGGGCTTCCAGCAGGTCCGCCGGCACCAGCAGCCGCCAGCCGGTGATGACCTTCTCCGTGGGGACGTGCCATTCCAGGGCGAACGGGACGTCCGCGAGCAGCCCGGCCAGGCGGGCCAGCGCCTCGCAGTACGACGCGTCCGGCGCCAGGGTCATCGCGAGCATCAGCCGGATGACCAGCGG
Source organism: Streptosporangiaceae bacterium (assembly GCA_035532295.1). Lineage (GTDB taxonomy): Bacteria > Actinomycetota > Actinomycetes > Streptosporangiales > Streptosporangiaceae > DASUBV01. Next base: position 1,720 of record DATKRH010000021.1, read on the forward strand.
ATACGACATGATCCGCCGCCGCTGCCGCCGCTTCAGCCGGCCCCGCTCCAGCGCCGCCGCCACGAGCCCCTCGATCACGCCGTCGCCGAGGTGGCGCTCCAGCTCGCCCAGCCGCACGAAATCCGGCAGCCACCCACCCGCCCGCACGCTGCCGTCCCTGCGGACCACAGCCGGGGCTGTCACCACCGGGCGGCAGAACACCGCCAGCTCGCCCGCCGACGGCACCGCATCCCCCGCCGCGACCGTCCCGCCGCCGCGAACCCGCAGGCCAGCGGCCCGCACCACAACCGTTCCCGCCGGCGTCCCCGCGACCAGGGACCCCGATGTCCGGCTTGCATCAACGACGTCAGGCAGATAAGAAAGCACAAGGGCTCCTGGACGGGCGAGGATTCGATACCCAACGCCTACCAGGAGCCCCCCTTTGCCCGGAGTTCAGCCGGACTGAGGGCTTGCCGACGGGAACTGAGGGGTCTTCAGCGTTCTTGGGTGGATCCGGGCCTTGGGTTCGGCAGGATCCCTGCCGGGTTCCGCTGCTCGGCGGCGGCCTGGAGGAGTTGGCGGGCGCTGGATGCGTAGCGGACGGCGGTGCCGGGGTCCAGGCCGAAGGTGACTGCCAGGTGCAGCGGGTCGGCGCCGGTGGCGAGGGCTTCCTCGAGCTGGCGGTCGACGCGCAGCGCCTCGACGGTGGCGGCGTGGCCGCGCAGGGCGGTGTTGACCCAGGTCCGGCTGGCCGGCCGGGTGCCCAGGGCGGTCTGGGCGTTGATGAGCAGGTGCGGGTTGGCGGTCCCCGGCCATCTGGCACGGCGGCTCTCCAGCCAGGTGCGGAGCAGGCGGGCGGTGAGGTCGTCGAGGGGGCGGGGCTTGCCTCCCAGGAGCAGGCGGCCGCTGCACGGGTCGGCGTCGCTCAGGAGGAGGGCGCAGATGGTGCTGCTGCGGGCCGCGTGAACGCCGGCCAGGGCCACGATGAGCCGGGCCACCGGGGTAGCGGCAGCGGCGACGGCATCGTCGATGTCGTCCTGGCCCAGCGGCTGCAGCACGGTGAAGGAGGGGCGGCGGCCGACCTTGATGCCGCGGGCGGGGTTGCGGAAGATCACGCCGGCCGAGAGGCAGGACCCGAACAGCGAGCGGAGGGCTACCAGCACGTTATGCCGATGGGAGCCGTGCAGGCCGCGGACGTGGTCCTGGATGTCGTCGCGGGTGACCTCGCGGAGGTGGTGGTAGCGTGCCGACCAGTCCAGCAGCGCGGGCAGTGCTTTGGCCAGGTGGCTGTGGACGGTGGCGATGTGGCGGGGACGGCTGCGGGGGCCTCCGTCTTTGAGGGTGCGCAGCCAGCGTTCGGCGTCGCGGCGGATCCCGCCGGCCACGCCGCCGAGCTTGCGGTCCAGCCAGGCGTCGAAGGCGGGGCGCGGGTCGTCCTGCAGCAGGCCCGCCTGCCGGAGGACCCCTGCGACGTGCCTGGAGGGCAAGTGCCGTGCCCGCAGCGAGGGCAGTGCCCGTGGCCACGCGACGTCCTCGCCTTCCTGGTGGCCGTCCAGCGTGATGGCCAGTCCCTGGCGGACCCGGCGGCGGACCTCGCCGGACCACCCGCGGGTTTCGGCGAGGCGGTCGGCGATGCGGGTCGCGGCGGCCAGGGACGGGCTGGCCGGCGGGCGGCGGCCCGGGCGGGCGGCTGGCGTCAGCAGCGACGGCTGGATCCAGGCGGCTTCGGGGGGGAGGGCCCTGCACGGGCGGCGCTGCGCGGCTTCCGCCGTCCAGGCTCCCGTGCGCGGTGCCATCCGGTCAAAGAACAGCTGGTGACAGCTGATCTTCACGCCGGCCGCGGCCAGGGCGGCTACCGCCGGGGGCGCGGTCCCTTCCCAGGCACGGCCGCCGGACAGCTGGACCCAGCACAGCCAGCAGTACCCGTTCTTCACCCGCAGGACCCGGCCGCACCCGGTGCACCCGCGCTCGTCCCGGTTGCCGTCGCGGAACGAGCGGCAGGCCCGGCACCGTATCTGCAACATCACTCCCCAGGCCAGGCAGTCGGTGCAGCTGCGGGGCAGGTCGCGGGCCGGGTTCCTGGACCTGCCCACCTCAGGGCGGCGGCAGGGAGCGGCCGTCGCGGCGTCTGGGCGTGACCGCCGGCCCGCCGGCCGCCGGCGCGGCGGCGTGCTGGCGTTGTTCCTCACCGGCGGGCGCGGAGACCTTGCCGGGCTCGGGCAGCAGCAGTTCCTCGATCCCGCAGCCCAGGACGGCGCAGATGACGTCGAGTTCGCCGAGCTTGACGCTGGCGGGGCTGCCTGACCACAGGCCGGACATCTTCCCGGCGCTGACGGACAGGCCGCGGGCGGCGAGCATCCGCTGCATCTCGCTGGCCGTCCAGATGCCGCGGTGGGCGGCGGCCAGCCGCAGGTTCCACTTCATCGTTCACCCTTTCTCCGCAAGTGAGGCGGGATGGCCGGCGGCAGGGTGACCGTGGCTCCCCGGTGCCCGCCGGCGTGCAGGACCGCCCTGGCCGCCGCAGCGATACCGGCACGGTCCAGCCCGGTGAGCGCCTCGCCCAGGTCGGCGGGTATCCCGGCGGCGATGCTCGCCGCCAGGTGAAGTATCCGCCGTTCCCCGCTGCTGCACGGCAGGGTGCCGCCGTCCAGGGCCGTGATCGCGGCGCTCCAGTCGACCGCCGCCGTCACCGGCTGGCCGGCCGCGCGCGAGGCGATAATGACGAACGGGGCGAAATCGCCGCGGGACAGCCAGGACCGCTGCGTGATCAGCAGCTCGGCGCCCGCCTCGGCGCAGTACAGGCCGGCCGCGCCTGCCCGCAGCGCGGCCGCCAGCGTCGCGGGCTGCCCGGCGGCCGGGGCGCCGGTGGTCATGTCAGCAGCCCCTTCAGCTTCCCGGCGGCGCGCTGCTGGCCGGAGATCCAGGCGTCCTCGACGTGGGTGCGGTGAACGTGGATGTAATTCATGGTGGTGACGACCCAGGAATGGCCGAGGACCTCCTGGATCGCGGCCAGGTCCATCCCGTTCGCATACAGCTGGCTGGCGCAGTAGTGCCGCAAGAGGTGCGGGGTGACGCGCCCCCGCCAGTCCGGCAGGTGAGCCGCTGCGGCGGCGGCCAGCGCGGCCCGCAGCGCCTCGTCGCCGACCCGGGCGCAGGTCCCGTCGGGGTTCCTGCGCTCTGAGGGCAGCAGCGGCGCCCCCGGCCGCGCGTGGTCATCGTCGAAGTGCCCCCACACGTCCTGCACGAACCACTCCAGGGTCGCCCGCGCGTTGTTGATGAGCGGGACCATCCGCTCCCGGGGGCCGGACCCCCGGGATCCCTTGCCCATCCGGACGTGGATCTTCCCGAACCGGCCCAGGTCCCACTTGACGTCGTCCAGGTCCAGCTGGCACGCCTCGTTGACCCGCAGCCCCACCTCGGCCATCAGCCTCGCGGCCGCGTAGTTCCGGGCGCCCGGGGCGAACTTGCGGCATCCCGCGAGCTCGCCGCGCCACCCGGCGAACAGCATCGCGACCTGGGCCTGGCTGGGCGGGATCCGCAGCGCGGCGTCCTGGCTGCCCCGCGGCCGGTTAACCTCATCGACCGGGCATGCCACCACGTGCCCGGTCATCTGGTGGATCTCGATCTTGTGCCGCAGCTCCAGGAAAAGGAAATAGGTCTTCAGTGCCTGTGCCCGGGCCAGCCTGGTGCCCCTGGCCGCGCCGTGCAGCACCTGCCCGAAGTAGGCGTCCGCGTCGGCGGGCTGCATCGTCCACAGCGGCCGGCCCAGCCACGCCCTGACCTGCTCCAGGCAGATCACCTCGCCGGCGATGGTGCTGTCGGCCAGGCCCGCCGCTGCCCGCGCCAGGACAAGCCCGGCCAGGGTGTCGGTCTCGAACGCGGCGAGCTCGTCTGGCCCGGCCGGGGCGCGCGCCTCGCGCAGATCGTGAACGACCGCAAGCGCCACCGGCACCACCTGGTTTCATGAGACCCGAAAGAGCAACGAGTACGACGATAGACTCTCAGGAAACATGAAATACACTCAACCGCAGAACCCGCCTGTGATCACACGGGAACACCCAGGCCCAGGGCCGACACGAGAGAGAAACCGCCCCGGGAACTCAAGGGTTGTTGGGTACTTTGCCCCAAGCCGACACGCCGCCGTGATCAGCCCAAGCGGACGACCGCTCCAAGATCAGGATGAAAAGGGCTAAGTGAATTTTTCTTCAAGCAGTCCGGTTACAGCAAGCAGCGGCA